>CAYJGB010000012.1:0-53365 GCA_964369405.1 uncultured Eubacteriales bacterium
GAGAATAAATAATAAAGGAATTGATGCTATATGAAAAAGTTACTATCATTTGCACTGTCAATAGTTATGTTGTTTACAGTGGTACAAGCTCAACTTTATGTTAACGCTACTGAACTTTCAGCTAATACTACATCACAAAATGGTGAACAACATTTTAATTCATTTGAAGAAATGAGCAATTTTGTGACAAATTTATTTACTGATAATTATGACGCAATATATGAAAATGTTGAATTGTTAAGAGAAGGTATTACTACCGATAAATCTGTATCATTTCTATATCAAAACTGCGGACCGTATAGCGAAGCTTTTCAAAGAGAATTAATAGACTATGGTGTATATGCTCAATGTAGAACTAATGCTATTTTTACAGGTACTAGTGCACATCACGGAAATCACGAATACAATCTTTACAACATAAGTTTTGATAACGAGCCTAAACATTATGTATTTGACACAACTTATCGTCAATTTTTAAGAGATAGTATAAGGAGTATGCTTTTAGAAACACACACAGAAGTTACAGATAACTTAATTGATGAAACTATACTAGGTTATGACTTACCAGAAGTGCTTATATTTGACCTTAACAATCGACAAGAAGCAGTAGACATAATTAATAGTGCATTTGGAGATGATGCTGATAAAATTTCTACTGAATTTATATATACTATGTATGAAACACAAGTTTACCCTGAACCTGACTTACAAATGACTAACACATTAACTCTAACACCTGAAGATAAATTAAGGCTAATGTATGGAGAAAACTCAGCAAAACCATATACTAAAGATTTACATATTAATTTATCAGTCAACGGTGTAAATTACAATCAAGAGATGTTATATGTTGGAAATGGAATTTATGAAAGTTACTTTGAATTTGATTACACAACTGATTTAAGTAAAACAAACACTATTCAAATACTTGATAATAATGATAACTTAGTATTCGGTTTACTCAACGGTATTACTTTGCAAACAATATCTCCACTAAGTTATTATAATTCTACTCCTCAATTTTTCTTAACAAATAATGTAGATACAAATTATACTATCCCAGTAGATTTAGGAGGCACTTCAATATTTACTGTTAGAATAGACACAAATGCTAGTGTACAAAATCCACTTATAAGAGTATTACCATCTCAATACAGTAGTGGCAAATATGGAAATGTAAAAGAAGAAATAGGTTATAGCGAAGTAAGCGTTAAAGATGTACTGATTTTGCAACAATATTTAGTAAATAAGTTAAGCTTTAAAGAATTTCAAATTTCTCGTGCGAATGTAAATGGTGATAATATAGTTAATACTAATGATGTTTTAAGTATTATGAAACATCTTGCAAGGTTAGAAGATAGCTCTAATTATCTTGTAGGTTTAGAATGTTATAGAAATGCTGAACCTTACTCTCTAATTAATTAAAAGAATATCATATAACTAAAAGCCCAACAACTCATATTACGATATTAAGAGTTGTTGGGCTTTTGTATAGGGTTCTTAGCTATTACTACTTTTATATTAAATTATATAATTGCTTATATCTATTATATTAGCATAGCCTAAAAAATCAGTTTCTCTATAATCGAAGAGTAATGCTGTTTTTTTATTATCTTCATTGAATGGGTTAATATCAAAAACGCCTATATGCATAACATTTTCAAGCTGTCTTGAGTTAAATTCAGAATAATTATTACAATATATTTTTTGATTAATCTCAGATTTGAAAAACTCGTGTATTTTACTTTTATAGATATCATAATAATTTTCTTGAATACAACTAGGTAACTTTTTTGCTTTTTTATGAGAAAATAGGTCAAATTTTATATACTCTTTTATTATATTTAAGTTGCATTTGATTATCGATTTAGAAAACTCATATAACTTTGAGTAACTTTCAACTTCTGACACAACTTCAATATGATAATTATTTTGATAATAATATTTTCCAAGCGATAAGAAAAATTGAAATTTGCTTTCAAAAAAACTAGATAAATATTCAACACTATTTTTATATCTACCACTATTGTAATATTTTTCCAGAACATCTTCAATCATCTTTAATTGTAAAATCTCATCATATGATAACCATTTTGTGCTTAGTATCTCATATGGAGGCAATGCTGTATACTGATAATTATATTCATCTTTTTTATAATATACGCCAGAACCTTTCAAAACTTTTAAAAATCCTAATTGCAACTGATGCGACTTCAAAGCAAATACATCATTAAATGATTTTTCAAAAGTTATTAAATCTTCATAAGGAAGTCCTGCTATCAAATCCAGATGTATATGTATATTTTTCAATTTTAAAAGTTTATCAATTTTAGAGAATAACTTTTCTATATTATTAAATCTCTTGATTTCAGATAAAGTTTTTATATTAGTGGATTGAACACCAATTTCTAGTTGAAAATAGCCATTTCTTGCTCTTGATAAAACTTCAAGACATTCAGCATCTATTAACTCCCCTGCTATCTCAAAGTGAAAGTTAGTATAACCATTATCATTTTCTATTAAATACTTCCATAATTGCAATGTTCTTTCCTTACTACAATTAAATGTCCTATCAACAAATTTTACTTGTCTTACTCTTTTATCTAAAAAGTATTGAAGCTCAAAAAAAGTTCTATCAAGAGGTAAGTAATGTACTTTCTTCTCTATCGATGACATACAGTACTGACAATTAAAAGGGCAACCTCTTGAGCTTTCATAATATATAATTTTATTATTTAAATCCTCAATATCATCATAAACAAAAGGAACTTCGCTCATGTCTACAATATTACTTTTAATAATTTTATTATTTGGTATTATATTATTCTCTAAATTATCAATCAAATTTGTAAACTCAATCTCTCCCTCACCACAAATGATAAAATCAGCAAAATTTCCTATATAATCTTCACTGTTATAGCTTACTTCTGGTCCACCCCATACTATAACAATATTAGGTAATAATTTTTTAAGCTCTACTGACAATATTTTTATACATTCAAAATTCCATATATAACAAGAAAAGCCAATAAAATCAGGCTTTTTCAAATAAATTTCCCTTAAAATATGCTCTACTCTGTTATTTATAGTAAACTCTAATATATCAATATTATAAGTTGTATTAGCTTCTAAATAACTCTTCAAACTCCTAATTCCTAAATTGCTATGAATATATTTTGAATTAATTCCAATTAACAACTTTCTCATAATTATAACTTCTTTCTAAATAAACTAAAATTATTATAGCATAACTAAATAAATGTGTACATAGGAAAGTATCAATAATGGTAAAAATTTAATCAATTGTAATTAATTGATAATAAATATTTACTTTCTATAAAAAATATGGTAATATTATAAAAACACATAGAAATATATACGTATAAATTTTGCATAAGTGCGTATTATATAAATATAACTTTTAAGGAGAAATAATTATGGAAAACTGGAAATGTACAAAATGCGAATACTCACAAGAAACAAAACCAAATACTGATTTTAATTGCCCTACTTGTAATCAAGTGACAGAGTTTGAAAAAGTAGATGTAAAAACAGATAGTAAATACTCTGGTACTAAAACAGAAAAAAACTTAGAAGCAGCATTTGCTGGTGAAAGTTGTGCTAGAAACAAATACACTTATTTTGCTAGTGTTGCAAAAAAAGCTGGTTATGAACAAATAGCATCAATATTTTTAAAAACTGCTGACAACGAAAAAGAACATGCTAAAATGTGGTATAAAGAACTTCATAAGTTAGGCAGTGCTGGTGACTGTTTAAAAGCAGCTGCAGACGGAGAAAACTACGAGTGGACTGATATGTATGCTACTTTTGCTAAAGAAGCAGAAGAAGAAGGTTTTAAAGATTTAGCGATAAAATTTAGAGCTGTTGCAGAAATTGAGAAATCTCATGAAGAAAGATTTTTAAAACTACTTAATAATATTGAAATGAAAGAAGTATTCGAAAAATCAGAAATAACAATGTGGGAATGTAGAAATTGTGGTCATCTAGTGATGGGTAAAAAATCACCTCAGATATGTCCTGTATGTGCTCATCCACAAAGTTTCTTTGAAGTTAGAGAAGAAAATTACTAATACACTAAAAAATATGGCTGTGACACATAACAAGTGTCACAGCCTTTAATATTATTTATCGCCTTTATTTGATAAAATAACTGAAAATGTTTTAAAAATTAATTTTAAGTCTGTTAAAAAACTACGCTCTTTTACATATTTTAAGTCTAATTCCACCCAACCATCAAAATCCATCTCTCTATCAGATATTTGCCAATAGCAAGTAAGACCAGGTTTAGCGCTTAGTCTTTTCATCTGAAATTCTGTGTATTTTTCAACTTCTGCTGGTAGAGGAGGTCTAGGACCTACAAAACTCATTTGAGATAAAAACACATTAAACAATTGAGGTAGTTCGTCTAAACAAGTTTTTCTTAAAATTCTACCAACTTTAGTAATCCTAGGGTCATCACTCATTTTAAAAACTGGACCACTTCTGTCATTTTTATGTTGTAAACTCTCAAGCTGTGCCTCTGCATCGTTGCACATACTCCTAAATTTATACATATTAAATTCTTTGCCATTTTCTCCAACTCTTTTCTGAACAAAAATAGCTGGACCTTTTGACTCTAACTTAATTATAATACCTATAGTAACCATAGCTGGAAACAAAAATAAAATAGAAATACTAGATACAACAATATCAAATAAACGCTTAGCAACAAAATACAATTTTTTATCCTCTTCCTTAACTGAATTTTCTACACTAGTTACATCAGAATAAATAACGTCAATTCTTTCCATACCCGCAAAACCAACCCTTTCAGTTAAATGAATAATAGTATTTATAAATTTTTAAATGTAAAAATATTACAAATCCGATAAATATATTATTCAAAACAAACACACAAAACACCCAATAAATTTTTATTTAAACTATACTATACATTTTACGTAAAACGACTAAAAATGTCAATAGGATTTCAATGCCATCAAATATATTTCATATATTACACATATCAATTGCATTAATCCATAACTTTTTTATACACAATTTATCAACAATTAAACAATAAAAAGAAATTATATGGTAATTTTTTGTCAACATCAAATTAAAAACAAATAGATTTAAATATTCATACTATATTAATTAATAAATAAACATTTTATTATTAAAAAATTGGTAAATTTTCGAATTTTTCGGGCTTTGCAAAATAATATCCTTGTGAAAAATGAATTTCTTTCTCTAATATAATTTTTTGAATTTCTTCATCTTCTACATATTCTGCTACTAATTCAGAGCCAATAAGTCTTGCCATATAGCAAATTGATTCTAATATAATTCTATTATCTTTATTTTTTGTAATATTTCTGATAATTCCTCCATCAATTTTAATTATATCTGGTTTTAACGATACTATTGATGTATATGTCGCATAACCTACTCCAAAATCATCAATAGCTATTTTGCACCCTACTTTTCTTACATTATCTAAAAACTCTTTTAACTCACCATCATTTGTATAATCTTCTGTTTCTACGAATTCTAAAGTTATTCTTGATGGGTCACTAAATTGTTTAATTCTTTTAAGGAACCATTTATTAAATTCATCTGATTGAATATCAAGTAACGATATATTGATGCTTAATTTACTTTTTTTATTTTCAAAATCACTAAGAGCTTTTTCTATAACTATTTTACTTAGCGATAGATACATTTTTAATTTTTTAGCATATTCTAAAAAAAATCCTGGTGGACATATATTACCATTTTGATCATAAATACGCATTAATGCTTCATATTTATTTATTTTACCAGACTCATTTTTATGAATACCTTGATAAAACGGAACTACTTTATCATTAGTTATTGCGTAATTTAGTAGCTCAAACATAGCAACATTTTTTTCACGCTCTTCTATTAATCTGATTTTTTCATCTGACACTTCTATAAAATTATTTTGTAGATGTCTATGCATATAAAATGCACTTTTAGCTCTATCTACTAAATCATCACCAAATACCACTGCAAATCTAGAAACTCCACCCAACTCTGTATTTTGCGCATTTGCTAATTCGTATTGTTCATAGAAACCTCTCATAAGTTTATAAAAAGCTTCGTCACTTATATCGTCATTAGCTACTGCCATAAAAAATTTATATGAATGAATATATACATGAATTAAATGGTCTATTCCTAGCTGCCTATAAGCTATATTTCCTGATTCTAAAATTTCTTCACTAGTTTTATAATATTGTTCTTCTCCAAATGTTGCAATCATCATATCCGCATTCATAACTTGAGTCATACACATTTTATTGAATTTTTTAGTTTTAGAGTCAATTAAAAATTGTTCATAGCTTAATTGATTAAATCTTTTATCAATTATCGGTTTAACTTTATTTTCAGAATTTCCCACAAAATAACATCCCCTCATATAAAATGATATTAATTCTCAGTCAAACGAACTGTTTTACGTATTTTTATCTACTTGATGAAAAGTTTTTAAATTGCTTATTTTTTCACTTCTCTTTTCAAGTTCTGCTAACACTTCTTCTAAAGGTATACCTTGGTTAACCATCATAACCATTATATGATATATAACATCAGATATTTCATTAACTGTTTCATCTTTATCATTGTTTTTTGCAGCAATTATAGTTTCGCTACATTCTTCACCTATTTTTTTTAAAATTTTATCTATGCCTTTATCAAACAAATAACAAGTATACGAGCCCTCACTTGGATTGTTTTTTCTAAATTCAACAGTTTTGTATAATTCTTCTAAAACATTATTATTCATCGTATGCTCTCCTTAAAATTCTTTAACTTTTCTATAAAAACAAGAATAATTTCCAGTATGACATGCAGCACCAGTTTGTTCAACTGTTACTAGTAATGTATCTTCATCGCAATCTTTATATATTTCTGAAATCTTTTGTAAATGTCCTGAAGTTGCACCTTTGTTCCATAGTTCCTGTCTTGAGCGACTATAAAACCATGTATACCCAGTATCTAAAGACTTTTGAAGTGACTCTTTATTCATATATGCAAGCATCAATACTTTACCTGATTTTTTTTCTTGTACAATTGTTGGTATCAGTTCATTTTTAACAAAAAGAGAGTCTACATCAATTGCTTCTTCGCCAATTATTTTACTACTTGCACGTTTTCCAATCTCAATTGAACTTGTTAAATCTAAATCTCCTGTATATAATGCTTTTCCTACTATAGCACCATAAATATCAAGCTTTGCTAAGTTAATTATATCTTTTAAGTTTGATACTCCTCCACTTGCAACTATATTACAACTAATAGCATTTTTAAGCTCATCTAACTGATTTAAGTTAGGGCCAGACAACATACCATCTTTAGATATATCTGTAAAAATAATAATCTTAACACCGATTTCTTCCATTTTTTTTGCTAGGTCTATAAAATTAATTTCAGATGTATCTGTCCAACCTTCTGCTTGAACAATCTCGTCTTTAGCATCTATTCCCACAGCTATTCTCTCACCATATTTTGCTACAGCTTCCTTAACAAATGCTTGGTCTTTGACAGCAGCTGAACCTAATATTACTCTATCAATACCATTTTCCATATAGAAGTCTACAGAATTCATATCACGAATACCACCACCAACTTCTATTTTAAGTGTTGTTTCTTTTCTAATATTTAAAATTGTTTCTGCATTAACTTTTTTACCATCTTTTGCACCATCTAAGTCTACTATATGTAACCATTGTGCTCCAGCATTATAAAAATTCTTAGCTGTTATTACCGGGTCATCTGCAACTGTATGAACTGTTTCATAATCACCCATGAATAAACGAACACAATTACCATCTTTTAAATCTATCGCTGGTATAACAAACATTATAACAACCTCCTAATATTAAAACTCTAAAAATTAATCTATACTACCTTTTGTAGATAATATTTCTCCACTACTTCGCATACTCATAGCCTTTTTAAGACTATGTGCAACTGCTTTAAAAGTAGCCTCTGCAATATGATGACTATTACTGCCATATTGCATATTTATATGTAAAGTAACTTTTGCATTAAATGCAAATGCTCTGAAAAATTCTTCTACCATACAATAGTCAAAGCCGTTTGAATATTCTTGAGGAAAACTTGCATTAAATACTAAAAATGGTCTTCCAGAAATATCAACACAAGAACTAACTAATGCCTCGTCCATTGGAATAGTAAAATTTCCATATCTATTTATAGTAGACTTATCAGATAGAGCGCTATCAAACGCTTTACCTAAAACAATTCCAACATCTTCAACAGTGTGATGACAATCAACAAAAGTATCACCCTGTGCTTTTATATTTAAACCAATTCCACTATGCATAGCAAATGCTGTTAACATATGGTCAAAAAAACCTATACCTGTTGATATATCTATATCTCCACCATCTAGTGAAAGTGATATTTTAATATCTGTTTCCTTAGTTTCTCTTTCAATTGTAGCAGTTCTCATTAAAAGTAAACCTCTTTTCAATTATTTAAACTATCAAAAAACTCATTCAAATATGTGATAAAAATTTTATTTTCTTCATCTGTTCCAGCTGTTACTCTGATAAAGTTTCCCATTAATCTAATTGCTAAAGATTTTATAATCATATAATCATAAATTCTTTTTGCATATTTTGTTTTGATAAAAATAAAATTCGCATCACTTTCAAGTACATAAAAATCATTATTATATTTTTTTTCTATGTCCTTAATATCATTATACAAAGATAATCTAAGACTTACAATTGTTTTTTTGTTATTTTCTAAAAAACTGTGATTATTATAGATTATCTCACCTATTTTTTGTGAAATTGTATTAACATTGTATGGTGATTTAACAGCTTTTATTGCATACGAAATTTCTGGATTTGAAATAGCAAACCCTAATCTTAAGGAAGCAGCTCCACAAGCCTTAGATGCTGTTCTTAAAATAATCAAATTGTCGTATTTACCGACATCATTTAAGAAAGAGCAATCCCAAAAATCCATATACGCTTCATCTAATATAACTAATGCATCTACTGATGTAATTAATTTTACTATATCGTCTTTATTTAATCCTTTTGATGTAGGGTTACATGGATTTGAAAAGATAACTGCACTCGCACAATTATCTTTTATAGTTTTTATTACATTATTAATATCTATCCTTAATTCTTCATCTTTGTTAACTACTATATAATTTAGCTCACTTAAACTTGCGTAAAATCTATACATAGAAAAATCTGGCTCAATAGTAACTATGCTTTGACCTTTCATCATAAATGATGTCAAGATAACACTTATTAACTCATCTGAGCCATTCCCCACAGTTACATAATCACTATTAATATTATAGTATTTTGCAAATGCTTTTGCTAAATTTGTACAATTTGGGTCTGGATATCTGTTGTAGTCAATTTTATCAATCGCACTGTGAATTTCTTTCATTATATCTTCTGATAAATTAAAGCAAGATTCATTTGCGTCTAACCTAATTTTATAACGCTCACTAAGTGGGTTATAAGGTGTTAATCCTTTTATTTTATCATTTAATTTATACATAACGTATCAACCTTTTAATTTTAATTAAATCTTACCTTTATTGAATTAGCATGAGCTGTTAGCCCTTCTGTATCAGCAAATTTTATAACATCTTCTGCTACTTCTTTTAACGCACTTTCAGTATAATATATAAAACTTGACTTTTTAACAAAGCTATCTACTGATAGTGGTGAAAAAAATCTAGCAGTACCACTAGTTGGTAGCACGTGATTAGGCCCTGCAAAGTAATCTCCTAGCGGCTCTGGAGAATAGTTTCCTAAAAATACTGAACCTGCATTATGCAACTTACCTATGTACTCCATTGAATTTTGAACACAAACCTCTAAATGCTCTGGAGCTAAATCATTTGCAAGTATTACAGCTTGATTTAGATTATCACACACTATAATTACACCATAATCATCTAAGGACTTTTTAATTATATCTTTTCTTGATAAATTCTCAACTTGTATTTCTAATTCTTTAACTACTTCAGTAGCAATTTTTTGACTATCAGTAAGCAATATTGAAGATGCTAGTATATCGTGTTCTGCTTGCGACATTAAGTCTGCTGCTAAAAATTTAGGATTTGCATACTCATCAGCTATAATGAGTATCTCGCTAGGTCCAGCTATCATATCAATATCTACAACACCATAAAGAAGTTTTTTTGCTGTTGCTACAAATATATTACCAGGCCCTACAATTTTATCTACTTTAGGAACACTTTCTGTGCCGTATGCTAAAGCTGCTACTGCTTGTGCTCCACCCATCATAAAAATTCTATCTACTCCAGCAATTTTTGCAGCTGCTAATATATCTGGATTTGGTTTACCATCTTTTTGAGGTGGCGTAACCATTATAATTTCGCTTACTCCTGCTATTTTAGCTGGAATAGCATTCATTAGAACAGATGACGGATAAGCAGCTGTTCCACCTGGAACATAAATCCCAACTCTTGCTAATCCTCTAACTCTTTGACCTAATATAACGCCGTTTTCTTCTGTTGTAATAAAACTTTGCTTTATTTGTCTTTTATGGAAATCTTCTATATTCTTAGCTGATTTTTCCATAGCTTTAATAAAATTTTTATCGCAATTTTCTATTAAACTATCAATCTCACTAATTAAAATTTCTGTGTTTTCTGGTGCTTTTCCGTCAAATTTTTCTGTATACTCTTTAACAGCTTTGTCACCATTTGATTTAACATTTTCTATAATTGCACTTACAATTTGTGTTACATCTTTATCAGTGCTTTCTGCCCTACTTTTTAATTCTTCTATAAATTTAATTTCATCTAATCCATTTGCTTTTATAGTTGTAATCACTATCAATCACCCTTTTTATTTATAACTGTTTCCATTTTTAATACTAATTGCTCTATTTCATTTTTTCTCAATTTTAAACTCACATGATTTGCAATTAATCTTGCAGATATTGGTGCTATGTCTTCAAATACTTCTAAGCCATTTTCTTTAAGTGTAGAGCCTGTTTCTACTATATCTACAATTGCATCTGATAATTTTAAAAGTGGTGCAAGTTCTACACTACCTTCTATTTTAATGCAACTAATATCTAAACCTTTACTCTCAAAATAATTTCTAGCTACATTCGGATATTTTGTTGCAATAGTTTTTATATTATATCCTGAATAAAAATCTTCGCCTTTTTTACCAGCAACTGAAAATTTACATTTTCCAAAACCTAAATCTAACAACTCATAAAATCCTGTTCCATTTTCCAATATCGTATCTTTACCAACAACACCTAAGTCGCATACACCATGTTCAACATATGTAATAACATCAGCAGCTTTTGCAAGCACAACTTCAAATTCTCCATTGTTTACAGGTAATATAAGTCTTCTACCTTTATTTCTAACTTCATCACAATTATAGCCTAGTTCCTCTAGTAAACTAAGTGTATCTTTTTCTAATCTACCTTTAGTAAGTGCTATTCTTAATGGTTTCATCTATAAAACTCCTTAATCAAGATAATATAATTATAATTCTACTATTTCTACGCTATCGCATACAAAGCATACTTTTTCTATTTCTTTTTTTCTAGCGTAATCAAGTGCATCTTCTCTATTATCAAAAACGCTACATTCGCTACTAATTCCACTTTTGGAGTAGAATTTTGCTTTTGCTATAGCTTTAATTGCATATCCGTCATCACCATGTACAAGTATTTCTGGTACATGTGAATATTCAACTAAGTTGTTTTGTAGTAATATTTTAGCTAGCTCATCTACATTGATACCAAACCCAGCTGCTGGCATAGATTCACCAAAACAGTCAAATAATTTATCATATCTACCACCTATTAAAATAGCTTCTCCACTACCTTCTACATACCCACTAAATATGATATCACTATAGTAATTATTTCTTTGAACTAGTCCTAAGTCAATAATTAAGCTATCCTCTTTACAAATTGGCTTCAAAGTTTTATATATAGTTTTTAGTGAATCAAGTGCATCTTGAGTATCTTTATCTACAAAAAGTTTTTCAGCTTTTTCAAAAACTTCTTCCCCACCAAATAAACGAGGTAATACTCTTAATGACTCAACTATACTAGATGGTTTTAATCTATCAAGCAACATATTTAAAGCACTGTAATTTTTTGATTCGATAGAAACTCTTAAATCTTCTGCTACTAATTCGCTAACATTCAACTTATTAACAAGTGATTTGAAAAATATAGCATTACCAAGTTCTAATCTAAAGTCTGGTACAATTTTTTGAAGTGATTCTATAGCAGTTACTATAACTTCTAAATCTGCTCTTAATCCACTAGCTCCTAGAAGTTCTATTCCTGTTTGATGAACTTCGTGTCTTCTGCCGTTTAAAGATGAGTTATTTCTATATATAGGTTGATTATAAAAAAGCCTAATAGGAGCTAACTCTTTTTGAAGTCGAGTAGATGCCATTCTAGCAATAGGTAAAGTAGAGTCAGGTCTTACAACTAAGAGTCTACCCTTATTGTCAGTCATCTTATACATATTTTCAGGTGCAATACCGCTTCTAGCAACAGAAAAAGTATCTAAAAATTCAAGTCCAGATGTATATACTTGATGATAACCCTTAGACTCAAAAATATCTTTAAAGATATTAGCTACTTTATTTTTAGCAGTACATTCTTCAAAAAGTAAATCCCTAGTGCCTTCAGGTGTAATTTTATAATTGTTATTCATTATTAATCAGCTCCACTTTAGTATGCTACCATAATAGCACGATAAAATCTTATTGTCAACTCTTACGCTTATTTTTTATTCTTTGTTTTACTATTTTGCATTTTTATTTTAATTTTATCTACATAATTATGTTTTTTATTTTCTGGATAGTCACTTATAATATCTTCAAAATGTTGGTTTTCGAAGTCTTTATATTTCCCATTTTTTACAAGTTTTGTATTTACTTTTCTTCCTAGCAACACATAGAACGTTGAGAATAGTGGAACTGCAAGAAGCATACCAATAAATCCAAACAAACCTCCACCAACAATAACACTTGCCATTATCCAAAATCCCGATATACCAATTGTATTACCTAAGATTTTAGGGCCTATAAAGTTTCCATCTATTTGTTGTAATATTAGTATAAATATAGTAAACTGGATAGCTTGAATTGGGTCTATGATAAGTAGTATAAATACACTAGGAACTGCTCCAAAGAACGGTCCAAATACTGGAACTACATTTGTTACACCAATAATAACGCTTATTAGTAACGCATAATCTAGCCCTAAGATTGACATACCTACAAAACATAATGCACCCATAATAATAGAATCTATTATTTTACCATAAACAAATTTTCCGAAAATATTATTTGTCAAATCACCAATCTCCATAATTTTATCTGCTTTTCCAAGTGATAAAAATGCATAACATATTTTTTTAACTTGACATAATAGTTTTTCTTTGCAACCAATCAAATAGATAGACACTACAAAACCTACGCCAATATTTACAATTGTCATAGAAACAGCGATAGTAGCATCAACCACGTTTGGAGTAAATGAAGTCGCAATAGTCTTTAATAATGCATCTAATTCTCCACCTGTTATAATTTTAACTATTTCGTTAATTAAATTAAATATATCGTTATTACTATCTATAACTATGCCAAAATATTTATCCAGATTAAAAATTATAAACTCTTGAAACTCTTGAGCGTATGCCTGAAAATTCTGTGCTAATTCGTTAGCACTATCAACTAGTTGCGGAATAAGAAGAGTGACAAACGCACCAATAATACCTAGTACAACTATATTTGCTGCAATTAAAGCAAATGGCTTTCTCATTTTTCTTAAAAATGGTTTTTGTTTATCAAGTCCAATAAATGCTTTTTCAGCAAAAAATGTATAAGGCATATTAATTAGGAACGCAAAAATCAGCCCCATATAAAATGGCATTAAAACATTATTTAGTATTAAAAACAGTCCCCATACCTGTGCAAAGTTAATCATAATAAACACTAAAAATACTGTGAATGTTATAATCAACATAAGTCCTTTTAACATTTTTCTATCCATTTGTATTCTCCTTTAAAATAATGACATTTGTGTGCTTTCTGGTAAATCTTTGAGCGTACCTATTGTTTTTAATGTTTCAACAACTGTTTTAGATATTTTTGTTTTCATTTGCATATCTTCAATAGATAAATATTCACCGTTTTTACTTTGTTGTTCTAAACTATCTGCTGCCGTTTCGCCAACTCCTGCAATAGCTAAAAACGGTAATCTTATTTTTCCATCTTCTACTAAAAACATACGTGCAGTCGATTTATAAATATCTACTGGTAATACTTCGATGTTCCTAGATAACATCTCATTTACTATTTGTAGTGTTGCTAACTCAGAATTGTCTTTAGCTGTAGCTTCTTTTCCTTTTTGCTTTAGTATATTAATTCTATCTACTACAGAAGCCTTACCCTTTACAACTACTGCTGCATCAAACCCATCTGAACGCACAGTAAAATATGCTGCATAATATTCAATTGGCTTATGTACTTTATACCAACCTAGTCTTAGTGTTGCAATCATATAAGCTGCTGCATGAGCTTTTGGGAACATATATTTTATCTTTTTACAAGATTCAATATACCACTCTGGTACGTTGTGTTCTCTCATTTGTTTGTAATGTTCGTCAGTAAGTAATTTTGCTGATTTACCTTTACGCACTATCTCCATAATTGTAAAAGCCATTTTAGGCTCTAACCCTTTATGTAATAAGTATGTCATAATATTATCTCTAGTACCTATAACATCATCAATTGTGCAAACTCCATCTTTAATTAAATCAGCTGCATTCCCTATCCAAACATCTGTACCATGCGATAGCCCTGACACCTGTAATAATGCTGAAAAAGTTTTTGGTTGAGCATCAACTAACATTTGTCGCACAAATGAAGTTCCAACTTCTGGTAGAGAAAATGTACCTGTTAACGAGTCTATATCTTCTGGTTCAATCCCTAGTGCTTTTGTTGAAGTAAACAAAGACATAACTTGAGGGTCGCTCATTGGTACATCTGTTACTGGAACTCCTGTATACTGTTCTAAATACTTATATATTGTCGGCACATCATGCCCTAACTCATCTAGTTTGCAGATTGTGTCGTGAATAGAGTGGAAATCAAAATGAGTAGTTATGTTATCAGATTTTTGGTCATTAGCTGGTCGCTGTATCGGGCAAAAGTCGTAAATTTCGTTACCTTGTGGCACTACAACCATTCCGCCTGGGTGTTGCCCTGTAGTACGTTTTATACCTGTGCAACCCTTTGCAAGTCTTAATTCTTCGGCTTTGCTGAAAAACAATCCTTTTTCTTCTGCATATTTTTTTACAAAACCTATAGCTGTTTTATCTGCAACAGTAGCTATAGTTCCAGCTTTAAATACGTTATCTTTACCAAACAATGTTTCTGTATACCTATGTGAACTAGATTGATATTCTCCACTAAAGTTTAAATCTATATCTGGTGTTTTATCTCCCTCGAACCCTAAAAATGTTTCGAATGGTATTTCGTGACCATCTCTATTGTAGTCCTCTCCACAATTTGGACACTTTTTATCTGGCAAATCAAAACCAGAACCATATTCGCCATGTTCAAAAAACTCTGAATTTTTACAATTTGGACAAATATAATGAGGACACAATGGGTTAACCTCTGATATACCCGAGATAGTTGCTACAAAAGAAGAACCAACACTACCTCTAGAACCTACTAAATATCCATGAGCCTCACTATCTGCAACTAGTTTTTGTGCTGTCATATACAAAACTGAAAAACCATATTTTGTAATTGCTCCAAGTTCTCTTTCTAATCTATCTTTTACTACTTTTGGCAACTCTTCACCATATATTTTTTTTGCTCTATCCCATGAAATCTGTATTAACTCTTCTTCTGCACCCTCAATAAACGGTGGGTACACACCTTTAGGAATAGGACGTACCATATCAATCATATCTGCAATTTTATTAGTATTTTCAACAACAACTTCATATGCTTTTTCTTTGCCTAAATATTCAAATTCTAAAAGCATTTCAGCAGTTGTTCTAAAGTATAGTGGTGGCTGGTTATCTGCATCAGAAAATCCTTGCCCAGCCATAAGTATTTTTCTAAATTCACTATCATGAGGCTCTAAAAAGTGAACGTCACAAGTGGCTACAACTGGTAAATTAAGTTGTTCTCCTAATTTAACTATAGTTCTATTAAATTCTTTTAGTTCTTCTTCGCTATTAACAGTACCATTATTAATTAAAAAAGTATTATTTGCTATTGGTTGAATTTCTAAATAGTCATAAAACGAGGCTATTTCTTTAAGTTCCTTTAATGGTTTTCCTTGTACAATAGCTTTAAATAGCTCTCCTGCCTCGCAAGCACTACCAATAATCAACCCTTCTCTATGTGCTATTAATTCTGACTTTGGTATACGTGGTTTTCTATGAAAATACGTTAAATGAGCTTTGGAAATTAATTTGTATAGATTTTTAAGCCCTATATTATTCTTCACTAGAATTATTTGATGACTACTAACAAGTTTTTTATAATCTGAACCATTAATATTTGTGTTTATCTGTTGAATAGTTTTTATATTAAAATCATCATTCAGTCTTTTTATTAGCGATAAATATATCTTTGCTAAAATCTCTGCATCATCACTTGCTCTGTGATGATTAAACTCTCCTAATTTTAAATACTTTGCTACTGTATTTAATTTACAATTTTTAATATCTTTAAGTGTTGACCTACAAACAGCTACTGTATCTACTGATGTAAAATCACAACTTATGCTACTTCTTTTTGCTGCTGCATTAATAAATCCCATATCGAATGGTGCGTTATGCGCTACTAAAGTAGCATTTACTCCACCACAAAAGTCAATAAACATTTTTAGTGCCTCTTCTTCACTTGGTGCATCTTTTACCATATCATCAGTGATACCAGTTATTTGTGTTATCTTATATGGTATAGGCATTTCTGGATTTACAAAAGTGTTAAAAGTATCTATTATTTCTCCATCTTTTACTTTTACAGCCCCTATCTCTGTCATTCTATCTTTACTTGCACTAAGCCCAGTAGTTTCTGTATCAAAACATATTATTTCATCATTTAATGATATATCATTTTTACCTTGTACAGCTGATATTAAATCATCTATAAAGTATGCTTCTGTTCCATAAATAACTTTAAGTGGGTTCTCTTCCCTATTTCTATTAATTCCCTCTACTGTATCCATTGCCTCTGGGAATGCTTGAGCTACTCCATGGTCTGTTATCGCTATAGCATTATGTCCCCAACTATTAGCTCTTTGTATTAATGATTTTGCACTTGATATCCCATCTAAAGACGACATATTTGTATGCAAGTGAAGTTCTACTCTCTTCTTAGGTGCATTATCTACAACTTTGATTTTATCTACTTTACTTATACTTTTTGCGTGTAAACACATTTCTCTATTATAAGTATCGTATTGATAATCTCCACTCACCACTATCGAACTACCTTCTGAAAGTGAATTTAGCACTTTACAATCATTTATATTGTTAAATACTTTTACAACAACTGAGCTTGTATAATCTGAAATATCAATTATAATGATATTTTTATCTCCCGATTTAGTTGTACGAATATCAATTGATGATATATCTCCCCATACTACTACTTTTCCAAGTTCTGGGTTTAGTTCCTTTATTGGTATAATTTTACCTCTTACTACTTTACCATATAAAGGTTTTATACTATTTGGTATTATGGCTGGTATTAGATTTTTTTCTTTTCTTACCTCTATAGATGTTGCACTTTCCTCATGTCTTTTTTTCTTTGTAGCAATAGCACTTTCCATATCTTCTTCGTATTGTTCTACTGCTTTTATAACTGATTCTCTCTTTTTCTTCTCTTGAATTATATTTTGTTTTTCGACATATGTCTTACTATCTGCTGATACTGTTAAAACACCATCAAACACAACTTCAAAATCAAGATTAAATTGCTCGTTAATCATCTTACTTAGTTCTTTATCAAATTGTTTTGCAACTAATATATTTGCTCCACCATGTTTTAAATTTACTGTTAAAACATTGTTCTTAATCGTCGCTGTTGAGTCTGATACTGTGCCATTTAAGCTTGGTATAACTCTCTTTAGATGCATAATCAAGTTGCTATAATGAGAAATATCAAACAAATTACTATTATATTTAGGTTTTATATTTACTACTGCTAACTGTAGTACACTTTCTTTTAATTGTTTTTCAACATCAGAAAATGCACTATACTCAACTAGTTCGTTGAGTATAGTGGTCACTTCTAATGTTCTATCTTTAGATATTAAATTTACTGATACAATTTCACCATTTGCAATAACATCTGAAATTGTATTTACATCTATATAATTTGAAAATATATCTTTAAACAAGCTCAAATTTTAAACTTCCTTTACAATTTGTCTATTTCAATTAATAGTTCGTCAATTAACTTTGATTCTTCGACTTTCTTTATAACTTCGCCTTTTTTAAATATCAGCCCTACTCCATCTCCACCAGCAATTCCAATATCTGCTTCTTTTGCTTCTCCTGGACCGTTCACTACACAGCCCATAATAGCTACTTTAATATTTTTCTTGCAATCTTTTAGCTTATCTTCTGCTAAATTAGCAAGTTTAATCAAGTCAATTTGAGTTCTACCACAAGTTGGACACGAAACAAATTGTATTCCCTCTTTTCTAATATCAAGTGCTTTAAGCAAATCTTTTGCAGCGTATATTTCTTCTACTGGGTCAGCAGTTAATGAAATTCTTATAGTATTTCCTATATCGTGAATTAAAAGTGAACCTATGCCAGCAGCAGATTTTATTATACCCATTCTTTGAGTTCCTGCCTCAGTTACACCTAAGTGTAATGGATAGTTACATTTATTTTTTGCTAGCTCATATGCTTTAACCATAGTTGAAACATCAGAAGATTTCATAGATAATACAATATTATCAAAATCAAACTTTTCTAGTAGTGATGCATGATATAACGCACTTTCACATAGTGCCTCGTGCGTTGGGCTACCATATTTGTTTAAAATCTCTTTTTCTAGTGAGCCTGAGTTTACACCTATTCTTATAGGAATATTTTTTTGATTGCAAATTAATGCAACTGCTTTTACTCTGTCATCACTACCTATATTACCTGGGTTAATTCTAATCTTATCGACACCTGCATTTGCACATTCTAATGCTATTTTATAATCAAAATGTATATCAGCTACAAGTGGTATAGATATTTCTTTTTTAATAGCTTCTATTAAGTTTACATTATGTCTTTTAGGTACTGCTACTCTAACTATTTCACAGCCTGCTTCTTCAAGTTTTTTTGCTTGCTTAACATTTCCTGCTATATCATCTGCTGGAACATTTAGCATAGACTG
Organism: uncultured Eubacteriales bacterium; assembly: GCA_964369405.1. Lineage (GTDB taxonomy): Bacteria > Bacillota > Clostridia > Oscillospirales > Acutalibacteraceae > CAYJFG01. The sequence continues at coordinate 19,479 of CAYJGB010000012.1, forward strand.
AATTGTAACTGGTGCATCTCCACCAATTAACACATTACCTGCACGTACTTGCTTTGTATTCACAAAATACACTCCTCTACTCTCCAAATCCAGAGCCTGTAACTAGTCGCCATATATCATTAAATGTAAGGGCTACCATCAATAGCATTAACAATGCATAACCTATTGCATGTATTTTCCCCTCGTATTTTGGTGGTATTGGTTTTCTTATAATAAGTTCGATTAGTAAGAAAATAAATCTACCACCATCAAGTGCTGGTATAGGTAGCATATTTACAATACCTAAGTTAACTGTAATTATCATCATTACATATAAAATATTATTTACACCAGCTAGGAAACTTTGCTCTAACCCTTGTGAGGCAACTCCAGAAATCGCAGACGCTATGCCTACAGGTCCTGAAAGAGAATTAATTCCAAACTGCCCTGTTACAAGTCCAACTAAACTTGCCCAAATAACACGTACAATTGAAACTGTTTGAGAAAATGTTTCTGAAATAACAGTAAAAAAGTTTTTCTCAGTTTGACCAACGTAAAAATCTATTGCTATACTTTCTTTACCGTTGTTATCATATGTGTAAAATTGAACTTCTCCTAAATCAACAATTTCTCCATCTCTCTCTACAACTACGTCTGGTGTAAACGACTTCATTAGTGACATAGCAAAAGTTATATCTCTTGAATTATATATATCGTATCCATCAATAGAAACAAATCTATCTCCTACTTGTAAACTTTCTTGAGTTATTGACCCTTCTGGGAAATCTTCAACTGTAGTTGTACCAAAAACAGGTTGTTGAATTACAATAATAAACATCATAACTAACCCTAAAAGCACATTCATTATAGCACCAGATACTACTATAATCATTCTTTTCCATACTTTTATATTTTGAAACGCTCGTTTATCATCGCTTTCTGTGTCCTCACCCTCCATGGCACAAAATCCGCCAATTGGGAATAATCTAAGCGAATATATTGTTTCGCCTTTTTGAAATTTAAGTAATCTAGGACCCATACCTAATGCAAATTCATTTACTTTAACTCCTGATAACTTTGCTGTTATAAAATGACCAAATTCATGGCAAAAAATAATAAGCTCAAATAATAAAATTCCAATTATAATTAAACCTGCTACTTCTATTGTAATCAAATCCTCTCAAATTATAGCATTATACTTTAATTTAGTTTAAGTGCTATACTTATTAATATTATAATAATTAAATTTTAGATTTTACAAACGCTCTAGCCTCTTTATCTGCTTGTAAAACGTCGTCTAAATTAAATGTGTCAATTCCTTTAAAGTTATTCATTGCTTCTTCAACATATAATGGTATATCTAAAAAACCTATTTTATCTTGTAAAAACAACTCAACTGCTTGCTCATTAGTTCCATTTGCTACTGCCGGATATAATGAACCTTTTTTTATTGCATCTCTACACAATTGCATACACCTAAATGTTTCACTATCTGGTTTATAAAACGATAAATTTGCAATTTGTGTTAAATCTAATTTTTCTACCGGTGCAGTTACTCTATTTGGATATGTTATAGCGTATTGAATAGGTATACGCATATCTGGAACTCCTAACTGAGCTAAAACTGAATTGTCTTTATACTCCACTAAAGAGTGAATGATACTCTCTCTATGCACTACAACATCAATTTTATCTTCTGGTAGGTCAAATAGCCACACTGCTTCTATAATTTCTAGTCCTTTGTTCATCATTGTAGCAGAGTCGATGGTTATTTTTGCACCCATACTCCAATTAGGATGTTTTAGTGCTTGCTCTTTTTTTATATTAGTTAATTCCTCACGTTTTTTTCCAAAAAAAGGTCCTCCACTAGCAGTAAGAATAATTTTATTTAATTCTTTATTTGGTGGTGCTCCTTGTAAACACTGAAAAATTGCAGAATGTTCACTATCAACAGGATACATCTTAACATCATTTTCCTTTAATGCATCCATTACAAGTCTGCCACCTGCTACTAATGTTTCTTTATTTGCAAGTGCTATATTTTTTTTAGCATTAATAGCTAGTAAAGTAGGCTTTAACCCCACCATACCAACTACTGAATTTAAAACTGTATCAGCACTTTCGATGCAAGCCGCATTACACAGTCCTTCTTCACCATATAAAACTTTAATATTTGTGTCAGCAAGTGCAATTTTTAGCTTTTTTGCACTATCTTCGTCACTCATAGAAACTAGTAAAGGTTTAAACTTTCTAGCTTGTTTCTCTAATAATTCGTAATTATAGTTTGCTGTTAATGCAACAACTTGAATATTCAAATTTTCACAAACATCTAGAGCTTGTGTTCCTATTGAACCTGTCGAGCCTAAAATTGATAATTTTTTTGTCACATCAAACACCTTCTATCATAATTATTGAAAAATAGTTTACAAATATAAATATTACTGGAGCAGAAAAAATAACACTATCACATCTATCTAAAATCCCACCATGCCCTGGGATAATAGTACCATAATCTTTAACTTGGCAACTCCTTTTTATTAAAGAAAAAGATAAGTCACCAATAATTGAAGTAATTGTTGCAATTAAACCCATAAAAGCCATCGCAAAAAAGTTAACCTCTATATCAAAATGAAAAAAGAAAGTCTGAAAAATAATTATTACTAAAATCGGAGTAAATGTTCCAATTATAATCCCACCTATAGCACCTTCAACAGTTTTTTTAGGGCTGATATTAGGACATAATTTCTTTTTACCCATTGCACTTCCAACAAAATAAGCACCACCATCAGCCATCCATGGGAGAGCTAACGCCAAAACTATGTAAAAACTTGCTAGTTCAATATTAGTATTGCATAAAATGATTATTGTAGATAAACCAAAACTAATTAAAGATGTGGTAACTAAATCGAATGCAATATCCGGAAACGAAATTTCAGTATTAAATTTTAGTAATACAGCAAATAAGATTATGACATATATTGCAATTAAAATTTGCCAATAACTAGTTGTAATTAGCATTGGTAATGCAACTGAAAAGAGCATTGACGGTACAGATAATTTAAAGTTTTTTAACATCTTTTTAGCCGACAGCAATTCAGTTACACATACTAAAGAAGCTATTGCAATTAATAAATTTATAAGTATCGGAAACGAATCGCTAAACGCAATAATTGCAATTAATACAGCTGAGCCTATAACAGCTGATAAAATTCTAATTTTCATTAATTAGTCCCGCTTTCAAAATATAATTTAATTTATATACTTTCACACTCCACCAAAACGCCTGTTTCTCTTTGCAAACTCAATTAAGCAATCATCTATCATAGATGTTTTAAAGTCAGGCCATAAAACGTTATCTAATATTATATATTCAGCATATGCTGATTGCCATAGTAAAAAATTTGATATTCTATATTCTCCACTTGGTCTAATGATTAAATCAGGGTCTGGTTGACCACAAGTGTACATATTATCTGATAGCATTTTTTCGTCTATATTTTCAATATCAACTTCACCATTTTTAACAGATGTTGATATATTTTTTACTGCTCTTACTATTTCGTCACGTCCTCCATAGTTCATAGCTATGTTTAGTACCATACCTTCTCTATGTTTAGAACTTTCTTCTGTTTCTATAATTAATTCTTGAAGTTTTGGAGAAAATGCAGATTTTTCGCCTAAAAATCTAACTACAATATCATCGTCTTTAAAGTTTTTAAGTGCATCTTCCAAATATATTTTAAACAAACTCATCAAAGCATTTACTTCTTCTGCTGGACGTTTCCAGTTTTCTGTAGAAAAAGCGTATACAGTTAAATATTTTATCCCTATATTACTACAATATCTTGTTATAGTTCTAAAATTTTGAGCTCCTGATTTATGCCCTGCTGAACGTGGTAAATTTCTATTTTTTGCCCATCTTCCATTACCGTCCATAATAATGCCAATATGCTCTGGTAATTTAATATCTTCTAAAGTAATATTCTCATATGTATTTTTGTCTTTTTTTGAAAATTTAAAAGCCATATATATACCTCTTTTATAAAACATAACTGTATCACAATTAATATAAAATCAATTGCGATACAATTTTATCTTTTATTTATATTTCCATTATCTCTTTTTGTTTTTTGTCTGACATTTTATCAATTTCTTTAACAAATCTGTCTGTCAATTCTTGTATTTTTTTCTCGCCTTGTTTTAAATCATCTTCAGTTAGTAAACTTTCTTTTTTCATAGCTTTGAATTTATCTATACAATCACGTCTAATGTTTCTTACTGATACTTTTGTATCTTCTGATAAATTAGATATATCTTTTACTATTTCTTTTCTTCTATCTTCTGTTAGTGGTGGGAATACTATTCTTATAGTCTTACCATCAGTTTGAGGGTTTATTCCTAAGTCAGATACTTGTATTGCTTTTTCTATTGGACTTACTACGCTTGCATCCCATGGTGCTATCATTAAAGTTCTAGCTTCTGTTACTGATACTGCTGCTAACTGATTTATTGGTGTTGGAGCTCCATAATAATCAACCATAATTTTATCAAGAACAGCTGGGTTTGCTCTGCCTGCTCTAATTGCAGCAAAGTCTGAATGTAAATGTTCTAAACTTTTTTCCATTTTTTCTTCTGATTTTTTTAAAACCTCTTTCATAGTTATGACCTCCATTATTTATTATGTTTATTTAATTATTTTCTACTATTGTTCCTACATTTTCTCCACATACCGCTTTTACAATATTATCCGGGTCTTCAATACTAAATACTAATATCGGGATATTGTTATCTTTACAAAGTGATGCTGCTGTGCTATCCATTACACCTAAATCTTTGTTTAGTACTTCATAAAATGATACTTTATCATATTTTTTTGCATCTGGATTTTTCTTAGGGTCACTATCATATACACCGTCTACCATTGTTGCTTTAAATATAATATCTGCTTCTATTTCTGCTGCACGTAAAGCCGCTGCTGTATCTGTTGAGAAAAATGGGTTTCCTGTTCCACAACCAAATACTACTACTCTACCTTTTTCAAAGTGTCTTACTGCTTTGTTTCTTATATATGGTTCTGCTACTGCTTGCATTGATATCGCTGTTTGTACTCTAACATCAACACCAACTTGCTCTAATGCATCTCCTACACCAAGTGCGTTTATTACTGTTGCAAGCATTCCCATATGGTCGGCTCTTGTTCTATCCATTTGACCACTGCTTCTGCCACGCCAAAAGTTTCCGCCACCTACTACAATACCAACTTCTACACCCATATCAGATAATGTTTTTATCGGTCTGCACATCTCTACTACTGTATCAAAGTCGATACCATGTTTATTTTCTCCTGCAAGTGATTCTCCACTTAGCTTTAACAATATTCTTTTGTATTTTGGTTCCATTCTTTCCCATTCCTTTCAATTTCACATAATTTTATATAAATATTTCATTTTATCAAATTAATAATACTATATATTGTGCCTTATGTAAAGATATACTAGAAAATATTTCATTATATATGAAAAAAATATCAATTCATCTTTAATTTCTTATGTTATTTTACCATATTAGCAATTTTAAGCAAAACAATCAAATCGTAAACTTATATGTAACACTGTTTTAAAGTAATCCATATAATATTATATATTTGTATCCAAAAGCAAGTAATATTCTCTTATAAACTACTTAAACCCAATTAGAAACGGAGGCACTTATGATTGACATTAAGGTAAGCATATATAAAAAGCTTTGTGATAAATATATCTATAGTGGCTTAGCATACGATAACAATTATATTTATGTAACAGTGCCACATCAATATGAGATAGTTAGATATAATAAAAAGTTAGAAGAAATAGATATACATAGAGTTTGCAAAGGTTATGAGTTACTTTGTTATGATAATTATTATAATTGTTTTTGGGCAACATCAAAAAAAGAACGCAATAAAATATTAAAACTAGATAATTATTTTAAAGAGATAACAAGTATTTACATAAAAGTTAAAAACATTCAGTATCTTGTTATTGATAAAATCAAATGCACCGACGAAAAAACATTGACATTATATGGCGAGTTTGGTCAGATAATCATAGAAAAGGACGAAAAATACGTATATATATGCAATGAAAATATCGAAAACAATACTTTGGGTAAACATTTTGTAGAAATCATGGGTAATAAAATTTATTGCTCGGGAAATAAATCGGCAAACTGGAAAATAACTGATGATAAGAGTAATAAATATAATATAAATTGTCCCCTACCTTACAATTGTGATATTATTGATACTGCTTATAGTAATCTTAAATATTGTGAAAAAGAAGATTTTTATATGCTATTAAAAAAAAATTATGATAACACATATATATTTAAGTTGGAGATATTTAATAATACTGAACAAGATTGTAATATCAGTTTATTAAATGAAAATTCATTAAACTATAATGACGGTATAGGCGAAATCATAAAATCTATAGCTTTAATGGAGTCTTCTCTTTCGCATATATTAATTGCTGAAGGCGAAAAAATTCAAAAAGTTCTATGTAGCACCGATAATGCTTGCGATATTCTTAAAGTAAATGATTCAGTGAACAAAACTATAGTTAATATTTCACATTTAGAGCAAATATTATATTCGAAGTTATCTATTGCACATGAGTTAACAAATGCATCAAACTGCGATAAACATATAAGTAGCACTATAACAAACGCAATTAATAATGATAAATATAATTAAAATTCATCAAATCTGTAACACAATATAATATATAACATAATATGGTAGTATAGCTTATAAGGAGGTTATTTTATGCCAGATAACATTTTCAGTAATGATTATAATTGTGAAAAAGAAGCTGTTTGTATTGACGCATTTAGAGTATACGACAGCTGTGGTGACAAAGATTGTTTAGAAGATTTAAAAGTATTTTTTTCTGACTCTACTCAATGTATTATTGACAAAGCAAACAATGTAAGAATTAAAGATGTTGAAGTTATAAGTGTATATATCGATTTAGAACCAGTACCATTCCATAAAGGGTTTTATTCAGTTGATATGACATTTTTCTTTGATATTGAGCTTGATGTATTTACTGTACCGATTGCAATGCCAATATGCGTAAAAGGTTTAAGTATGTTTAACAAAAAAGTAATTCTTTACGGTAGCGAAGGAAACGTTAAAATATTTAGCTCAGATTTCAGACTAGATGACCCTGATATTCAAGGAGCACCAGTTAAAAATCTACCTAAAGCGACTGTACAAGTTGCAAAACCAATAGGTCTTGCTGCAAAATTATGCCAAAGATGCGAACCTTGTGTGCCTAGCTGTAGAATACCGCATTCAATCTGTGACAGATATGGTGGTAAAGTACCTTGCGAAAAAGGTGAGAAAGATGTATTTGTAACTATCGGTATATTTACAATCGTACAAATCGAAAGAAACGTACAAATGCTAATACCAACATATGATTTCTGTATCCCAGATAAAGAGTGTAAAACATCATCTGATAACCCTTGTGAGATGTTTAGCAAGTTAGAATTTCCAACTGATGAATTTTTCCCACCTAGGATAAACGATTCAGCAGAAGACTGCGGACATTGTAAATAAGTATAATTCATTTTAAACGAAATAGAATATTTAGCGTTACTTTAAGTGGAGTAGATATTTTCTGCTCCACAATTTATATTGTGTTTTTATAAAATATATGATAGTATATATTCATCAATTAAATTTACGAGGTATAAACTATGGATGTTTTTTTAGAAGTTTTAAGAACACAATGGCTTTACATAACATTGTCTATAATCTTAGTAGGAGCTACTTTTTTGATAAAGAAGAAATTTACTCAATTTTTTGACAAATTTTGCAAAATTGGGCTTGCTGTAACTGCAACTACCACTGCGATTTTAGCTCTATTTTTTCATCAACCAGATTTATTTTTACTTATCCCAATATTTATATTTTGTTGTGAACTTTTCAATTATGAGTTATGTTGTAAAATAGCAAGTATATTAGCAATAGATTATATTTTAATTTTTTTAACTAATCTATTATATGAGAATGGAATAACAAATTTGATATTCAACAATATTATTTTTTATCTAATGCAAATTGGAATAGTTGTCTTATTGATAATAACAATTGATAAACATTTCAAACTTGTTAAAATTCAAAGTGATGTTGACACAGTAGTGACTGATTCAATTAATACTGACAAAACTTTAGAAAGCAAGCAAATAAATCAAGAAGTTAACGAGCATATACAAGAAGTGTTATCTAGCTTAGCCAAAAGCGACAATCTTATTAACACTGAAATAAACGATGATTTCGATAATAATTCATTTGAAAATCTTACTAGTGATACTATAGAGTTAAAACCTCTATCTAAACCAGAAGAATTGATTATAGTTGAAGATGAGCTTTATAACAACAGCATTGATATCATTGTTAATGAAATAAAAGTTGAAGACCCTACTGAAATAAAAGAGTCTATTAGTGAAATAAACGATAAATTAAAATTATTAGAAGAAGAGGATAATGTTGATAAATTTTCTTGTTTTGAAAATTCAATAATTAATAACGATAAATAAATATTAAAAAGGTGTAGAGCATTAATTTGCTTTACACCTTTTTTAATGTATTTACACTCTTTCTTCTACTTGCGTTGTATTGTCCTTAGTTGTATCTTTAAACAACAACGATATGCACCATAGTGCCGATAATCCTACTAACGTATATACAATCCTACTAATAATACTACTTTGTCCACCAAAAAGCCACGCTACTAAATCAAATTGAAATATACCAATAGCTCCCCAGTTAATACCACCTATAATTGTTAACGCTAAGCAAATTTTATTTAACATAAAAATACCTCCTTTTTATCTGATTATCAATAGTATAACCATAAAAAGGAGGTTTAATCATTTTTATATAATATAAAACACTATAGTATTTACAATGGTAACAATAATAGCTAAAACAAAAATACCAATTGCTATTTTTTTTATTATGTTAATTGACTTTTCTATTTTATATTTTTCTGTCATATTACCAGTTGGAAATGGATATTTATAAAACAAACCAGCAACAACTAGTAACACTCCACTCAATATATATAATCCTACATTTGCTTGAAACATAGTCCATATAAGCGAACCTGCTATACCAAAAAATGAAAGCACATTGATAATAGAAAATTTCTTACTATTCTGATTAACACTTTCATAATGTTTTACTGCTTTTTTTTCACATTCTGTGGAACAATAAAAGTCGTTTAATGAAACTTCTTTACCACAATAGTCACATCTTTTCATAATAATTCTCCATTTTAAATAATATTTAAATCAAAATTACTCTCTGTAAGTTATTATATATCCACTTATATTATCTCCAGAAATTGTGTAATCTTTATTCTTTGGCACATTAACTGAATTGCTTTCATTTTGAGTTTCATAATATGCAAAATATACATTTCCGTCAATATCTTTAAGTTGTAACGGAGTTTCTTTTGAATGTTCCTTTAATATATCAAGATATTCTTCTAATGCTAGATTATTCTCTGTCACATATAATGCGTGCTCTTGTCCAATATAGCGAAAGTGCCAAGGTTCATAATTAATCCCTGTTACATCAACTTTATCTTCTAAATAACGAAGCACAAAGCCATATTTTGCACAATTTTCTTCTATCCATGAATATGTGCCTTCTCCTGTAAAAGTGCTAGTTTCTCCAGCTGAATTATATAATGCTAAGTCGAAAACATATCCTGTTTGATGTTCACTATACCCAGGTTTGCTAACATAACCGTCTGCATAATCAGCACCATTTACTGCTACTGAATTTTCGTAAATACCTTGTTGAGTTTCGTAACTTCTATATCCACAAGACACATAAATATCTGTAGGACCTGCAAAACTATAAAAATCACTCATCAAATTATTAAGATTACTTAGCGGTACACTATTAAGTGATTCAGAGTAATCAGCCACTTTGTAAGTATCATTTTTATTTTCCATTATACTTAATAAATCAAAACCATCTGTCATACATTCGTGTTCTTTATTAACTATAACTAATTCGCCTTCGTTTATCTGAGTATCTGAAACTTCTATAATGCTAAAATTCTCATTTTGACTAGTAGGTTTTGTAGGAGTGCTTCCGTTTTCTGATTCTGTAACAGATGTAGGCTCTTGTTTTGACTTATCTTCAATAACATACCCTTTAGTATTACTCAACTCTACCCCAGTAAAAACTATAAGTAATGTTGCAGAAATAAAAACTAAAAAAGCTATTGAAGTACACACATAACGTGTATCAAAATTTTTCTTTAAAAATTCTATTATTTTCGACAAAACATAACACATCCTCAGAAATTCTTCTACTATATTTTATAAAGTAATTTTATGAAACGCTTTTTTACCTTTTTTAATTACTACGTAACCATTTTTAACTATATCTTCTTTTGATATAGTTGCATTAGGAGCAGTTATTTTCTCATCATCTACTGACACCCCACCTTGTACTACTAAACGTCTAGCCTCACTTTTAGATGGGCATAATTTGGTTTTGATAAGTGCATCTAATAATGAAATGTTGTCGTCTACAAAATCGCTATCTTCTAGTTGAGTTGATGGCATATTTTCTATATCTGTACCTGTACCAAATAAAGCTTTTGCTGTATTTTGTGCGTTAATTGCTTCTTGTTCACCATGAATTAACTTTGTTACTTCAAAGGCTAATATTTCTTTTGCTTTGTTAAGCTCGCTACCCTCAAGTTTTGCAAGCTCTTGAATTTCTGTAACAGGTAAAAACGTTAATATATTTAAACAACGGATTACATCAGCATCAGCAACGTTTCTCCAATATTGATAAAACTCGTATGGTGTTGTTTTTTCTGGGTCTAACCACACAGCTCCACTTTCTGTTTTACCCATTTTCTTACCTTCACTAGTTGTAAGTAAAGTAAATGTCATACCAAAAGATTCTTTGTTTTTAGGTGTTACTTCTCCTGTTTCTTCTGCTTTTTTAGCAGCTGTTCTTCTTATAAGTTCAACGCCACCTATTATATTACTCCATTGGTCATCTCCACCTAATTGTAATTGACAACCATATTTTTGGTTTAAAACATAAAAGTCATAACTTTGCATTAGCATATAATTAAGTTCAAAAAATGTAAGGCCTCCACGCTCTAAACGTTGTTTATAACATTCTGCTGCTAACATTTTATTAACTGTAAAATGTACACCTATATCTCGAATAAATTCAATGTAATTTAAATTTAGTAGCCAATCTGCATTGTTTACCATTATTGCTTTACCCTCAGAAAAATCTACTAATGCAGACATTTGTTCTTTAAAACATGCAATATTATGGTCAATTTCTTCTTTAGTTAGCATTTTTCTCATATCAGTTTTACCACTAGGGTCGCCAACTGTTCCTGTACCTCCACCAAATAACGCTATTGGTGTATGCCCTGCTCTTTGCATATGTGCCATTACCATAATTTGTACAAAATGACCTACGTGTAAGCTATCTGCTGTTGGGTCAAATCCAATATAAAATGATGTTTGTCCATTATTTAGCAAATCTTTTACTTGTTCCTCGTTTGTAGATTGTGCAATCATTCCTCTTGCTTTTAGTTCGTCATAAACTCCCATTGTCTGTTCCTCCTGATTTTTAATATAATATTTTTATAATAATCAGAGTATTTACCATATAAAAAAGCCCTCTGATTATACAGAGGACGAAATAATCCGTGGTACCACCTCAATTTACTGTTATCTCACAACAACAGCCTTACAAGTGCAAAAACACTCAGTCGCTATAACGTGCGAACACGATTTCACCTACTAAAATTTCAGCAAAATAGCTCAAAGATGTATTTTCAAATTACATAAACGATTTTTTGCACCATCCAAAATCTCTCTAAAGAATACTATAATTCTACTTTTTCTTATCACAGCTTTTAATATAGTATATAAAATCACAGTAATTTTGTCAAGATGTGATTATATATTTTTAAGTTTTATTTGTGATATCTTCCATAAACGGGTTTACATGAACCATACAATGCTTTATCTCTGGAAACTCTTTTTCTAAAACATCATGCACACGCTCTGCGATATCGTGTGAATCGTACAATGTTAACTTACCATCTAAGCATATTTCTACATCAATATATATTTTTGCTCCAAACAATCTAGTTTTAATATCATCAACTTTAATTACTCCATCTTGTTTCATTATGAGTTGATTTATTTTTTCTATTGTATCATCACCACAAGATTTATCTATCATTTTATCTAGTGCATCTTTAAAAATATCAAAACTAGCTTTAAAAATAAGCAAACATATAATAATACTTGCTATTGGGTCTAAAATATGAACTCCTAATATAGCACCTAATATACCGACAAAGCTACCTACTGATGACAATGCATCACTTCTATGGTGCCAAGCATCAGCCTTTAGAGAGCCTGAATTTATTTTTTTTGCTGCTGCTATAGTGTACCAGTACATACCCTCTTTCACTACAATAGAAATTACTGCCGCTATTAGAGGAAGCATTGTAGGAATTTCCACGTTATAACTACCGGTGATTATAGAATTAAATCCATTGTATCCTATTCCAAAACCAGTTATCCCTAAAATAGTTGCAAGAATAATTGCTGCAACACATTCCATTCTTTCATGACCGTATGGGTGTTCCTTATCGGCTTCTTTGCTAGATGTATTAATACCAAACAACACTATAAAACTGCTAAATACATCTGAGGCTGAGTGAACAGCATCAGAAATCATAGCACTAGAATTTCCTATTATACCTGTAATAAATTTAAGTAAACTCAACAGCAGATTTACTATAATTGTATTAATAGTAACTTTATAAGCAATTTTTTTACTTTCTTGAGTATTCAAAATATCTCCTCCAATTATAGCATTTGGCCTTTTATTTGTCTTACGAATAGTCGAAATAAAATTTTATAGTGCAAGGCAAATTTGATTGGCATATTGTCATATTCCTATTAAATTTAACACAGCAATTTAAAATTTTAGACGGCTAAACAAGACTAATAAATGTTCATATGCTATATAATATTAGCCATTCATAACTAATTAATGTATATGAATGGCTTTAATGCTATATTATTAATATTTATTTAATTAGATTTACTTTTAATTATCTCTTCAAGTTGCCCTTTAGTAAATCTATGATTTTTATTGCAAAAATGACAATTTGCTTTTGCATATCCTTTTTCATCAGCAAGGCTTCTAATATCTTCATCGCTTAACAGTCTTATTGAATTCTCTACTTTTTGTCTACTGCATGTACAAACATAATCAACTTCCATCTCGTCTAGAACTTCTATTTCGAAACCATCTAATGCTTTTTTACATATTTCTAAAGATGTCATACCTTTAGCAAGCATAGTCGTAACTGGTTCCATTTTTGAAATATTTTCTTCTAACTTCGAAATTGTATCATCATCAGCTGCTGGCAAAAGTTGAATTAATATACCACCAGATAACAACACTTCTCCGTCTTCTTTATCTAGCAAAACACCTAATGCACATACTGATGGAATTTGCTCGCTAGTTGCATAATAATTAGTTATATCTTCAGCAATTTCCCCACTAACAATTTTAGTTTGACCTATATATGGTTCGCCACTTCCATAGTCTCTTAAAACGTTTAAAACCCCGTTAGTTCCAATCGCTTTGCCAACATTTATTTTACCATTATCATAATAACTTGTTTCGCACGCAGGATTTCCTACATAACCTCTGCAATTACCTTTACTATCTGCTACTGCTATAACTGCTCCTAAATCTCCACCACCATTTAGTCTAAGTGTAATAGATGCGTTTTTCTGTTTTAATTGTGCACCCATTATCGATGATGCTGTTATAAGTCTACCTAATGCAACAGTTGCAACATTCGATGTATGATGTACTTTTTTAGCAGTGTAAACTATATTAGTTGAGTCTATTGCTGATGCCATTATAGTACCATCTGTAGCAATACATCTAATGATTTTATCTTTGCTTATATCACTTTCTACTTTTTCTATTTTATCTGTTTTCTCTATATTCTCCATAATATTTTCCTCAAAATCAAATTTTTTCTGCAATATATATTGCTCTTTGTGTATTATCTTTTACATTGTTAAATGTAAATTCATCAAATATATCTAACACTTTAAAACCACTATCTAAAAGCAATTTGTTTAATTCATCATAACTATATGCTTTTTCGCAAAATGTTTCACTAGTCCTAGAATATGTGTTATTTTCTAATTTATTAAAAAAATCTAAGTTAACCTCTACTGTAATATTATCATCTTTTAGCGTATTTTGCCAAACACAATATACCTCTTTTGTATCGTAAACAAAAGTATTATTAAATAAAATCTCTCTATGTTTATACAAAGTATTCACATCAAAAATAAAAAGCCCACCTTTATTCATAAACAGTGAAACTTTTTTAAATGTCTTTTTAACATCATTTATATCTGTCAAATGGTTCAAACTATCTAACGTGCAAAAACAAGTGTCGATTGTTCCATACAAATCAATGTTTTGCATTTTTTGACATAAGAATAAAACATCTAAATTTTCATCATACGCTTTATCTTTAGCAACAATTAACATATCACTAGAGTAGTCAATACCATAAACATCAACGCCTCTTCTTTTTAGCTCTAAAGTTAAACTTCCTGTTCCACAAGCTAAATCAAGTGTTATGCCAGTACTTTTATTATATTTATCTACTAACGATAGTAAATAATCTGCTCTTTTAATGTAGTCAACATTTAAAGTTAAATTATCATAAAACTGCGAAAACTCACAATAAGTTTGACTCATGTATCTTTTTCACCATCTTCTATTCTATCAAATGCTAATTTATATCCATCGCAACCATATATCAAAGCTCTATTTACTCTGCTAATTGTTGCTGTACTTGCTCCAGTTTTATCTACAATTTCACTGTAAACAGCTTTTTCACTTAGCATTTTTGCTACTACTAATCTTTGTGACATCGCTTTAATTTCAGGTACTGTACATAAATCCTCAAAAAAATCATAACATTCTTCTGAGTTCTTTAATGTTAGAATTGCTTGAATTAAAAAATCAACATCTTCATCTTTTAATTTTGAATTCATATTACTCACCTCTGTTTAATATTACTTACATGATTTTATCACATAAAAGTATAAAAGTAAATAGATGTACACATAATTATGTATACATCTAAGAATGTCTATAAAGTCGACATACTATAAGTCTTCGAAAAAATAGTACAAAACGAGGAATAAAACTTGCAAATAACCGAATAATACGAGTTGTATATGAGAGGAATTTGCAAGTTTGTATGACAAAGTTAACAAAATTAATTTTAAATTTTGTGGTTATACAGTTTTTCGACAGTCTTATACTATGCCATTTTGTATTTTAGCTGCCATTAATGTATTCTTCATAAGCATTGCTATTGTCATAGGTCCTACTCCACCTGGTACTGGTGTTATATATGACGCCTTACTAAACACGTCGTCATAATCTACATCTCCACAAAGTTTTCCGTTTTCATCTCTGTTCATACCTACGTCTATAACTACTGCTCCGTCTTTTACCATATCAGCTTTTACAAACTTAGCTATCCCTACTGCCGCTACTAATATATCTGCTCTGCTACATACTTCATTTAAGTTTTTTGTTCTGCTATGACATATTGTAACTGTTCCGTTTTGATGTAATAATAACATACCCATTGGTTTACCTACAATGTTACTTCTACCAATAACTACGCAATCTTTTCCGTTTATATCAATGTTTTCACTTTTTAATAGTTCCATTACACCTGCTGGTGTGCATGGTAAAAAATCATAATCGCCAATCATAATTTTACCTACGTTTGATGCATGAAATGCATCTACATCTTTTTTAGGGTCAATCGCCTCAATTATTTCTTTTTCATCTAAATGTTTAGGAAGTGGTAATTGAACAAGTATACCATTTATATCCTTTTTATTATTAAGTGTATTAACAAGCTCCATTAACTCCTCTTGAGTAGTTTGTGCTGGTAGTGCATATTCTTCAGAGTAAAATCCTACTAACTCACACGCTTTCTTTTTGTTGTTTACATATACTCTTGATGCACTATCATCGCCTACAATCACAACTGCAAGCCCTGGTGTAACACCTTTTTCTTTTAATGTTACTGTTTCTTTAGCAACTTCCTCTTTAACACTAGCTGATACAATTTTACCATCAATTATCTTTGCCATAATATTCAAATCCTTTCTAAAAATCACTTGCTTTGTCTTTTTATTCTATTTATTGGAACTGCCATTTTATCACGTTTTTTAATATGGTTTATTATTAATATTACTAAAGCTACTATTACTAGTAATATAGATAACACTTGTGAAACTCTTAAATTAAAGAACGGTGTATAAAGGCTATCTGTTCTAAGTCCTTCTACAATAGCACGTTCTGTGCCATACCAAACTAAATATAGTAAAAATATTTGTCCGTCATACTTTTGAAATTTCTTACTAAAAATATGTAAAACTACAAATCCTAACAGACAAGCTATAGACTCATATAAAAAGCATGGGTGAACTGCAACATTATTTGTGTTTTCGCTAACCATACCCCATGGTAAATCGGTAGGAGTACCGAATGCTTCTTGGTTCATAAAGTTACCCCATCTACCAATACCTTGTCCAATAAAAAAGCCTAATGCAGCTAAATCGAGCAATCCAAAAATATTAAGTTTTGCTTTTTTTGCTACAAAAAGACCACCTAAAAGACCACCGATAAGCCCACCATATATCGCTAAGCCACCTTCATTTATCTTGAAAATACTTAGCAAATCTTGACTATATTGCTCCCATTCAAAAGCAACATAGTAAAGTCTTGCACCTATAACAGCCGTAATTACACCGACTAAAACACAATCAATTAATTTATCTCTTTTAATATCGTATCTTTTACAGTTAAATATGGCATATATAACTGCTAAAGTTAAACCAACAGCAATTATAACACCGTACCAAGAAATAGTAATTGGCCCTAGCTTCATTAAAACTGGGTCAATCACTAAGTCATTAATCCCAAGCCCTGGGAATGAAACGTGATACATAAACTATACCTCCATACATCTACTTAAAATCAAGCTTTAATTACAGACAATGCACAATTATCTACATTAAATTGCTCAGTTAATCTAAGATTTAAATCTTCTAATGTTGCATTTTCAACTTCTGTAATATAAGAGTATATTTCTTTGTTTGAAAAATGAAATTCAGTTAACATATTTGCAACTGAGCTAGTTGAGTCTAAAGCTGAAATAGATATACCATATACAGCTTTTTTAGCAATATTAAAATCTTCTAAAGTGATACCTGAAAGTTTAATATTTGTAATATATTCTTTAATTATTTTAGAAACTTCTTTAGGATTTCTTGATTCTCCACTAAATATAGTTGCTCTATATTCTGGGCCTTCTAAATACTCATAAGAAAAAGTTGTGTTAATCAATTCTTTATCTATTAGATTATTATATAACGTCGAACTATTAGATGCTATTGCAAATAACAAAATATCTGTTAACGCCATTTCTTTTGCTGTAGTTCTACCTTTTTCTGGATTTTCTTTAAACCCTAATTGGAATAACGGCACTGCAACTGGAAATTGTTGCTCAATATAATCTTTAACAATGTTTTGAGGTTCTTCCGGATATAATGTACTAACAGTTTGTTTTTTCTCATCTTTTAAATTGTTGTTTGCAATTTCTAAAACTTCTTGTGGAGTTACATTACCACTTACACATAGCACCATATTATTTAAATTATAAAAACTGTTATAGCACTCATATAATTTCTCTGCTGTAATTTGAGAAATACTTTCTACAGTACCTGCTATGTCAATCTTTACTGGGTGGTTATGATATAAACACTCAAGCAAGTTAAACATTACTCTCCATTCTGGAGCATCATCATACATTTTTATTTCTTGAGCAATTATTCCTTGTTCTTTATCTACAGTTTCTTTTGTAAAATATGGCTGTTGTACAAAGTTTAAAAGTATTTCAAAAGACTCTTTAAAATTTTCTGTGCATGAAAACAAATAACAAGTTTTTTCAAATGATGTATATGCATTAGCACTTGCTCCTGTCTTAGCATATTTAGTAAATGCATCGCCGTCTTCATTTTCAAACATTTTATGCTCTAAAAAATGAGCTGTTCCATCTGGCACACATATAGTTTCATTACCATCAACACTAAAATTAGTATTAACTGAACCATAATTTGTTCCAAAAATTGCATAAGTTGAATTATATCCTACTTTGGGATTCACATAAATTGTAAGCCCACTACTATGAACTGTTTTATAATAACTCTCGCCTAATTTTTCATTTTTAATTTCTTCAAATATCATTAGAATTCACCTCTCCTTATTGTGATGTTAGTACATATATTGTATCTAATTTTATTTTATTAGCTACTTTGATAATCTCTTCTTTAGTGACTGCATTTATCTCTTGTGCTACTTCTTGAGTAGTTTTTAATTCGCCGTTTAACAATCTACCAGAGTACCACGCCTCTATCCCGTGAATAGAGTCAGTAGCTGTTGTATAACTATTAACCATACTAAGTTTAGTTGAATTAATTTCAAAGTCTGTTAACTCACCATTTTTAAGTAAATCTATTTGATTTAATATCTCTTTTTTAGCTTTTTCTATATTTTCGTTTTCTACACCACTATCAACAATAATTAAACCTTTTTCAACATCTGGTCTAGCAGCACAGTAATAACATAAAGAATGTTTTTCTCTAACATTTACAAAAAACTTTGATTGAGGTGTACCACCAAGTATAGCAACCATAAGCCTAAATGCAGGAACTTCCGTTTTGTCTAAATTTGAAACTCCACTTCTAAAGCCCATTACTAGTTTTGATTGTGCTATATCCATTTTTTCCTCAATATTTTTAACTTCTTCTACTTCTGTAATAACATTAGTGACAACATTATTAACTTCTCTATCTATATTATTGAATGCATTTTTAAAAATTTCAATCGCTTCATCTGGTTTTGACGAACCTACCATTAATATTTCAACTTTTGATATTTTTAACATTGTTTTCCATGCATTAACAATATCAGAATTTACAAGCTTGTTTACTTCTTCTTTTGTTCCATAGCTTCTATTGCCAAACACTTCTTCACTGCACATTTCTTCAATCATTCTTTGAATAGCATATACACGTTTATCATTATAATCAGCATCAATTGTATCTATTAACTGTCTTTTTTCTTGTTCAAAGTCAACTTTGTTAAATTGCCCATCTATAAAGTTTGGATTAAATATCAATTCACATAACAGCTGTGAAAGTTTACTCGAAACAATTTCATTATCTATACTATACTTATCATCTAATCCATTTACTGAAATTGTTAATACTAGTTTATCTCCATGTTTCATTGCATCAGTAAATACAGTTGCACCGTAAAGCATATTTAAATGTGTATTCAAACTCTTAAAGTTAGGATATTTAGCACAACTTCTTGATAAAACCTCCACTAACAAAGAATTTGCACTTGCTGTTTCTTTAGATAATGGTAAAATAAAATTTGCACAAATTTTACTGTTTTTAAATCTATCATCTTTTATATAGTTAAAGGAAACACCTGTAGCTATATCAGTTCTATTAATTAAATTCATAATTATAAATCCTTTCCAAAATTAATTTAGTTTATTATAACATATTATTTACCATATTTAAAGAATTAAAAGTAAAAAACAATTTATAAATTAAAGTTAACACTTAATTCATAAAAGTTTAATAAAATTCAGTTTACTTATTAAATTAATTATGTTACAATATGTGTGTTTATATTGAGTAGTTTTGTAAAACCTCAAAATAATACAAAACAGGATTTTAAAAGGAGAATTTTATGAAAAATACAAAGAAGAAACTGGTATCTTTAATTCTTGCATCACTATTGGTAGTTACTATTCTACCAACAAGCATTAATGCACAAGAATTAACAACATTACCAGAACAAGAAACACAAACAATAGAACCAACTACTGCCCTAGAAGAACCAACTACGGCAGAGGAACCGACAATTATAGAAGATGATACTCAGCCTGTTACACAGCTTGCTACGGAAACTGCCACAGTAACAAAAGAAGCTGAAAGTCAAATTCTTAATAACACAATCGGTACAGCTTTTGAAATTGACGGGCTAATAATAACAACTGAAAATCATGAAGCTTATGATAGAAATGTTGATGAAAATGCAATAGTTGTTACTGGTTCAGACCAAATTATATTTACTAATGCAAAAAGTGGTACTGAAATTGATACAAAAATTGTAATTGATAGTGGCGTTACTGCTAATATCACTTTAGCTGGTGTTAATATAAATGTAGATGACGATAACGATAACATAGCTTTAGAAATAAGAAATAATGCTACACTAAACTTATTTTTACCTGAAGCTTCATCAAGTACTCTTAGAAGCGGAAATCATAAAGCCGGGTTACAAGTTAATTCAGGGGCAACACTAAACATTATTGATTCAAGTCTTGGTAAATTAACAGCTATCAGCAGTAATGACGGTGCTGGTATTGGTAGTGCAAAAGATGAAAACCCTGGTAATATCAACATTTATGGTGGCAATATAATTGCTATTAGTGAAGATGACGGTGCTGGTATTGGCGGTGGTATGAACGGCGATAGTGGTAACATAAACATATATGGTGGTACTGTTAACGCTACAAGTAATACTGACGGTGCTGGTATTGGTGGTGGTGACTCTGGTAACGGAAAAAACATAACAATACATGGTGGTACAGTTACTGCTACAAGTAAAGACGGTGGTGCTGGTATTGGTGCTGGTGTTCAAGCAAACAGTGGATACATATACATAAAAGGTGGTAACGTTACAGCACGTGCAGAAAAACATGGTGCTGGTATTGGTAGTGGCGATACTGGTGGATTTATAGGTTTTGGCGAAGATGGTGGTATTTGCGAATATGTAGAGATTTCTGGTAGTACAACAGTAGTTAATGCTTCTAGTGGTGGTGACGGAGCTGGTATTGGTAGTTCTTTTGATGGTAAATCAAACACAATAGTAATTAACGACGGAAATGTAACTGCTAGTTCAGAAGGTGATGGTGCTGGTATTGGTAGTGGTGCACGTTCTTCACTCTATAATTTAACAATTAATGGTGGTACAATAAACGCAAATGGTGGTTCAAATGCTGCCGCAATCGGTACTGGTGCATTTTATGAAGACATCCACGAAGACGAAGACCATTACTATGCTTATGCACATATACATATTAATGGTGGCGATATAACTGCAAACGGTGGTTCAGAAGGTTGTGGTATAGGTGGAGGTTCTCAAACAAATACTGATACAACCATAGATATTACAGGAGGCAATATAAAAGCATACGGTGGCACTGGTCGTACCGAATCAGGCGCAGGAATTGGTGGTTCTTCACAATCTGGTGAAGTTACTATAAATATATCTGGTGGTAATATTTATGCAAAAGGTGGCGATAATGCAACTGGCATAGGACATGGTACAAAAGACTGTGTTTGGTATGATATATTTATAACTGGTGGTTATGTTGAGGCTGTTGGAACAGGAGAAGCTTCTGGTATTGGTCGTAATTATGATAAGGGAATATTTTCTGATTATAAAGATACATATATAACAATCAGTGGTGGTATTGTTAAAGCAACTCCAGGTTCTTCTAATGCAAAAGGTATTTCTGGTTTAGACGGTGGTCCAAGTCCAGAAGAAGACACATTTACCACTGGCGATAATGGACATGCGGTTATATATACAACTAGTATTGCAGATGTTAGTGAAGAAAATAAATTATCTGGTATATTCTTCTTAGGAGAAAACTCAACTAGTGGTGAAATATATGGCACACCAAAAATGACAGAAGATTATACTTTAAAATCAAATGAAACATTAACATTTAACGAAGGTGATATACTTTCTTTTGATAACGGCACTACTTTTACAGTTGAAAAACCTGCTGATAATTCTGTTCAATACTCAGTTATTGGAACAGGTATTATTAGTGTAGATGGTACATTAGATGAAACTATTGTAGGTAGAGGATATATTTCTTCTACTATTTTACTTAACGAAATGAAAGAACCTTCAGGCGGTTTTAGTATAAATCAAGAACCAATCATTATTCAACAGTCACCACTTCATACTGACAAAAATGTTATGTATTACAATGGTACTACTTATGAATTTTATTCTGATACTATTGTTGATATTAATGGGACTGGAGAAATCACAAGTAATAACATAACCATCGAAGAAGGTGTTAGTGCTAGAATAATATTATTCAATGTGCATATAGATACCTCTAACACAAAAGATAAAGCAGCTATCGAATTAGAATCTAATGCAACTTTAGATTTAAGTGTATTTAATAATAATATTGTAACAAGTGGTGAAAACAAAGCTGGTGTTAACCTTAACACAGGCTGTACTTTAACTATATCTGAATATAACAGTACCGGTAGATTAGAGGCTACTGGTGGCACTAATGGTGCTGGTATTGGTGGTGGAAACAACATAGTATCACCTAAAATCATCATCAATAGTGGTACAATAAAAGCTACTGGTGGCGACAACGGTGCAGGTATTGGTAGTGGTAATGGTGATACTGACTCAACAAGTGATTATGGTGGTACTGACCCAACAATAGATATTAATGGTGGAGAAATAACTGCTATAGGTAAATTAAACGGTGCTGGTATCGGTAGTGGATATAACGGTGGTGGTGGTAATATAACCATTGGTGATAAAGCTATTGTAAATGCTACAGCAGACAATGGCGCTGCCATTGGAACTGGTGCAAATGAATCCACATTTAACAGCTCTAAAGCACAACAAATAGAAATAACCGATTATGCTAAAGTAACTGCTAACTCTATAACAGGTAGTGGAATAGGTGGAGGATATAACGAATCAAGTGGTACAATTATAATTTCTGGTGACTCTGAAGTTACTGCTAGTAGCCAACGTGAAAGTGCTGGTATCGGTAGTGGGGCTAATAACGATGCTATATTTATTGATATAAAAGGCAACGCAATTGTTACCGCAAATGGTGGTGAATTTGCAGCAAGTATTGGCAGTGGTATTTATGGTAAATGTATTGGAATAAGTATTAGTGATAATGCTTCTGTTACTGCAATAGGTAATTATGACAAAACAAATTCAGACTCATATACTGGTGCTGGTATTGGGTGTAGTTATTATGGTACCAATTATGATGGTACTAACATTGCTGCTACAGCTATAGCTATAGGTATAGATACTACTGTAATTGCAACTAGTAACAATACAGTAAAGCCAGCTATAGATGTAATACATGGTGTAATTTCAAAACCAAATGATAGCACTGAGCTAGCAAATGTAATACAACTAAACTACACTAGTTTAATTCCTGCCAATACTGAAAATGCTGTATCAGTAAATTCAATTATTGCTCAACATTATTCATTAGATACTGCATATCAATCTCTTGCTTTCACAGGATTAGACAAAGGTAAAAAATATAATTTATATACTAATCATAGAGTTCAAGAATGGGAAAAAACTGGTATTCTACAAAACACTTCTTCAATATATTTTACTATTGAAGAAGGATTAAACACTTATAACAACGTACATAATTATGACGATAGAGAACAATATACTGTAGCGTTTGTAGACAAAGTTACAAGAAAAGTTATATCTATAGAATATGTATCATATGGAGAAGATGCACATTCTCCACATTTACCAATATTCAGAGAATACGAATATCTTCCAAACTTTGAAGAAACCGAGCTTACAAATATAACTTCTCATAAAGTTTTCACTTATGAACAAACACTTAAAACATTTGATGTTACAGCAGATATTTCTTCAAATGTAAAAATAACTTATCAAAACTCATCAACCGAGAACACTGTATTTAATTACGGAGAAATTGCAAAAGCAACATATACTGGTACAGGTACTGTTATAGGTTGGGAAATTAATGGTGAATTAGTTTCTGTTACAAATAGCAATGTATATGCATTTTATGTTGACGCAGATTGCATAGTTACACCTGTACTAGATGATTCTGGTCAAACAATAATGCCAAATGTGAGTATAAATGGAGTAAATGTACAAGTAAAAACCGACTCAACTGCTAAAATATATTATTCAATATTTGCAACAGGATATAATCCTGAAACAGTCCAATATGGAGTTGTACGTTCTACTAATGAAAGCGACTTAATTCAGAACATTTCAGCAGAAAGGCTACTTGCTAATGATTTCTTTACTTTTACAGGAGAAAACCTTCAACTTCATTCTCCTATGGAAGTAATGAATTCAGATGGTAGATATAATTACGTTGCAGTTGTACCTACTGACACTGACAAAACATTATATACACAAGCATGGATTCAAGTTGGACAATATGTATATTATTCTGATATTGTAGCACAAACACCATCTTCATATGTTCAATAAAAATCGACATTATTAAATAAAAAAATATATAAATCAAACCGTCTAATTCAAAGTAAGATTTGAACTAGACGGTTTTTAATTTAATTATATTAATATTTTTACATAAATCCAGTATTTGAGTTTTTTTCACCCTCTAAAATACAATCTATAGTAAGAACTAATGCTACAAAAAATTGACTGCGTGACTCTTCAAATATCTCTAAAGAATACACATCACCCCATGTTAACCACTCCTTAGATACTTTACCTAAAACTCTTCCATTACAGATAATAGAATATTCGTGGTCCCAAAAGTCACCTACTATTTCAAAATTACCATATGAACTTTCTACAGATATATTCTTTTTAAAAAATGTAAACTCTTGTTTTATAGTTGCAAGTAAATTATTATCTGTGTACAAGTAAAATGTTGGCATAAATGACATAACTTTTTGTTGTATGTATATTAGTTCTCTGTTATTAGTATCACATAAATGTATCTTATTTCCCATTGTAAAAACTTCTCCCCAAGCATTAAAAACAGGATTTTGTTCAACATCATAGATTTGATATTTATCACCAAATGAAAAAATATGTTGCTTAATATATAAATTCATAATATTCCTCCAATATAATTTAAAATATGTTAAAATTACAATAAAACTGAGGACACAGTGACCTGTGTCCTCAGACTGTCAAAAATTACACAATCACAAAATAGAAATCAAATTTTACCGATATCTGTTCTAAATTGCATACCCTCAAATGAAATTTTATCTACTGCTTTATACGCTTTGTCAAGTGCATTTTCAAGTGAATCTCCACAAGCAGTTACTCCTAAAACTCTACCACCATTTGTGTAGAATTTTCCGTCTTTATATGTTGTACCTGCGTGATAAATTGTAACATCTGTATCAAGTTGTCCGTCACTATTCATTCCAAACATCTCTATCCCTTTCGGATAACTCTCTGGGTATCCTCCACTTGCTAAAACTACACATGCTGTACAGTTATCATACCATTCTATATCAAGCTCAGATAAATTTTCATCTATTACTGCATTGCATATATCTACTAAATCTGTTTTAAGTCTTGGTAATACTACTTGTGCTTCTGGGTCACCAAACCTTGCATTATATTCTATTACTTTAGGTCCGTTTGGTGTAAGCATTAATCCAAAATAAAGACAACCTTTAAATGGTCTACCCTCTTCATTCATAGCATTTATTGTAGGTTTAAATATTGTTTCCATACAAGTTTTAGCTATTTCATCAGTGTAATAAGGATTAGGACTAACTGTTCCCATTCCACCAGTATTTAAACCTTTGTCGCCGTCAAGTGCTCTTTTATGGTCTTTTGATGACACCATAGGTTTTACACATTTTCCGTCTGTAAATGCTAAGATTGATACTTCTGGACCTGTTAAAAATTCTTCTATTACTACGTTATTGCCAGAAGAACCAAACTTTTTATCTTCCATAATAGTTTTAACTGCGTTTATACCTTCTTCTACCGTCTGTGCTATTAGCACACCTTTACCAAGCGCTAAGCCGTCAGCTTTTACTACTACAGGTGCTAACTCGTTTGATTTAATATAATTAATTGCTTCAGTGCAATCGTCAAAAACTTCATACTTGGCTGTTGGTATATTATATTTTTTCATCAAATTTTTAGAAAACACTTTACTTGCTTCTATAAAAGCTGCTTTTCCTGATGGGCCAAACACTCTTATATTAGCCTCTTCAAATGCATCTACCATACCATCTGCTAATGGGTCATCTGGTGCTACAAACACCATATCAATTGCATTATCTTTAGCAAATTTAACCATATTAATTTTATCCATAACTGGTACATCTACATTAATCGCCTCTCTGCCAATGCCTCCATTACCAGTTGCACAATATAACTTTGTTACTTTATCACTTTTATTAAATTGATGTATTAGTGCATGCTCTCTACCACCACTACCTACTAATAATATATTCATTTTATCTCATACCCTTCAATTTTAATGATGGAATAAACGTATTCCTGTAAAGCACATTGCTATGTTGTATTTATTACAAGTTTCTATCACATTATCATCTCTGATTGAGCCTCCTGGTTGTACTATATATTCTACTCCAGTTTTATACGCTCTCTCTATGTTATCACCAAATGGGAAGAATGCATCACTTCCTAATGATACACCTTTTAATGTTTTTAACCACTGTGTTTTTTCTTCTCTTGTTAACACTTCTGGTTTTTCTTTAAAGAATTGTTGCCATACTCCATCTTTGAGTATATCCATATACTCATCAGAAATATAAACATCAATCGTGTTATCTCGGTCTGGTCTGCGAATATCATCAACAAATTTCAAATCTAAAACTTTTTTGTGTTGACGCAAATACCAGATATCAGCTTTATTACCAGCTAAACGTGTACAATGTATTCTTGATTGTTGTCCAGCTCCTACTCCAATAGCTTGACCATCTTTAACATAACAGACTGAGTTAGACTGTGTATATTTTAAAGTAATTAAAGAAATCATCAAGTCTATTTTAGCTTCATCTGGTATTTCTTTAGTAGTTGTTGCTATGTTAGTCAAACTGTTTTTATCAATTTTAAGTTCGTTTCTGCCTTGCTCAAAAGTAATACCATATACATCTTTATATTCTTTTTCAGCTGGTACATAGTTTGTATCCATTTTTACAATGTTATAACTACCATTACGTTTTGATTTTAAAATTTCTAAAGCATCATCATTATAACCTGGTGCAATGATACCATCTGAAACTTCTCTTGCAATTAACAAAGCTGTTTCTTTATCACATACATCTGATAATGCTATCCAGTCACCAAAAGATGACATTCTATCTGCCCCACGAGCCTTAGCATATGCACAAGCAAGTGGAGATAATTCTAAATCATCAACAAAATAGATTTTCTTTAGTGTATCACTTAGTGGTGTACCAACTCCAACTCCTGCTGGGCTTACGTGTTTAAAAGATGTAGCACATGGAAGTCCTGTAGCTGTTTTAAGTTCTTTTACAAGTTGCCAACTGTTGAATGCATCTAAAAAGTTAATATATCCAGGATTACCATTTAAAACTTCTATAGGTAAATCCTCACCATTTTTCATAAATATTTGAGATGGTTTTTGATTAGGGTTACAACCATATTTTAATAAAAGTTCTTTCATTTCAAATCTCCTCAATTAAATTCAATTACTATATTACTTGTTTTTATTTATTATTCTGCTTGTCGCTTCTCTTGTATTTAAATCAATATATCTAACAAAAAGAGATACTTTATTATCTTCGTTTAAATTTTCCCACAACTTTTGAGCAAATTCATCAATAGTTTCGTTTCCTATTTCTACTAATTTAGGCTCACCCTCAAAGCTTGGCAATGGGTTTCCGTCACATTTGTAAGTATGTATAAATCTACCCTCGCCATTTATTGGTGCAGAATAACTAAATGTATATCTTTGACATGAACTAGCATCACCATTTGCACTTTTAAGTATTGACATTGCAAAATTCATATCTCCATTTACATGTTTTACTACTGCTGAAATTCTTGGTGTATAATTTGGAGCATCTGGTTCAAATTCTCTTGTTCTAAGTGCTTGCTCAAAAGTTTGTTGGTCATTCATTAAGTCGTATATTGTGTCTGTTTGGTCGCCGTTTGTAACTATAGTCTTATTACCTAAAACTTTTACTGGTGCATAAATAATCAGTGATGGGTCTGTAAGTTTACTTTCGTCAAAAGCTTGAGTGCGTATTCCTTTACCTTCTTCAACAAAAATTCTGTTTCGACTGTTCTCACTTCTGCCCATTATGAAGTATGCCATTACTGCATTTTTTCCGTCTTTACTCTTACCTACTAAAATACCTCTTCCAGGATATTCATTTTCTGACAATTCTTTTTCTATGCTTAAAAATTCCATATTAATTATCCTTTCATAATATAATTGTTTTATTTTCTTCTACTAAAATTTTATCATTACAAAATAAATTTACTGCTTTTGGTAATATTACCCACTCTGCTTGCTCCATTACTCTCTTTTGCAAAATTTCTGGAGTATCGTTGTTTTGTATTTCTACAGACTTTTGTAAAATTATAGCTCCACCATCACAAATTTCATTAACAAAATGTGCTGTAGCTCCTGTAATTTTAACACCTTTGTTCAGTGCTTCTTGATGAACTTTTAAACCATAATACCCTGCCCCACAAAATGACGGTATAAGTGATGGGTGAATATTAATTATCTTGTTTTCAAAATTATTTATCACCTTACTGCCTAAAATCGTCATAAATCCAGCAAGTACAATCAATTCTGCTTGTACTTCAATTAGTAAGTCAGTTAACGCTTTATCATATTCATCTAAACTGTCAAAGTCTTTTCTTCTTAAAATTTTTGTATCTATATCGTTGTTTTTTGCTCTCTCCAGTGCATAAGCATTTGGATTGCTAGATATTACACAAGTAATTTTTCCGTTTTTTATTTCTCCGTTTTTTTGTGCATCTATCAAGGCTTGTAAGTTTGTGCCTCCACCAGAAACTAATACTACAATATTTTTCATTTTACACCTCTAAAATTATTCTAATATTATTCCTTCGTTACCATCAATTACTTCTCCTACTATAAATGCTTTTTCTCCACTAGCTGTTAAACTATCTATTGTTTTTTGAGCATCTTTTTTATCTACTGCTACTACCATTCCTACACCCATATTAAATGTATTAAACATATCTCTTTCTGGTATGTTCCCTACTCTTTGAATAGTTTTGAATATTGGTAGAACTGGTATATTTTCTTTATCTATTTTTGCTGTTAATCCTTTACTTAACATACGTGGTACGTTTTCGTAAAATCCTCCACCTGTTATATGTGATATCGCCTTAACTTCTACTTCTTCTATTAATTTAAGGATTGCTTTAACATATATTTTTGTTGGTGTTAGTAGCGTTTCTCCAAGTGGCTTTTCTAGCTCTTCATAAGTATTTTTGATTGTGTTTTCATCAATTCCAAAAACTTTTCTAACTAAAGAAAATCCATTTGAGTGTACTCCAGATGATGCTATACCAATAAGCACATCACCATCTTTTAGCTTTGAGCCGTCAATCATTTTATCTTTATCAACTATACCTACATTAAATCCAGCTAAATCATATTCATCTTCTGGATAAAACCCTGGCATTTCTGCTGTTTCGCCACCAATTAAAGCACAGTTAGACTCAACACAGCCTTGTGCAACTCCAGAAACTATTTGAGCAATTTTTTCTGGGAAGTTCTTACCTACTGCTAAATAATCTAAAAAGAACATTGGAGCAGCTCCACAACAAATAACATCATTTACACACATAGCAACACAGTCTATACCAATAGTATCGTGCTTATCAAGTAAAAATGCAAGTTTTAATTTTGTGCCTACACCGTCTGTGCCAGAAACTAAAATAGGTTCTTTCATACCAGTCATATTTGGAGCAAATAAACCTCCAAAACCACCAATACCAGATAACACTCCTTGTGTCTTAGTTTTTGCAACGTGTTCTTTCATAAGCTCTACTGATTTATAACCAGCAGTTACATCTACTCCAGCCTCTTTATAGCTTTCACTAAAACTTTTCATAAAATATTCTCCTCATATTTTCAATTACACAATCTTTTTAGAAAATTTATCAACAAAACTTTCAGTTGGTATTGGTGCTTTATACTC
Source organism: uncultured Eubacteriales bacterium (assembly GCA_964369405.1). Taxonomy (GTDB): domain Bacteria; phylum Bacillota; class Clostridia; order Oscillospirales; family Acutalibacteraceae; genus CAYJFG01. The sequence continues at coordinate 49,713 of CAYJGB010000012.1, forward strand.
TCCTGAGAAACAACCATCACAACAACCAATATTTATATCTTTTGCAATATCTCTAAAATCTTCTATATTAACATATCCTAAACTATCAGCGCCTATAACCTTACAAATATCATCAACACTCATATCAGAAGTGATAAGTCTACCGTCGTTGAGCACATCAACGCCAAAATGACAGTTATGAAAAAGTCTTGGTGAAGATACTCTCATATGAACTTCTTTAGCTCCTGCAGACTTTAAAAGTGATACTATATGTTTAGCTGTTTCACCTTTAACTATAGAATCATCAATAACAATTACTCGTTTACCAGCAACTGCAACTTTTAATACATTGATTTTTATTTTTAATAATTTTTCTGCACTAGACTTATTGATATTCGGCATACTTCGTCTTATATATTTATTTTTAATTATTGCTGTTTCAAATGGTATTCCAGAAACTCTTGAATATTCAAGTGCTGCTGTTGTACCACTGTCTGGTACACCACATACAATATCTGCTTCTACTGGATACGATTTCGCTAGACAGGCTCCTACTCTTTTTCTAACTACATTTACAGGCATACCATCAATAATACTATCTGGTCTAGCCACATAAACATATTCAAACATACATATAGAAGTGTCTTCAAAATCATCTGCATACATTAAACTGCTCAAACCTTTTTCATCAATAGTAACAATTTCACCAGGTTTTACATCTCGAACAAATTCAGCTCCTAGACTATCGAAAACACAAGATTCAGAAGACAATAAATAACTATCTCCTAATTTACCAATACAAAGTGGTCTAAATCCATTTTTATCTCTTGCACCAATAAGCTTATTAGTTGAAGATAATACTAATGAAAACGCTCCCTCAAGCTCTTTTGCTGCTGCTTTAACAGCATCTTCAATAGTCATTGTATGCGCTCTCTTATTAGCAATAACATAAGCTATCAACTCAGCATTACTATTTGATTGGAAAATAGCTCCACCTTGTTCAAGTGATTTATGAAGCTGAGCAAAATTTGTGATTGAACCATTATGAGTTAATGCTAAGTTACCTTTAATGTATCTCATAACAAGTGGTTGAGCAAATGCTCTTGTTTGTGAATAAGTACTTTCATCATCGTGAGAGTAACTAAGATGTGCTAAAGCAATTTTACCATTGCCTAAAGAATTTACTGCTTGATGATTTAAAATTTCTGCAACAGTTCCTAAGTCTTTGTGACAATTGAACTCACCTTTATTGTTAATTGCAATTCCACAACTATGTTGTCCTCTATGCTGTAAGGCAAATAATGCTGCAAATGTTTCTCTTACTAAATCTAAATCATCATTTGAATAAATCCCAAAAACACCACTTTCTTCTTGAGGATTTATTATAATGTCATTATATATTTTTTCTCTATTCATTAAATATCATTCACCATATCTTGTAATTTTTTATCTTTAGCTATAACTCCACTAACCATTTCTTCTTTTAATGTTACTAATACTTTTGCTAATCTTTCATCAGAAATAGCAAGCATTTGAATTGCTAATAATGCTGCATTATTAGCACCGTCAATAGCAACTGTAGCTACTGGAATTCCTGGTGGCATTTGAACAGTTGCAAGTAATGCGTCCATTCCGTCAAGCTCAGTAGACTTTACTGGAATACCAATTACAGGTAATGTAGTGTGAGCTGCTAATACTCCACCTAAGTGAGCAGCTTTACCAGCAGCAGCAATAATTACACCAAAACCATTGTCACGTGCATTTTTAGAAAACTCTGCTGCCATATCTGGTGTTCTGTGAGCAGACATAACATGAACCTCAACTGGTACATCGTGTTGTTTTAAAACTTTAACTGCTTTTGATACAACTGGGAAATCACTATCAGACCCCATAATAACTGCAACTTTTTTTGTGTTAGACATAATAACTACTCCTTTTAATTATATTTTGCTAAAAATAACAACGAAAAGACTGTGGTTATATTAAAAAACCACAGTCTAATTTTAAACTTAAAATACTGATAATATCCCTACATTTATACAAGAGGACGATAAACTAATAAAAAAATAATTTTTAAACATTTGCACTTCCTCCTGAAAAAAGATATACATATATTTTATTTCATTTTTACATAAAATTCAATAGTTTGTAAGAAAAAAATACATTATTTTTAATATTCATGCATTTTTGTTCTACTATTCACTATAAATTTATGAATTTTGCTTATTAAACTTTTTTATCATCAGTTACAAGCTCTTTTAAAGTTGTTGCAAGTCCTGCCATTGATTGAATTTCTGATGGTATAATAATTTTTGTAGCTTTACCATCTGCTGCTTTCTCAAACGCTTCTAAACTTTTAAGAGCAATAACTTTATCTGTTGGAGCTGATTCGTTTAACATTTTGAGCGAATCTGCATACGCTTTTTGTACTGATAATATAGCTTCAGCCTCACCTTGCGCTTCTCTGATTTTTGATTCTCTAATAGCATCTGCTCGTAGTATTGCTGATTCTTTATGTCCTTCTGCTACTAGAATTTGGCTTGATTTTTCGCCCTCAGCGTCAAGTATTTTAGCACGTCTTTCACGTTCTGCTTTCATTTGTTTTTCCATAGCTTCTTGAATTTCTCTAGGTGGTAATATGTTTTTAAGCTCAACTCTTTTTACTTTTATTCCCCACGCATCTGTAGCAACATCAAGTATTGTTCTAATTCTTTCGTTTATGTCATCTCTTGATGTAAGTGTGTGGTCAAGTTCTAAGTCACCTATGATATTTCTAAGAGTTGTAGCTGTTAGATTTTCTATAGCAAATATTGGATTATCTACACCATATGTATATAGTTTTGGGTCAGTAATTTGATAATAAACTACTGTATCTATTTGCATAGTAACGTTATCTTTTGTGATAACTGGTTGTGGTGGAAAATCAACAACTTGCTCTTTTAAAGATATTTTTTTTGCTATTCTATCTATAAAAGGTATTTTTAAGTGCAGTCCTTGTTTCCATGTTTCTTTATATCCGCCTAATCTTTCAATAACAAATGCATTTGCTTGAGATACGATTTTTACATTTGCTACTACTACTAAAAATAAAATGAATGCTATTACACCTAGCGTGATAATTACTTCTATCGGCATAATTTTTTACCCTCTTTTCAAAAATAATTTTTTTAAATATGTTCTACTATCAATTTTGTACCATCAATTTCACGTACTTTTACTTTTTCGCCTTTATGTATTGGCGAGTCGTCAAAAGCCTTTACTCTCCAGATAACATCATCAATTTTAACTTCACCTAGATTGTCTTCAATTTCACTTAAAACAATCAAAACTTTACCAATGTTTACATCTGAATTAGTTAGAACTTCAGGTACATTTTTGATTTTATTGACTAATGGCTTAGTAAGTATTAGCGATAAAACAGACACAGCTACAAACACTATCAATTGAATGAATATGTCGTCTACAAAGACAGCCGTACCAGCAGCAGATAAAGCTCCTAACACAAACCATATTGATATTAATTGAGAAGTTGCCATCTCTAAAATACCTAGTACAAGTGCAACACACAACCAAATAAGTGGTAGATACTGTTCCATAATTCACCTCCCTTTAATACTACATTAGCCATGAGCAAAACTCTAAAAAACTAGTTGTAGAGCGGATTTCAAAGCATG
>CAYJGB010000013.1:0-52038 GCA_964369405.1 uncultured Eubacteriales bacterium
CATGCTTTGAAATCCGCTCTACAACTAGTTTTTTAGAGTTTTGCTCATGGCTAATAATATTTTGAGTATGGAGGTGATAAAATTATATTTATATATTTTGTAGAAAATGTGGTATACGAAAAAAGAGAGGTTGAAAAAAATGATAAAATTTATAAAGTTGCATGTGTTTAAGTTGTTGGTTTCAGTTGTAATCATTTTGACCGTGGTTTTGACAATGCCAATGTTAAATGTTTCAGCAGGTAAAAGTAAATTTTCAGATCTTCAAACAGGGGTACTCGCATTTAACGATTATGGATGGGTTTTACTTGAATGTATGGGTACAAGCATAGAAAAGTGGGAACTTGGTTCTTGTAATGTCATCACAAGAACTTATAGAGACCAATTTTCACGTGTTACTGCTACCAGAAGTGATTGGCCGTCAGGACTTATACGAATGACTAACTTAGAGTATCGAAATGCCAATGGAACAGTTAGGAAAACATTTAATATGAATGAAAGATACCATTGGTCTACACCAGATTGGGAATATTCAAGTTCAAGAGAAAATTTTGATGATTATTCGCATTATCGTTCAGTGAATTTGTACAGCTATTTTCAAACTACTGTTGCAGCAAGTGGTTCAGTTTTTGCAGGATATGTATTCAAATTTGAATCAAATATAAGTATATAGTGATTAGACTTTAATTTTTAGGAGGTTATGATTTATGAAAAAAACGTTATCATTGGTAGTTTTGTTGTTGTGCATCTTATTTATATTTAATAGCTTTTTATCTTTTGCAGCTGAAAATAATAATAAACTTGAACAGCATGATAATACAAATGGAATGAGTAACAAAGAGTTGGCCATTGAAATAGCTAAAATAGATAAAAAACATTTAAATAATTTGAATGACAAAAACATCGCATATCAAGGCAAAAATGTTAAAATTTATTCTAGCGAACTTAATTGTATTAAGCAAAAAAAAATGTTAACTGAATCTGATGTTAATAGCGAACTTGACGCGAAAAATTATTTAATTAAGCGTGAAACATTGTATAATACAGCCATAACTAGTGGATACAACGTTTCTGAATTAGAAATAAAAAATTACATCAATATACAAATAGAATCTTTTAGCACGCTACCAAAAGATTCAGTTTTTTTTGTATATTTGAACACTTTAGAAATGAGTAATGAAGAGTATTGGAATAGCCAATATGATGTGCTAAAAAAAGAACTTATTATTAATAAATACAAAAGTGACTTAAAAAATGATTTTGTTGATAAAAACAATATAGAATTATTCAATAACGAGAAGAGTGGATATATCATAAAAAATGAACAAGTGATAATAGATGGATTAAAAGAAGAAGACGTTAAAGAATGGGAAACTTTTTTTTCTGATAAAGTAAATAATTTAATAAAATCAGAAAATATAATAGAAGTACAACAAAAAGAAATTTTTGTTAGTACTGATTTTGATAAAAATATTATAGAAAAAATACTTAAATTATAATTTAAGTAAAAAGAGAAAAAAACAAAAAAGAAGTTAAATGAATTCTATAAATAGCAGTAATAGAGATAGTTGATATGGATTAAATGTCTGAAATTATATAAAGAAGATTGATTTGGTCCAATTATTTGTGATTGAAAGAACAGTTGGAATACATAAGTGTATGGTAAATTGAAGATGATTCTAGTTATCTCCACGTATTTTGTAGAATACTTATCTCTACAGCTTTAGTTTAGCAGAATATATAAAATTTTATTTTAAAGCTCAAAGGCAAAGTGTTTTTTTATTTTGTTTTGTCCCTTTATAAGAAAGGAATGGTCATAATTATGATTAAAAATGTTGAAAATATAGCCAACGAAAAATCTGTACACAATAAAAAAAAGCCTGTAAAAATTATAGTGATTGTTGTTTTAGTTGTATTAATTTCAACTATGCTTGGAATGGGAATATTGAATAGTCTTTTTAGTGATTTCCAAACATTTAAATTTATTGAAGATCAAAATCTTATAAATGTTTATAATATTCATTCAACAGACGATGGTATCACAGTGAACCTTGAAGCAATATTTTCTGACAGCATATATACTTATGTTAAAATTAGTGCTGAAGGTGATAATTTAGATTCAATATCTAATCACAGTGATTTTGAAGATGCAAATGGCGCTTGGCTTGAAGGAAGAATTAAAGAGGCTTGCTTAGAAAGTAGTGATGGCAGCAAATATTATTTAAGAAATGAATTGAAAGATATAGAAAGTGCATCTATTAATAATGATAATGCATTTTTAAGTGGAGAATCATTGGAAAAAAACGAAACGATTCTAATATTTAAAGATTCACCAAAAAATTCTGGAAAAGTAAATTTATCAATTGATTTTTATGATGTTAATTCACATGTGGTTTTTAATGAACTTGAATTAGAAATCCCTAAATATACTGTACGAGATCTTACAGATGAAAATATTAGTTTTGTAGTAGATAAGGTTGAAGGTAGAGTTACAGAAATCACCTATACTCCATTGAGAACTCAACTGAAAATAGAGTGGGAGATGAATGAAGAAATTTCCTCAGAATTAGATTGGGTGGAGTGGTTTAGAAATAATAAAATGATATTAGAAAGTAATGGGCAAACTCAAGAAGTTTTTTTGATACCTAACCAAGTAAACAATTCAGAACTATACACTGTAGCATATAATGATATTTATGTACAAACATCTTCTGATAATAAAGTATCTGTAGATTTATATTATGCTCAAGATGGTGATAAAAAGGATAAAAATAAAAATTTATTTGTAATTTCAGAAGAGTTGTAATTATAAGTTTTAACATAATCATTTTTATTAGTTACATATTATTAGCGATAATTTAAATACTTATCACAAAGTTAATATAAATTAAAATAAATAAAAAATTTAAGATAGTATAATAAAAAGTTGAATAAAATCCCTTACATTATTAAAAAATATATAATCAATATCAAGCAATGAAATCGAATGAAGAATATATTAAATTTCATTGCTTTATTGATAATATTTTAAAAGATATAAATGCTGTTATGTGGTGTAATTTCACTTAAATATATGTATTATCAATTATCTAATAATTTAATATAATAAATTTGTAAACAATTATAATGTAATTAATAACTAACGATTAAATTTGTTTGTCTAATATACAAATATTATGTGAATAGTTTTAGTGTAAATTTTTTAAAAAATAAAAGTTGTGTGATTTATATGATTAAATATATATTTATGTATAGTAAAAAATACTGGCTTCTTTTTTTGATATCTGAAATATGTATTTTAATTACGTATACGGTAGCTTTATTATTGCCAATTAACTTAAGAATATTGACAGATGATGTATTAACATTAGGAAAAATGGATTTATTTCAAGATGTTCTTGTTAATTATATTATTCTGTTTAGTATAGCTACGGGAGCGAATTTGTTATATGCTTATGTTTGGCAGACTTTAAGCAACAATTACATTGTAGATATTAAAAATAAGATGTTTGATAAAATTATAAATTCAAAATTGTCAATGTATTCTGATTTAAATAGTGGAGATGTAATTACTAGAATTGATAATGATTCTGAACAATTTTTAAATGTAATCCAAAAAAATATTTTTCATTTTATAAATTCTATAATATTATGCATATTAATATTGATTATTATTGCAAACATTAACATTTTTGTTTCGTTATTGTTGCTTATAACTACAATAATACCTGTTATAATTGCAGTGTTTTTGAAAAAAAGAACTTATATATATTCGTTGGAACAAAAGAAGGAAACGAGTAAATTGGTCGGATTTATATTTGAGTTTGTAAAGAGTTTTAGAGAATTAAAAGTCAACATATCTAAAAAATGGTCTTCGAAATTTTTGTTTATACCGTTAAAAAAATATTTAACTCTAGTTAATAAAATTAAATATATAGATTTTTTGACTGATAAAACAACTTATTTTTTTAATTTGTTGACTACTATTTTTGTTTATAGTTTTTCAACTTATCTGATATTAAATAATATGATAACTATTGGTGTTTTTTTATTGCTAATACAATATATTGTTTTGTTACATAAAAAATTTAATTTCATAGTTAGAATTTTTTTAGATTTTAGTAATAAAAAAAGTAGTATAGAAAGAGTTGTCGAGATATTAGAACTACAAGAAGAAGAAAACACTTCTATTAATATCAAAGAAATTAATAAAATCGAATTTAAGAATGTAGTATTTAAATATGAGGATAAAGTTGTACTTGACAATATTTCATTTGTAATAAATAAAGGTGAAAAAATAGCTATTGTTGGAGACAGTGGAGCAGGTAAGTCTACTATTGTATATTTATTGTTAAATTTTTATTCACCCTACTCGGGGTATATCTATATTAATGATATAGATATAAATAAAGTAAATAAAGAAAGTCTTAGAAATGCTTATGGAGTAGTATCACAAGATAATTTTATTTTTAATGATAGTATAAAAAACAACGTTACTATGCTTGCTGAAAAAGATGATTTAGTAGTAAAGTCAGCGTTGCAAGAAGCTAATATATTTAAAAATAATTGCGACATAAATGTAAATAGAAAGATAGATGTATCAAAACAGTTGTCTAGTGGAGAGGTTCAGAGAATTAAAATATCAAGATTATTTTTGAAGAAAAATCAAAGCGTAGTTTTAGATGAATGTACAGCTTCTTTAGATGAAAAAACTGAAAAACAAATTCTTGATAAAATATATAAAAAATATGAACAAAATATTATAATATCTATAACACATAAAAAAAATTGTATAAAGTATTGTGACATCGTATTTTTAGTAAAAAAATCTAAGATGTTTATTATAGAAAAATCTGATGCTATGTCGGGTGGGATTTATGAAAAATAACAGAATCCAAATTTTAAGGAAAGTAAAAAAATACATATATAAATGCAAAGTGGAATTAATACTAATGATTTGTATTAGCTTAGTGCTAATAGGGGTGAATTTGCTAAATCCATATATTTTTAAATATTTAATTGATGATGTTATTACTATTAAAGAAATGTCCAATTTTAAATATGTTGTTATTGCGTTGCTTTCAGTATATTTTGTGAAATTGGGGTTAGAGTATTTAAATTTAAAATTTAGTAACTCGTTATTAAATAAATTTGTTACAATGGTACGTCAAGATTTATTTAATAAACTTTTTAATATCAAGTATATTGATTTTTGTAAATATGATTATGCTGATTTAAAAATGAGATTTTGGGACGATGTAAATAGTTTAGAAAACTTTTTACATTATCAAATTATGGATTATTTTTACACATTGATAACGGTTGTTGTTATGATTGTTATATTGCTACTAATTAACCCTTTTCTCACATTAATATGTTTATTGATATTACCATTAGTTTTTATAGTAAATATGTTACTAAGCAAACAAACTAAAGATGTAAATGAAAAAATTAGAAAATCAACTCAAGAGTATAGTAAAGATACACATGGAGTTTTACAATATTTAAAAGAAATAAAAACTCATAATGCACAATATGAATTTACTGAAAGAATAAAAAGTCACCGAAAAGTATTAGCAAAATTAGGCTATCAAAATATTATGTGTTGGAGTTTTTGGGAAGTTTTTAATGATTTTAAATCTAATTATTTAACAAAAGTCTTAGTGTACATTGTTGGTGTGTTTTTTGTTGTTAATAATCAAATATCGGTAGGTGCATTATTAATGTATGCTGAATATTTTCAAGTTTTTTTTGCTGCAATTGACACATTGAATTATAAACGTTCTGACTTTAAAATGAACTTACCATATTATAATAGAATAATTGAAATATTAGATGAAAAAAATGAAAATCTTGGTGCTGTTATGATAGATGATATTTGTTCAGTAAGTGTTGAAAATTTATCGTATAGATATCAAGAAAATAATAAAATCTTATTTACGAATATAAACTTTGGATTAAGTAAAGGAGAAAAAATTATTGTTATTGGAAAAAGCGGATGTGGAAAAACAACTTTGCTTAATTTATTATTAGGACTCAAGGATAAGCAAGCAGGAGAAATAAAAATAAATAACTGTCAATTTAAAAAAATTAATCAATACTCTTATTTTGAAAACGTTGGTATTGTCATGAAAGATAGTATGTTCTTTAATTTAAGTATAAAGGAAAATTTGTTACTATCTAAACCGGATGCAACTGATAATGAAATTGAAATTGCTTGTAAACAAGCTAATATTTTAGAATATATTAAATCTCAACCATTAGAGTTTGGTACAATTATAGGAGAAAATGGTATTAAGTTATCTGGAGGAGAAAAACAAAGATTAGCAATAGCTAGAGTTTTTTTAAGAAAGCCTAGTATGGTCTTTTTAGATGAAGCAACTAGTGCGTTAGATGAAAAAAATGAAAATTATATATATAATTCACTATTTGAAAATTTAAAAAACTCTATATTTATTATTGTGACACATAAAAAAAATTCGTTATTAGATGGCTATAAAGTGTTGGATTTAAGTGAGCATAGGTAGAGGTGAAAACTATATGAAAAAAAATGAAAATATGTTAATTTTAGAACTCTGTAAAGTGGATAATTATAACAAAGATAAAATCAAGCAATTGTTAAGTGAAAATTTAGATTTTCCTTATATTTTAGGACAAATATTAATTAATAGAGTTGGAGGGATTGCATACCATACACTAAAAAATTGCGATTTTTTAGGAAAACTGAATAGAGAATTTAGAAATGTGTTGAAAGAGATGTATGAGAGTAACTATAAAAAATCAGTTAGTTACAGAGAAATGTTAATTGAGTTGCAAAATATATTAAAAAATGCAAACTTTAAATATGCAGTACTAAAAGGTAGTTATTTAGTGTATATTTATGATTTAGGATTAAGAACATCAAACGATGTAGATATATTAATATCAAAAAAAGATATAAGTGAGTTATCAAAATTGTTAAAAGAACATGGCTTTAAACAAGGTCATATAAGAACAGGTAGTTTTGTTGAAGCAACACGAAAAGAAATAGTTTTTTCAAGTATGAACAGAGGAGAAACTGTACCTTATATTAAAAAAATAAATATGAATAATCTTGAATACTGTGAAGTGGATATTAATTTTTCTGTAGATTTCAAAGCTTATCAAGAAAATAATTTAGTAGAAAATTTACTTAATAATACAAGTGAATTTAATGTTTCTAAAGATAGCACATTAAATATATTAAATAAAATTGATTTTGTTATACATTTGTGTACGCACTTGTATAAAGAAGCTAAAGTAATCAATTGGGTTAATATGAATAGAGATATTTCTTTATATAAATTTGTAGATATATATTATATAGTAAATAAAAATATAAATTCAAATTATATTAATGGACTTATAGAGTCTATAAACAAATACGAACTTAATAATGAATGTTATTATACATTTTTATATATAAAAGAATTGTTTGGCATTAAAGATGATAATTATGAATTGTTACTAACTAAGATAAAGCCTCAAAATACTGAATATTTGAATAAAATTATTGACCCAACAAATAAAAAATTATTTCAGTATGATATGCCGTATGTTGATTGGGTATTTGAATGGAACAGAAAGGGAAAAATTTATGAAGTTGAATATGAAAACATATACTGAAGATGGAAAGTTAATTACATTTTGCGGGCTTGATGGATGTGGGAAAACTACATTGATAAATATGTTATCTAAGTATTTTATCGATAAAAATAAAAAAGTTTTCATTACAAAACAACCGACTCCAGAATTTAGAAAAAATCATATTTTTAGAAATTTTATGGATAAAGAGGATAATAGTGCATATGATTACAGAGCGTTGTCCTTAATGGCAGCTGCGGATAGAATTCAGCACTCAAACAAAGTTATTGTACCTAAGCTCAAAGAAGGATACATTGTGATAAGTGATAGATATTTTTATTCTTGTCTAGCAAACTTACAGGCAAGGGGTTTTAATGAAGATAAATGGATATACGAAATTGCTAAAAATATACCAAATCCAGATTATGCTTTTTTTTTAGATGTAAATGTAGAGTTAGCTATTAAAAGAATAAGAAATCGACCAAGCGAAAAAGATAGATTTATAGATATAGATTTGCAACATAAATTAAAAAATAATTATTTGAAAATTGCAAATGAAAATGACGGTTATATTTTAAAAACATCAGAACAACCAGAAGATGCTTTTAAAAAAATACTTGATATTATTGAATAAGGTGATAATATGTATGAAAACTTATATGGGTTGTCATGTTTAGAAAATCAAATTTTAGGAATTTTAAAAATTAATGGTATAGATATTAATAAGTTTTATAAAAATTCATATATATCTACAGAAGAATTATATAAGTGTGTTTTTATTGAAAAACAAAAATTACAACATTTCAATGGAGTTGCAAAAATTCAAGATGAATTAAAAAACAGTAAAGTAATAGATTTAACAAAACTTAAACAAACTAATTTTTTAATGGTAAAAGAAGAGCTAGATAAGTGTAAATTTAATGAATACATATTAATTAGAATTACAGCTGATTATGTGAAAAAAGTGTTTTTTGCAAGAGGTCTTAGAAATGACCATTTTGTTTGGTTTATGAAAAAAGAAAATATATATTATTTATATAATGACATACCAGAAATTCAATATGAATTTAATTTAAACGAAACATTTTATGATAATGAATATTTTAAACTTGTAGTTTATAAAGATAAATTAATTAAATTTTCTAACTCAAAATCAATTAACAAAATTAATTTTATTGAAAAAATAAATTTTAATGACTTACTAAAGATAAATGAAAATGAATTTATTGATTATTTGATTAATTTTATTCTAATTTTAAAAACACTAAGAAGTAGAATTAAAATGTATTATTCAGATTATTACAATACAGATTTTTTTGCTGAATATATAATTTTTTTAGAAAAGCAATGTTATTTAATTAATTATTATAAGTTGAAGAAAAGTAAAAGTCTTCATGATTACTTAAATATTTTTAAAAATATAGTAGATGAAGATGAAAAATATATCAATAAATTAATAAACATAAAGGAAAATTTATTATGAGTAATAAAATTGATAATATAATTTTAGATTTAAGTTTTGTGACAGAAATAAAAAATGATATGTTGTTAAAAGAAGATTTAGGAATAGATAGTTTAAAGTTAGTTGAATTATTGGTAATTTTAGAAGAAGAATTTGAAATTGAATTTGATGAAGGCGATTTAGATCCATCAAAATTAGTTAGCGTTCAAGATATAAAAATTCTTTTAGAAAGGTATTAGATATGCTGTGGGATTATATTGAAAATTCATTAAGATTAAACAAAACTTCAACCATGAAATATAATCAGAAAATTATTTCGTTTGAAGAATTATTGAATAAAATTAATATTTTTTCAAGTAAACTTAATGAACAAAAGTATGCAATAAAGTGCAATAATCCTATTAATGAAAGCATAGCTATTTTAGCTTGTCTTAAAACACAAAAAACAGCTGTAATATTATCAGATAAATATGGTGAAATTCACTGTAATAAAATAATTGAAAAAACTAAAATATCATTTATTATTACAGATAGCAGTATAGAAAAAATAAATGAAGAAAGATATGAGGAACCTATATTAGAGGATGTTGCATTTATTATGTGTACATCTGGAACGACAGGAACGCCCAAAGGAGCAATGATTACACAAAAAAATTTGATTACAAATTTAAATGATATAGGCACTTATTTTGATGTTAGTAGAAATGATAAAATATTAATAGCTAGACCATTATATCATTGTGCGGTGTTGACTGGTGAATTTTTATATGCGGTATTAAAAGGAGTTAGTATTTGTTTTTATAATGGAGAGTTTAACCCGATTCGAATTATAAAAACTATTAATAATGAAAAAATTTCAGTGTTTTGTGGAACTCCGACTATGTTGTTTTATATATGTAAAATTGCAAACAAATTAAAATTAAATATACCAATATATTCTGTAGTGACAAGTGGAGAAAATATGAATTTATTAGTTGCTCAAACAATTAGAAAAACATTACCAAATGCTAGAGTTTATAATGTATATGGATTAACAGAAGCAAGTCCAAGAGTAGCTTTTTTACGACCAGAGTTGTTCGATAAATACCCAAATTGTGTAGGTGAAGTGCTTCCTTCATTAGATTATATGGTAGAAAATGAAGAGTTGCTATTAAAAGGTAATAGTATAATGAAAGGGTATTATGAAGATGATGAATTAAATAATAGTGTTTTTATTAATGGGTTTTTAAAAACAGGCGATTTGGTTGAAATAAATGCATTAGGATTGATTTCGGTAAAATGTAGAAAGGATAATTTGATAATTCGAGCTGGTATAAATATTTATCCAAACGAGATAGAAAACGAATTGCTTAAAATAAAAGAAATAGAAGATATATTAGTATATGGAGAAATGGATAAAAATGTAGGACAAAAAATACATATAAAAATTGTCAGTAAAACATTAACTAGAGAAGAAATTTTTAATATTTGTAAGAAAAAATTATCATTATATCAATATCCAGATTATATAGATATAGTAGAAAAATTAAACAAAAATGCATCTGGAAAAAAAGTTAGATAATAGGAGAGAATATGGTTAAAGTTGAATATGAAGGTGTAGTTAGAGAAATATTATATAAATTTATACAAAATGAAGAATTTAAAAATATTGACATTAAATATGATTTACAGTATTGCGGATTAAATAGTTTGAATTGTATTAGTTTAATTGTTTTACTAGAAGATAAGTTTAATATTCAATTTGATGAAGAAAACATTAGACTATCTAAAGTAAGAACAATATTTGATATTAATAAATTGATTGTTGATGGCAAGGAGCTAAATAGATGAATACATATAGACCATATGTGTATAATGATAAAACATTATTGTTACATAATTATATCTTACTTGGTAGAAAAAAACATTTAGAAAAAAATTATGATATTTTTGATACTGAAATTGATAAATATGCTATTAAGAAACTTGAATTAATTAATGAATTCGGATTTTGTGAGTTTGAGTGTTTTGATGATCTAACAAGAGAATATTATAATACATACAAGTATTTAGATTGTGATAGAGATGAAAAAATATTTTTATATACTGAAATATTCTGTGAGAATGAGAAAAATATTATTTTTCATATTGATAGTTCTAAAAATACTAAAGTGTGGGTAAACGAAAAATGTATATCTATACACAATAGTATATGGTCTAATTATTTTTATATGAATATAAATCTAGTTGATGGTAAAAATACTATTTTAATTGAAAAATTTCAACCAATAGACGTACAAGTGTTTAACATTCAGATATTAAATTATCCTTTTGAGATGACGAATGATATTAAAGCATTATCTAATGTAGGAGATAATATTAAATACGACAGTAAAATTTTTTTAGATGATTCTAAATATTTACCTTATAATGATTTCTATGAATTTATGGTGTTAGATTATAAATCTAATGATAAAAATAAAAATGCTATTTTAAATATACATAATGAATCAGGTGTAAATGTTATACAAGAGAAGTTTAGTTTAAATCAAAAAATTCAAATTAATCTGAATAGAATAAAAAAAATAGATACTATTAGTGAATATTTTAAATTAGAACTTAAGTTTAATGATGGTAAGAAAATTCACCAAAAAATAATTATTAAGCCATTTGATTACCATAATGATATTGCTCATTTCAATGTTTCCAATAAATATAAACTAGACACTAATTTTATGGGATTAAAAGAAGAAATTATAGAACTTTTTGAGAAAAAAGATATATATGGTAGCTATTTTAAATGGAAAGAATTAAATAGTATTTATAAAAAAAAATATAGAAGGTGCCTATTGTGAAGATTATTATAAAACACCGGGTAATCATACATATTTTATTAGGTCGAGGTTAGATGGAAAGCATATTAAAGTAGGAATTCATATACCCGAAAATTATAATTTTGAAAAAACTTATCCAGCCTTTTTATTTTTGTTAACAGTGAAAGAAGAATTTTACAGTGATAAAGTGGATTATGAATTGTTAGACGAATCTGTTCTTGCTTTTGATATTGCAGGGAGGGGTTATACTAGTGGTGCTTATGTAGGAGAAGCGGCGACTTTAGAAATTTTAGAATGGATAAGAAAAGAATTTTTGATTGATGAAGATAGAACCTACATAATAGGTCAATCAAATGGAGGGTTTGCTACTTATTCAATCGCACAAAACTACCCAGATTTATCAGCAGCAATTTATCCGTTAATAAGTTATCCTAATATAGATACATTAGATAACATAAGTAATATTCCTACTTATCAAATAGTGTCATCTAAAGATCACGTTTTTCACAGTAGAGAAAGTGAAGTATATAATATTTTATATAAATATAAAAATTATTATGAAATAAAAATTGAAGAAATGATACACTCTTATTTAAAGTTCTATGTTGTACATATTAATATATTAAATAAAATACTAAAACATAAGAGAAATAAATATCCTAAAAATATCGTTTTCAAAACACAAAGAAACAGACATTTAAATAGTTATTATATTGAATTATTTGGTATAGCTAAAAATGCTGATACAGCATATATTAGGTGCGATATTTTAGATGAAAGAAATGTGAAAATAACTACTTCAGGAACAAATGGTTTTAAGTTTGTTATACCTCCTATAATTAATAAAGAAAAGTTTGCTGTTTTTATTAATAATATAAAATTTTCTTTTGTTAAGTTTGCAAAAGTTAGTGTTAATTTTTTGTGTATGGATAAGTGGGAAATAGTAGACTTTATTCCAGAAATTAATTATAGAAAAGGAAGCGGATTATTAGATGTATATTTAGATTCATTGCAAATTATTATTCCTAATAATTCAGATAAGAGGATTGAAAATTTAGCAAATAAGTTTTCAAAACCTTATTCGAACGGATTTGATCCAATTGTTTTTGTAGATTATCCTATATTATATGAAGAATTATTTGATATCAATTCTATGTATGGAAAGAATTTTATTATTATAGATTATAAAAATACAAATAAAATTACTTCTAAAATAAATTTAGATTTAATAGTTAAGTATGATGAAAATGGTTATTATTATAATAATGAAAGAATTGATAAAGATTATGTGATTATGCAGGTTGTTGCTAATCCGTATAATAAATTAAAATCAATATTGGTTATATCGACTAATAATTTAGAGTTATTAAATAAACACAGGTTGTTAAGAAGACTAACTTTACCAACATATTGTTATGGATTACATCCGTATTGGAACAAAGAAGTATATATTGAATAAAATAAGAAGGAGAATAAATATATGCAAAATAATATAAAAAATTATGTTTGGTTATTGTCTTGATATTAGTTACTGTTTCAACTATTGGTTGTAATACTGGTAATGATAATCAAGAGCAAGAGCAAAAGTTAGAATATGAAGTGTTAAAGGAAAACGATGACATTTTTAAACCTATACCAAGTGAATATAAAGAAAAAAATAAACACGAAGAGATAGTAGATGAATTTAGCAGCGAAATAAGTGTTTGTTATAAAAATGAAGATGATACGGTTTATTAACAAACTATTAATAGAGTGTTAACTTTTTGTAAATTTTTAAAAAACCTATTGAAGTATTTAAAACTTGACTGTACAATAACTATTGAAATTAAATATTCGGGATTTTATCACAGTCTAGTGAAAAAAAAACACGCAAAAATTGTGTGTTGAATATTTAATTATTCATTTCAGTTGTAATTACTGCAGAATTATAACTAATAAATAATATTAAAAAACAAAAAGAAAGTAGGAATTAAAATGAATAAAATTATTAAAAAAATAACAGCAATTACAATTACAGGAGTTGTTATGGCAAGTGTAGCAGTAACAGCTTTTGCAACGTCAGAATCTATAAATGATGGGGGTGCTACTTGGTCTGGTGGTGTTAATTCATCTAATATCGTCTATTCTCAATTGGTTGATAATAAAGTTGATGGGTTAAAATACAAAACAAAAGTTTGGGTTATAAATGATTTGGGTCAAGTTAATGAAAAAACAGATACTACTTCAGCAAAAGGTAAAGCTGGAAGAGTTTATACGTCTATTGGTGCAAGTTATTGGAATCCATTTGGTGCAAATAAATCGGGTTACGATTATATAACTGTATTAAGAACTTAATTTGTATTATCAGAAAGTGTGAATTTCTCACTTTCTGATTTTTGTGTGTAAATAAAATTTTGTGGAGGTTTAGTTTTGAAAAAAATATTTTGTTGCATTGGTGCTTTAATCGCTGTATTTTCAATTTTTATTATAATTTTAGTTCAATATTATGATGTATCTTTAAGTGAGCAACAAGAATATCATTATACGATAGATGATAATTCACCAACAATTAGTATAAGTCAATTAGAAAAAATAGCAATAGACGCTGATGTGCAAGTGCAGATAAAAAGTTACGGGTCAATGAATTATGGAAATAGAAATATAAATTTTAGAATATTAAATGCAGATGAAAACATACAAGAAGGTAGACAACCTAGTATTTTTCCTGGAGATAATATAAACTACATTTTGAATAGTGATGATGCAGATATGCAAATTAGTTATTTTATTATTCAAGAAGATGATAATAGTAAAATAGATGCATTTAATTCACAATTAGAAGATTTAGGGATAAGCTATTCAATAATTAGTAGTCAGCCTTATCAGTTTAATTTTTTTACGCTTTTTGTTAATGCTAGTATTTCCATATTTTTATATTTGTTATTATTTTTATTATTAGTTTGTATAATTTCATATTATGCTTACAGAGTGAAAGAAATTGGAATTTTAAAACAAAATGGTTGGTCTAATTTTAAAATTTCATTAAAGATTGTTTCTTCGGTATTTCTAAGAATTGTTTTATCAAGTTTAGTTATTATGATACCAATAGCTGTTTATATAGCAATTACAAATATTGCTTTATTAAATACTTACGCAAGATTAAGTATTACACTTATTATATTATTGTTTGCTGTATTTTTAATATCTTCTATTATTGCAATAGTGTTTATACATAAGTTAAATCAGATTACTGCAATTAAAAATGGTCGTAATAATAAACCGTATTTTGTTCTAATTTTGGGTTTTAAAGTTATTATAACATTACTTGTATTTACAACGTTTAATAGTTTTTATATAAATTTAATAGATTCTAATAACGCAATAAAATCTGGTAATGAAATCAAGTCGAAAAATTTATATACAGGACAAAGTTTTGGTGTTTCAGAAAGTGAGATAAATAAATTAAATGATTTTGCTGATACGCTTTCTGATGATGAAGTATTTAATTATGACAGTATGAGTGTAGAAAAGTCATATACTTTAATGCAAATTAATAATGACAACTTATCATTGAATGAATATTCGGAAATGGGTTATAGTTACCTGAGAATGTCTAGTAATTTTATTCCATATATATCTGATGATATAACAATTGATAATGAAAAATTAAAATATGTATTAATTCCTGAGCATTTAGAAGATGAAACAAGTGATATATTGATTGATTGGTATGGTACAGATGATTTAGAAGAATTAGATATAACAATACAGTATATTGAAGATGGAATTATTTATAAAGACCCTATAAGTCCCGATAAGTATATTTATGATGCGATAGTAATAGTTTCACCTGTACAAAAAGAATTTACATTACCAAATTCAGAAGTGTATTTTACACAAGATAGTGCAGCACAATTAGAGAATTATTCATATGATGTGCTTGAACTTCCTAAAAGTGAGTTGCGTTTACGTCCTATTAATGACGACATAGATTTGATTATAGCTAATAAAGTAATAACGTTATCACAAAGTGTATTATCTTTAGTTGTAGCTTTGATATCATACATTTTAGTAGTAAATTCAATTATAATAATATATTTTGAACTGAAAAAGAAAAGAATTGCGGTGAATTTATTATTAGGAAGAATTCCTATTAAAACAGTAGTTCCTATGGTAGCAGTAAACACTATAATAGCACTATTATTGGCTATATTTATAAATCCTATTTTAATTAGTTTAGTTGTACTAGAACTTATTATATATGTATTTGTAATAAGTAGATATTTTAAAAGAGCTATGGTTTGTTTAATAAAAGGAGAATAATTATGGTGCAAATAGAATTAAAGAATATTAATAAAAAATTCAGTAAAAAGACTATATTTGAGGATTTCAATTTAAGTATTGAAAAAGGAGATTTTGTAGGGATTAAAGGAGAGAGTGGCAAAGGGAAAACTACACTCTTAAATATAATAGGTTTGCTAGATGACTATGATGGTGAAGTTGTTATTGAGGGAAAGAAAATAAAATATTCTGACAAAAAAGCAATAAGACTTTTACTAAAAAACAAAATCGGATATCTGTTTCAAAATTTTGCTTTAATAGATGATACAACTGTCTATGAAAACTTAAAAATAGTTATGAAAAAAGATAGCAAAAATAATCTACTAAAAGAAATGAATAAAGCACTTAATGAAGTTGGTCTTGAAGAAAATATGATTAATCAAAAAGTGTATGAGCTTTCTGGAGGCGAACAACAAAGAGTAGCATTAGCACGAATTATATTAAAAAAATGCGACATTATTTTAGCAGATGAGCCTACAGGTAGTTTAGATAAAACGAATGGTGCAATGATTATGAATTTATTAGTTGAACTAAATAAAAAAGGCAAGACTATTGTTATGGTAACGCATGAACCTGATAACCTTAAATATTGCAATAGAATAGTAGAACTTTAGTAGCTTAATATTTAAGAGTTTAAATAATCACATATAGTTATTTATATGTTATTATAAAAATTTTAATAAAATATTTTATTCATTATAAATCTAAAATTAACCACCTTGTAAATGATTACAGGGTGATTTTTTGCTTGTTACCACACCATATCATAATCGAACACTATGTACATATAAAGGCGAATACGTAACTTTATAATCTGTAGTTGTCTTTAGAATAATAAAATTACTGCTAATAAGTTCGTGGATTGTCCACTTTTTGCTGTTTTTATTAAAATAATCGGAAGTTTGAAGAGGTGTGTTAAGAAATTTATTGTTTATAGCCGTTATGTTAGAGTAGGATTTTCTATACATCTAGAAGCATAGCTAGATAGTTTAATATTTTTATTAATATCAAAAGTGTTTATAGCTTTAATAAGACCGATTGTGCCTATTGACACTAAGTCGTCTTGGTCGTTTGTGCTAGAATAATATTTCTTTATTATGTGAGCCACTAATCGCAAATTATGCTCAACTAGCTTGTTTCTAGCATATATATCACCAGTTTTTGCAAGTGTTAAATAGTGTAGTTCTTCTTTGCTAGACAAAGGTCTTGGAAATGCTCCAGTACCACCTGTAACGTGTAAAATAAAAAGTAAAAATAAGTCGTTAAAACAGCTGAACAATTCTAAAAACATAAAACCCCTCCAATATATAGATTAGTAGTTATAATTTATATGTTTGAGGGTGTTATTTATTGCAAGTCCTAAT
The DNA here is from genome assembly GCA_964369405.1 of uncultured Eubacteriales bacterium. Lineage (GTDB taxonomy): Bacteria > Bacillota > Clostridia > Oscillospirales > Acutalibacteraceae > CAYJFG01. The sequence goes on from CAYJGB010000013.1 coordinate 17,559, forward strand.
ATTAAAATTTATTTGCAGTACTTATATACTCTTGTTTAATTTAAAACTCATAAATTTATTAAAATATAAATAAAAAACGGAATAAATTTTCCTTTTTACCAATATAATGGTTGTGAAAAGAAAATTTTTAAAATCAACAAATTATCAAGTAATTTACATAATATTAAAATCTGTAACAACTTAGAGCTTGTGTGAATATTGTATACTGAAAGGAGAGTGTATATAATATGGCACAAAATACTGATTTTGCTAAAATAGCAGTTAGTCAATTAGGCAACGGCCCTAGTAAATATAGAAAATGGTTTTATGGGTATCAAGGTTATGGGATACCGTGGTGTGCGATTTTCGTGTCTTGGTGTGCAAATGAATTAGGTGGAGTATTAAATAAAATTATACCTAAGACATCAGGGGCAGGAAACTTTGCACGAGAGGGTGTGTCAGATAAATCTGGAAAATGGTACGAGGGCGGAATTACCCCTCAAGCAGGCGACATTGTTACTTACTGTTGGAACGGCTTAGGTAGGTACAATGGACAAGATGCATATTTTAGTGACCATGTAGGTATTGTTGAAAAAGTTTCTGGTGGTTATGTTTATGTAATTGAAGGAAATACTGGAGGCACAAATGATACTTCTAGCGTTAAAAGAAAGAAATATGCAATAAAAAATGCATTTATTAATGGTTACTATAGACCTTATTGGAGTTCTGCTGATAAGACAAGTACTAGTAGTAGCACAACAACAAAAACTACTACAAATAAAAAAGGTACAGCAAGTATTAAAGAAGTTCAAAAGTGGATAAACGATGAGTTTGGTACAAATTGTACAGTAGATGGAGTTTTCGGCAAACAAACTAAGTCTGCGATAGTTGGAGGATTGCAAAGCTATTTAAATAAAAAGTATAATGCAAAACTTAGAGTTGACGGCGTGTTTGGTAAAGTAACAAAATCTAAAGTTAAAAATGCATCAAAAGGCGATAAAGGAAAATATGTAAAAGTACTTCAAAGCATGCTTATATGTAAAGGATATAACACCGGAGGCTTAGACGGAGATTTTGGAGCAAAGACGTTAAAAGCTGTTAATAAGGCTCAAGAGAAGTACAAATTAACAGTAGACGGAATAGCAGGAAAAGAAACTTTTGCTAAGCTGTTTAAATAAATTTTAAGAGGTGGTAGAAATGCTTGCAAACATTAAAGAAAAATCAAAAAGCTGGGCGTTGTGGATGTCTATTGCAGCTCTTGTAACATTTTGTGTTAAGGAGTTTGCTGGTATAGATATAAATAATTCAGTAGACGGACTTTTAAATGTATTGTTACCAGTGCTAATAGGATTTGGTGTAGTTAACAATCCTAACAGCAGAAATAGTATGTAGAAGTTTAAATAGTTTGTCCCTATTTATGTAATTAAGTTTACACAAATAGGGACTTTAAGTGTTTTGATGCTTTGTTTGGGCTTTACAATAAAAAGAGATACGTCTTATCATTTGACGTATCTCTTTTGCCATATCTATTCTTGCATATTTTTCTACTTAATCTATATAACTTATCTTACCACTTTCAATATCATATATCGCTTGTAGTATAGATATTTCATCTTCTTTTATTAATTCTCTTATAACTTTGCTCTTCATTATTTTTGATGTGCTGTTTTTTACATTTAATATTTCTGCTATTCTAGGGTTTTTCTCTTCGTTTATTGCTTCTAATATTTCATCTAATATATACTGTATACTACCATCAGCTTTTGTCCCTCTTAACGCTTGTGCTACTGCTCCACAACCTGTATGCCCTACTACTACTATTACTTTTGCCTTTAATATCTCTACTCCATATTCTATACTGCCTAACTCAAAATTACCTATTGTGTTCCCTGCTGTTCTTATTACAAAAAGTTCTCCAATAGATGCATTAAATATCCTCTCTGGTGTAATTCTGGAATCACTGCAAGTTACTACTACTGCAAATGGCGATTGTCCATTTGCACTTGTGTCTATCTCTCTATTGTTTAAATACTCAGATTGCAAATATCTATTGTTTTGTTTTATCAAATGCTCTTTGATTTCTCTGTGATTTTCAAATTTATGTACTTTTCTTACTTTATTCATCATATCTTTTTCCATAAGCACCTCTATTTTTATAATTGCTAATATATCTATACTGTTTATAATTAAACTTATACAAATATACATTATTATCTACCAAATTTCAACTCTTTCTTAAAAAAACTCCCCACATTTTTATGTAGGGAGAAAAATTTATTTGTTTTAATTAGTTTTCTTCTTTCATCTTTGCAAAACAGTCACTGCAAAAAACATCTCTGTCTTCTCTTGGTCTAAATGGAACCTTTGCATCTCCTCCGCATGATGCACAAGTTGCATCAAACATTTCACGTTCTACTTTAGCACTGTTTTTACGTGCGTCCCTACATGGTTTACATCTTTGAGGTTCGTTTGCAAAACCTTTTTCTGCATAAAACTCTTGCTCGCCTGATGTAAATACAAACTCTTGCCCACAATCTTTACAACTTATGTTTTTATCTTCGTACATTCTTTCATTACCTCGCTTTTGGATTTTTAAATTTTATGTTATTTTTGTTCCTTTACGGATTTGCACCGTTATTGTTTTGCAATATACTCACCTATTATTTAATAAGTATTTGGAACGCATTTAAATACTTTTTAATTTTTTTCTTATTCTTTGTATTGCATTATCTATTGATTTTGATGTTTTATTTAGTTTTTTTCCAATTTCTTCATAAGAATACCCATTTAAGTAATACGAAAACACACTGTTTTCAAAATCCGATAAACTACTTTTTATATGATTTGTAAGTGTATTTAACTCTTCTTGCTCTATTATGTTTTCTAATGGATTTGCATTACTATATTGTGAACTTATTATTCCCTCGTCACTTAAAGTAACAATTGCATCTTTTGGTATGTTCTTTAAACGCTTTTCACTTTTATATACTGAGTAAAATCTTCGTTCTATACATATATTTGCATATGTCGCAAAAGCCGCTTCTCTATCTTTATCATATGATTTAACTGCATTTAATAACGCAATTAATCCCTCTTGTACAAAATCATCAAACTCTGTGTTTGCACCTCTATAAGATATCGCCTTAAATCGTATAATATCAATATATCTACTCATTATTACATTAAAAGCACTTTGAGAATTTGTATTATCGGTATTAACAATATAAATCAACTCATCGTCATTAAGTTCCAACAAATTATTACTATTAAAAGAAAATTGCATTTAAGAACCCCACATAAATAATTACTAACATTGTTATTATGATACTTCATATCAGAAATAATGTCAATATCTTTTTATAATTTATGTATAAAAATAATGCAAAAATTAGTATTATTATAAGTAATAAAATATAATTTCAAAAAAATTTCTCAACATATTAAGAAAAAACGGCTTTGTTGACAGTTTTTCACATTATGAGTTTTTATTTCTTTTTAAATGGTATAATTTACTTAAATTCTTTTGTACTGTGAGGTTTTATTATGATTGCTATTTGTAAAAGCTTAGGGCTGTATGGTTTAGATTCTTTTGTTATTGATGTTGAGACTGATGTTAGCTTAGGAATTAACTCCTTTGATATTGTGGGTTTGCCTGACACTGCTGTTAAAGAGTCTAAAGATAGAGTTAAATCTGCACTTATTAACTGTGGATACGAAGTACCTGTTGGTAAAATCACTGTTAATTTAGCTCCTGCTGATGTTAGAAAAGAAGGTCCAATTTATGACTTACCTATTTTAGTAGCTCTTTTACAAATATCTGGACAGCTAGTACCTGTTAGTGATGATTGTGTGTTTATCGGCGAACTTTCTTTAGGTGGAGAAATTAAACGTATAAATGGTGTTTTACCTATGGCTTTAAAGGCATCTCAATTGGGGTATAAGAGTTTATTTATTCCAAAGGATAACGAACGTGAGGCATCTGTGGCACTAGGAATAGATGTATATCCTGTTAAAAACTTAAAGGAACTTACAGACCACTTAACTGGTAAAAAACTTATAGATAAAGCTATACATAATAAAACAACTACAAATTTAGAAAATAATAAATTTGAACCAGACTTTGCAGAAGTTAAAGGACAAGAAGAGGTTAAAAGAGCGATTGAGGTTGCCGCTGCCGGTGGTCATAACATACTGCTTATAGGCTCACCTGGTTCTGGTAAGAGTATGGTAGCTAAAAGAATACCGTCTATCCTACCAGATATGACTTTTGATGAAATTATCGATACTACAAAAATTCATTCTATAGCAGGTGCTTTAAAAGGTGAAAGTCTGTTAGTAGAAAAACGCCCATTTAGAAAACCTCATCATACAATATCTTCAGCAGGGCTTTCTGGTGGTGGAGCTATTCCAAAACCTGGTGAGATATCGCTTGCACATAACGGTGTACTATTTTTAGATGAATTTCCTGAATTTTCAAGACACACTTTAGAAGTGCTAAGACAACCTATTGAAGACGGAGTAGTAACAATTGCTAGAGTTAGTGGAAGTTTAACATATCCTAGTAATATAATGTTAGTTGCTGCTATGAACCCTTGTGTATGTGGATATTATGGACATCCTACACGAAAATGCACTTGTAGTGAAAGTTCAGTAGATAGATATTTATCAAGAATATCAGGACCACTGTTAGATAGAATGGATTTACATATAGAAGTGCCTCCAGTTGATTTTGAATCTTTATCAAGTAAAGAGGAAACAGAAAGCTCAAAAGATATAAAACAAAGAGTAAATAATGCAAGAAAGCTACAGCAAGAGCGATACAAAGGAACAAATGTAGCAAGTAACGCACGACTAACACCGGCACTAATAAAGGCAAGTTGTCCACTAGACGACAAAGCAACAATATTATTAAAGAGAGCCTTTGAAAATCTAGCCTTGTCAGCCAGAGCATACGACCGAATAATAAAAGTAGCAAGAACAATTGCAGATTTAGACAATAGTGAAGTTATAAAAAGTGAGCACATATCAGAAGCGATACAATATAGAAGTTTAGACAGAAAATATTGGGGTAAAAAATAAAAAAGGCAGAAATAAAAAGAGCTTTATATTTAAAAATTATATTTATAACAACATATAGAGTTATAATTTTAACATAATGTGTATATAGTTAACAAAATAATAAAAACAGCAAATTTTAAGTTGACAAGATTAGGAATTTGTATTATTATTTTTAGTAGGGTTTTGTGGAATTTACAATAACAAACGTATGTTTGTTTGAACGTTTTAACTAAATTAATACAGATTATTCTACAAACTTTTTTAGAATGTGACTTTGCTTTATGCAAATTATTTATAGATAAATCCAATGTCATTCGCACTTGTTGAAAAAATAATTATAGGAGCGTGCTTTTATTTTGGATATTTTTGAAAAATACGTTGTTAATGGTGGAAAACCATTAAAAGGTGATATATATATTAGTGGTGCTAAAAACGCCGCTGTTGCTATAATTCCAGCTGTAATCTTGTCAGACGAGGTATGTCGTATAGAGAACATTCCAAACATTAGCGATGTTACATTTATCGCTAACATTATCAAAGAAATTGGAGCAGAGGTTAAAAGAATTAATAAATCCACTTTAGAGATTGACCCTACTACTATTCGTACTTCTATTGCTACTTATGACCAAGTTAAGGGTATGCGTGCTTCTTACTACCTTTTAGGTGCATTATTAGGCAAGTTTAATAGTGCTCACGTTGCTTTGCCTGGTGGTTGCGATTTTGGTGTTAGACCTATCGACCAACATTTAAAAGGGTTTGAGCTTTTAGGTGCTGAACATAAATTAGTTGACGGTATTATCAGTGTTACTACTGATAAATTACAAGGTGCTCATATATACTTAGATACTGTATCTGTCGGTGCTACTATGAATATTATGTTAGCAGCTGTTAAGGCAGAGGGTCAAACTATAATTGAAAACGTTGCAAAAGAACCTCATATAGTTGACTTAGCAAACTTCTTAAACTCAATGGGTGCTGATGTTAGAGGTGCTGGTACTGATGTTATTAAAATTCGTGGTGTAGACTACTTACATGGTACTACATATTCTATAATTCCTGACCAAATCGAGGCAGGCACTTATATGGTAGCAGCAGCTGCTACTAAGGGTGACGTTATGATTAAAAACGTTATACCTAAACATTTAGATTCTATTATAGTAAAACTTCAAGAAATGGGCGTTACTGTCGAAGAGTTTGATGAAGATGTTAGAGTATGTGCTGACAAACCCCTTAAGCGTTGTAATATAAAAACAGCTCCTCACCCTGGGTTCCCTACTGATATGCAACCTCAATTTGCTGCATTGATGACTATTGCAAACGGTACTAGTAAAGTTAATGAAAATGTATGGGATAACAGATATAAATATGTTGGAGAGCTTAATCGCTTAGGTGCTCAAATTTCTGTAGATGGTAGAATTGCTATTATTGAAGGTGTAGAAACTTTGACATCTGCTCCAGTGAAAGCAACAGATTTAAGAGCAGGGGCTGCTATGGTTATTGCTGCACTTAGTATAAATGGAACTACACAAATTGAGAATATTATACATATCGAAAGAGGTTATGAAGATATTGTCAATAAATTAAGAGGTGTAGGTGCAGATATTAAAAAAAAAACAGTTTTGAATAAACACTCAACAAATGTATTAGCTTAAAATTATAAGATTATTGTAAATTTCCACATATACAATTATTAAAATGTTGTATATGTGGTTTTGTGTATTTATATTATATAGATATGGTGTATAAACTTAATATTAAAGGAGTATATTTATGGCTAAGTTATACCCTCTTTTTAGTGGTAGTAAGGGTAACTGTTATTATATTGGCAGTGGTGATAGTGGTGTTTTAGTAGATATTGGTATGAATGCCAAACAAACTGAAATTGTACTTAAAAACAACGATATACCTATAGAAAATATAAAAGGTATTTTTATAACGCACGAGCATACAGACCATATAAACGGTTTAAGGGTTTTTGCTAGTAGATATGGAATTGATGTATACGGCTCTATGGGTACTATTAACGAGCTTATAAAGAAAGAATTAATTACAGACAAATTTAATGCTCATATCGCAAGTTATGAGGGCGTTAATTTGTGTGATATGTTTATACTACCTTTTAAGACTTCTCATGATTGTAGCGAGAGTAATGGTTTTGTTGTTACTACTGCTGATAATAGAACTTGTGCTGTTGTAACTGACACAGGCACTATTACAACAGACACTAAACAAGCTATACTAGGGTGCGATACGTTAGTTATTGAGTCAAATCACGATGTTAATATGTTATTAAATGGTATGTATCCTTATCCACTTAAAAAAAGGATAACATCAGATATAGGACATTTATCTAACGAAGATTGTGCAGACTTCTTACCAAATGCTGTTTACAGTGGTACTAAACGATTAGTTTTAGCACATTTAAGTCAAGAAAACAATATGCCTTATTTAGCTGAGCAATATGCTTTATCGGCTTTGCATGAAAAAAATATGAAGATAGATAACGATTATAAATTAATGATTGCTCCTGTTATAAATAACGGCGAAGTAGTTATATATTGATTATAGTTAATAGAGGAATATTTATTTATGATTAGTGTTAATATAATTTGTATAGGCTCTCTCAAAGAGAAGTATTTTAAAGATGCTGTCTTAGAGTATAGTAAAAGGCTTTCTGCTTTTTGCAAATTTAAAATTGTTCAATTAGATGAACATAAACTACCTCAAAATCCTAGTGAATCTGAAATTTTACAAGGGATTGATATAGAGGGAGAAAAAATAAAATCAAAAATTTCTAAAAATTCTTATGTCATTTCTATGTGTATTGAGGGTCAAATTATCTCTTCTGAAAAATTAGCTTCTCAAATTCAAGATGTTTCTTTGCAAGGTATTAGTAATATTGATTTTATTATTGGTGGTTCTTTTGGGCTGTCAAACGAAATTAAAAATTTATCAAACTTTAGACTTTCTATGTCTAAGATGACTTTTCCTCATCAACTTGCTAGAGTTATGTTATGCGAACAAGTTTACAGAGCTTTTCAAATTTCTAGTGGTGGGAAATATCACAAATAAAAGTTATTTGTTTAGGAGGGTTTATTATGGCTTTAGATGGGATTTTCTTACATCATATAAAAAAAGAGCTTGAACAAAAATTAATCGATTGCAGAGTAGAAAAAATTTATCAGCCTGCTAAAGAGGAAATTATTCTAAGTTTAAAAGGTAGGAATGGCTCTTTTAAGCTTTTACTAAGTGCTAGGGCTAATTCTCCTAGAGTCAATATCACGGCTTACGCTCCTGAAAATCCTCAAACGCCTCCTATGCTTTGTATGCTTCTTAGAAAAAAACTTAGTGGTGCTAAACTAAAAGAGATTGTTCAACCTGAGCTTGAGCGTATGTTGAAATTTGTTTTTGATGCTACTAACGATTTAGGTGATAAAATTGAACTATCTCTAATTATCGAAATTATGGGCAAACATAGCAATGTTATTTTAGTTGATAGCGATAATAATATTATTGATTCTTTAAAAAGAGTTGACTTGAGTATGTCGCAAAAAAGACTTGTTTTACCTGCTCTTAAATACGAAATGCCTCCTGCTCAAGAAAAAGACTGTCTGCTCTATAAAAATATTGATGATGTTGTAAATTCTATTTTATCTGTAGAGAAAAATATGCAACTTAATAAGGCTGTTATAAACTGTGTACAAGGATTGTCGCCTGTTATTGCTCGTGAAATAGAACATCTTACTTTACAAGGTCAAAACCTATATACTAAAGATTTGAACACCGACCACATCACTAGACTTAAATTTTTCCTTAATAGAATATCTGATATTGCTAAAAATATTGATGGTGTTCCTGTTATGTTAGTAGAGGTAAAGACTAATAAACCTCTTGACTATGCTTTTACCAATATAACACAATATTCTACTCAAGCAAAAGAGTTAAAATATGATAGTTTTAGCAGTCTTTTAGACAACTTTTACTTTGAAAGAGATAGAGTTGAACGCATTAAAGTTAAGGCACAAGATTTATTAAAACTTATGAGTAATTTATCTGATAGATTTACAAGAAAGATAAATACTCAAAAAGCAGAACTTATAGCGTGTAAGAACAGAGAAGAAATGAAAATATTTGGAGATTTAATACAAGCAAACGTATACCGAATAGAAAAAGGTGTAAGTTACGTAGAGGTAGAAAACTTTTTTGAAGAGGATTTACCTACAATAAAAATAAAGCTAGACGAGTCTTTAAGTGCAGCACAAAACGCACAAAAGTATTACACTAAGTACAGAAAATTAAAGACTGCTGAGCAGATGTTAAAATTGCAAATTGAAAAAGCAGAGGAAGAGTTAATATATATAGATACTGTTTTTGATGCACTTAGTAGAGCAGACAAAGAAAGTGAGCTTACTCAAATTCGTCAGGAGCTTGCTCAACAAGGATATGTAAAAGCAAGAAAAGCAAGTAATAAAAAAGATAAAATTAAAGCTCTACCGTTTTTAGAGTTTAAATCAGAGAGTGGATTTAAAATTTTAGTAGGTAGAAATAATTTTCAAAATGATAAGTTAACTTTAAAAACTGCTAAAAATTATGATTTATGGTTTCATACGAAAAATATACCAGGTTCGCACACTGTAGTTGTTTCTGATAATAGAGAGATTGATGAAGATACTATTGCACTAGCTGCTAGTATTGCAGCTTTTCATAGCAAAGCTTCTAATAGTCAGAATGTACCTGTAGATTACACGATTATAAAAAACGTATCAAAGCCTAGTGGAGCAAAACCTGGAATGGTAATATATAAGAATAATAAGACAATATATGTAACTCCTAAGTTACCAGTATAGATGTAGTTAAACAGAAGTACGGTCGCCCACCCATTTAAATCGAAGATTTAAATGCAGTGTCACCACCACATTCAATTTAAATATTAGGATAATGTGGTGGTGACACATTGGAGCAAAACGGGACGTTTTGCTCGGTGGGCGACCTTAGTACACGCATTAAACTTAAAAAGGAACGTAAACTATGAATAAACCTCTTTTTAAATTAGACGATAGACTTTACCTTTGTGCAAGTTTTGTAAGACCTAACTCTAAACTTGTAGATGTAGGTACAGACCATGCATATTTACCAGTATGGTTATATAAAAGTGGAATTATAAACAGTGCATTAGCAGTTGATATAAACTTAGAACCTCTTAAAAGAGGTAGCCTCACTATAGAAAAATATAATGCACAAAAAAATATTAAAACACGACTTTCTAACGGGCTACAAAATGTAAGTAAAGATGAATGTAGTGATATAGTTATTGCAGGTATGGGTGGAGAATTAATATCTACAATAATTGATAATAGTAAATGGGTACTAGATAGTAACATAAACTTAATACTTCAACCTATGACAAAACCAGAAAAATTAAGAGAATATCTTTATAATAATAATATAGAGATAATCAAAGAAGAAGCAGTTATTGCAGATAAAAAAATATATTCTGTTATAAAGTGTAGCTATAATCAAAATATGCTGAAGAGTTTAACAGTTAAAGATATGTACATAGGCAAACTTTCTCCACTTAGCAGACCACTTGATATGTTATATATCGATAAAACACTAAGCACTCTAAACAAGAAAAAAAACGGTTTAGAAAAGTCAAAAAATCAAGATGAACTAAATAAAATCAATAAGCTAATAGAAGAAATATCATCAATAAAAGATTGATATTAATAGATATTTAGAATATAATATAGCATATGAACTTTTATTAGTCTTGTCTAGCCGTCTAAAATTTTATTCAAAAGGTGAAAAAATGTATAACTTTGTTAAAAGAACGTGGGCTGAAATTAATTTAAATAATATAGAACATAACTTTTTAGAAATAAAAAGCCATTTAAATAAAAACACTAAATTATGCTGTGTTATAAAAGCTGACGGTTATGGTCATGGTGCTGTTAATATGGCTTTAGAATATGTAAAACTTGGTGCAGATTGGTTTGCTGTTTCCAACATAGAAGAGGCTTTAGAACTCAGAAACGCTAATATAAATACACCTATTTTAATTCTAGGTTATACGCCTGTAGAATATGTAAATGTATTATGTGATTATAATTTATCTCAAACGGTTTTTTCTGTAGAATATGCAAAATTGCTATCAGATAAAGCCGTAATATTAGGTGTAAACATAAATATACATTTAAAAATCGATACAGGTATGAGCAGATTAGGTCTTATGTGTAACTTCTCCTCAGATAATAAAGAGGTAATATCTGAAGCACTTTGTATCTCAAAACTTCCAAACTTAAACCCTGAAGGTATATATACTCATTTTGCTGTATCAGATGAACATTTAGAAGGCTCACAGTTTACAAATATGCAATATGAAAGTTTTATGTCAGTAGTTGAAAAGTTGTCATCTCATGGAGTTAACTTTAAAATTCGTCACTGTTCAAATAGTGGTGCGATTATTGACTATCCTAAAATGCAACTTGATATGGTTAGAGCCGGTATTATTTTATATGGGTTGTCACCATCGCAAAAGTTAAAAGATAAATTTAACTTAATTCCTGCTATGGAGTTAAAGTCTGTAATATCGCATATAAAAACAATAGAAAAAGATACTGCTATAAGTTATGGCAGGACATTTGTATCAGATAAAAAAATGACGATAGCTACTATTCCAATAGGGTATGCAGATGGATATATAAGAACAATAGCAAATAATGGATATATAGGGATAAACGGACAAAAGGCGAAAATACTGGGCAGAATATGTATGGACCAAATGATAGTAGATGTATCCCAGTGTAAAGATATAAAAATCGGACAAAGTGTAATTATTTTTGGTAACGATAAAAAAAACAGTCCAACTATAGATGAAGTAGCACAGTTTGGCAATACAATAAATTATGAAGTGGTATGTTTAGTAGGCAAAAGAGTGGCTAGAGTATACATAAAAGATAACGAGATAATAAATACAAAAACACTTACTCAACAAAAAAGTTAGGAGCAAAAAGTTATGAAATTATTAGTAATTGACGGCAACAGCATACTAAACAGGGCGTTTTACGGAATACGTTTATTAACAACAAAAGACGGAAGATATACTAATGCAATATACGGATTTTTGACAACTCTAAACAAGATGATAGAAGACGTTTCTCCAGATGCATATGCAGTAGCTTTCGATTTAAAGAAACCAACGTTTAGACATAACGAATATAGTGGATATAAAGCAAATAGAAAAGGAATGCCAGAAGAGCTAGCACAACAATTACCAACATTAAAAGAGTTGCTTACATACTTAGGGTATGTAATAGTAGAGTGTGAGGGTTTTGAAGCAGATGACATACTAGGAACGCTTGCACATAAATGTGAAGAAAGCGAAAACGAATGTGTAATAGCAACAGGGGACCGAGATAGTTTACAATTAGTATCAAAACAAGTTAATGTAAGGCTAACAACAACAAAGATGGGCAAACCACAAGTAACATTTTATGATGAAGAAAAGATAAAAGAAGTGTATAATGTAAAGCCAAAACAACTAATAGATATTAAATCGATACAAGGAGATACTTCTGATAATATACCAGGAGTAAAAGGGATAGGAGAAAAGGGAGCTAGTGACTTAATAACAAGATTTAACAACTTAGACTATATATATGAAAACATAGATACTATAGATGTAAAAGAAGGTATTAGAACTAAGCTCAAAGCAGATAAAGAAAACGCATATTTAAGCAGATTTTTAGGAGAAATATCAACAAAAGCACCAATAGACTTAGAACTAAGCCACTACAACAAAAAAGAAATAGATAGTCAAAATGCAATAAGATTAATGGTGGAATTAGAGTTGTTTTCTTTAATTGAGAAAATGGGGCTTAAAAAAAGCGAATTAGAAGCGATTACTGTAGAAGAAAAAGAAACTAAAGAGATAAAAATTGAGAAAGCAAGCAACTTAAATGAGTTGTTAGAAAAAATAAAAAAAGAAAAAAAAGCATTATTTTTAGCAGATATAAAACAAAACGATATTTTAGAAATTGCATTTTTTATTGACGACACAGTAATATATGCACATAAAATTGATGATGTAGAAGCATTTGAGAATTTAATAAAAAATGTATTTGAAGATAAAAACATACAAAAAGAAACTCATAATATAAAGAGTGTTTACTCTGTACTAGATAAAAAAGGAGTATCATTAAAATCAGCTACTTTTGATACTATGCTTGCAGCATATCTATTAAACCCATCTGCCTCATCATATGAGTATGAACGTTTAATTGACGAGTACTGCTTAGGCTCAACACAATTAGAAGATGATACTTTGTCATCTTGTGTAAAAAACGCTGTAAACTTATATACTCTAGTCAACAAATTAAGTCAAAAGATAAAAGAGAATAATCAAGAAAAGCTATTACTAGATATAGAGATACCTCTTTCAAAAGTTTTAGCTAAAATGGAAAACACAGGTTTTTTAATTGACTCAACTGGAATAGAAAACTATGCAAGTATGCTACATTTAAAACTAGATGAATTGCAAGCAATAATATATAGCGAAGTTGGATATGAATTTAATATTAATTCACCAAAACAATTAGGAGTTGCACTTTTTGAAGATTTAATGTTACCTAAGGGCAAAAAGACAAAAAGTGGATATTCTACTAGTGCTGATGTGCTAGAAAATCTTAAAAATGACTTTCCTGTCGTAAAATACGTGCTAGAATATAGAACAACATCAAAATTGATATCAACATTTTGTGATGGCATGATAAAAGTTATGGGGGCAGATGGGCGAATACACACAAACTTTAATCAAACTGAAACAAGAACAGGTAGAATAAGTTCAACAGAGCCAAATTTACAAAACATACCAGTTAGAACAACACAAGGTAGAGAACTAAGAAAATACTTTTGTGCAAAAGAGGGTTATGTATTAGTAGATGCAGACTATTCTCAAATAGAACTTAGAGTGCTTGCACATATAGCAAATGATAAAGTTATGATTAATGCTTTTGAAAATGATGAAGATATTCATACAATAACAGCATCACAAGTGTTTAACCTACCAGTAGAAATGATTAATTCTAGTTTGCGTAGTAAGGCGAAAGCCGTAAACTTTGGCATTGTATATGGTATAGGAGCATTCTCCCTTGCAAAAGATATAAATGTAACTAGAAAAGAAGCACAAAATTATATAGATGCATATTTAAGCCATTATAGTGGTGTTGATGAATATATGAATAACACTGTAGAAAAAGCAACAAAAGATGGTTTTGTAGAAACGCTTTACGGTCGAAAAAGATATTTGCCAGAACTTACATCAAGCAACTTTAATATGCGTTCGTTTGGTCAAAGAGTAGCACGAAATATGCCAATACAAGGAACATCAGCAGATATAATAAAGATTGCAATGATAAAAGTATACAACAGACTATTAAAAGAAAATCTAAAAGCAAAACTTATTTTACAAGTTCATGATGAATTGATTGTAGAAGCTCCAAACGAAGAAGCATTGATAGTAGCAAATATACTTCAAGAAGAGATGGAAAATGCAGTAGATTTAAAAGTTAAACTAAGAGCAGATGCATCAATCGGTAAATCGTGGTACGATGCTAAAGGATAGGAGCTTATAAAAAGATGTATAATAAAATAACTTTTGTATGTACTGGTAACACTTGCAGAAGTCCTATGGCTAAAGCTATATTTGATGACATAATAAATTCTACAGATTTAAATATAATAACCGATAGTTGTGGAGTAAGTGCAACATACGGATTAAAAGCAACTCAAAACGCAATAAAAGCTTGTAATCAATTTGGAATTACAAGCATAAGTAGTCATATATCAAAACCGATAAACAAAGAATGTATTACTAATACTGACTTGTTTGTAGTTATGACATCAAGCCATGCAAAAGTATTGCTTAGCATGGGCGTTTCTAAAGAAGATATATATATATTAAATGTATCAGACCCATATATGGGAGATTTAGATGTATACTTAGAATGTTTTGATGATATAAAAATGCAATTAATAGCATTAATAGAGATGATAAAAAGGCAGGGTTTAGATAGATTATGATAGATGTAAATATTATACCAATGGATAAAAACCATATAAAAGAAGTAGCAGAAATTGAAAAACTATGTTTTTCTAAACCATGGAGCGAAAAAGCATTAGAATCAGAACTAAGTAAAGATATATCAAACTTTTTAGTAGCGGTATATCAAAAAGCAGTAGTTGGATACATAGGTTTACATATAGTAAGTGACGAGGCTTATATAGCTAATTTAGCAGTTTTAAAAGAGTATAGAAAAAATGGTATTGCTAGAAAACTTCTACAAACAGCTGAAGGGTTATCGTTTGGAATGGGAGCAAAGTTTATTTCTTTAGAAGTTAGAAAAAGCAATAAAGAGGCTATAAATTTGTATAAATCAGAAGAGTTTAAAATAGCAGGTAATAGAAAAAACTTTTACTCAAACCCTCTTGAAGATGGGGTTATATTAACACTAGTGTTTTAAGAACTTGAAAGGATAAAATAATATGAAAATTCTAGCAATAGAAAGCTCTTGCGACGAAACGGCAGCATCAGTAGTAGAAGATGGTAGAAAAGTGTTGTCTAGCGTAATAGCATCGCAAGTAGATGAACATAAATTATATGGTGGAGTAGTGCCAGAAATAGCATCTAGGCGACATACAGAAAACATTACAGGTGTAGTAGAGGAATCTTTAAATAAAGCGAATTTAACACTTGCACAAATAGATGCAATTGCAGTAACTCATGCACCGGGTTTAATTGGAGCTTTACTAGTAGGTGTAAACTATGCAAAAGGTATATCCTTAGCAAGTGGTTTACCGTTGATACCTACACATCATTTACGTTCTCACATAGCTTCAAATTATTTAGCACATAAAGATTTAAAGCCACCATTTTTATGCTTAGTAGTAAGTGGAGGGCATAGCCATATAGTGGAAGTAAGCGACTACACTACAATGCAAATAATAGGTAAAACACGAGATGATGCAGCAGGTGAAGCATTTGACAAGGCAGCAAGGGCAATGGGTATGCCGTATCCAGGTGGGATACATTTAGATAAAGTAGCAGATAGTGGAGATGAAAACGCATATAAGCTACCACGACCAAAAGTAGATGGTTGCCCATATGATTTTAGTTTTTCGGGGCTTAAAACAGCAGTAATAAATATAATACATAATGCTAAGCAAAAAAACGAACCTTTAAATATAGAAGATATAAGTGCATCGTTTAGAAAAGCGATAGTAGATTGTTTAATAGAAACTTTTATAAAAGTAGCAGAAGAGAGAAACTCTAAAACGTTAGTAATAGCAGGTGGAGTTAGTGCAAATAAAAGTTTAAGGCAAAGACTTCAAGAAGAATGTGATAAAAGAGGTATTAAACTATATATGCCACCAATAAACTTATGTGGAGATAACGCAGCTATGGTAGGGTCACAGGGATATTATGAATACTTAGCAGGAAATACAGCTGATTATGATTTAAACGCAGTAGCAACGTTATCAATAGATTATAATAATAAGTAGTAAAGTAAAAAGTTCTAGCAGTTTGTCAAACATTTTAGTTTGACAAACTGCCTTTTTTTATATTATATTTTATTAGATAACTCCCCTATTACAAAACATCATCTAAAGCAATACTGTCCCCTCTTTTAACAATTTACTGTAATGCCTGTGTATTTATACACAGATTTTTTTGTCGTCTTTACATATGTGAATATATATAAAAAATCAAATCAAAGGTTTAAATTATGATATAATATGATTAGAAAATAGCATAATAAGGAGGTGTAAACAGGCAACAAATAATAAAGGAGGGTTAAAATGATAAATAATAATGGTGAAATGAAAAAAGATGACAAAGTATATGTAGGATTATACTTTACTAAAAATTTTGTAGAGATATTTGTTAAAAATGAAATTGATAAAAAAACAAGTGAAAAAGTTATAATTTATGAAAACATATTTAATGTAAATATGTTATTAAAAAAACTCTATAAAGAAACACAAAATATGATTGGCGATAACTATAATTATGAGATAGCTGGAGTAGGCATAATAGTTACTAACGATTTTTGTGAAGAGCGAGTTCTACCACTGAGTATAAATCATAAATTAAAAGATGAAATTAAAAATTTATTTGGTTGCAAAGTTTATGTAGGTAGTCGAGCAAGCTGTATTTTAAAAAAATGTATGAATACTGATGAAAAAATTAATGATACAGCATTAATTTCAGTAAGTTCAGAAGTTGACACAGCTGTTATGAAAAATGGGGAAATATACGAGGTAAGCAATAAGAAAATTTTTGAATTAGACTTAATAAAACTAACAAAAAATATGATGATAACATCACAAGATAGCAAGATGTGGGAACTGACAGAAAATGATATAGATTTAGCAGACGATTACACAGCAATATATTCAGCAATAAAAGGAGATGAATTTGCACTTGATGTATTGAATAAATACATACTTTCCTTAGTAAAATATATAGTAAAAATTGAAGAATTAACAAGTGTAAAAGTAATACTAGTAAAAAATCTGTTTAAACACCATGCAGATGAGATAACAAACAGGTTATATGATTATGTATTAGAGTTTAGCTTTGAGAACGACAGTTTGCTAGAAAGCAAAGTAAAAGTTATAGACAAGCCATATATAAATATGGCAGAGGTAGCAATAGATTTAATTTGTTAAAAGGGGAATTTCAAAATGAAAATTGTAGTAGCACCAGATTCTTTCAAAGGCTCGCTTGATGCTCAAAAAATATGTGACATTGTAGAGAAAGTAGCTTTTGAGGTTTTCCCTAATAGTCAAGTAGTAAAAATACCGATGGCAGACGGTGGAGAAGGAACAGTAGATAGTGTGCTTAAAAACTTAAACGGTGAAAAAGTAGAAGTTAAAGTGTTAAACCCTATTGGTGTAGAGATAACAGCAAGTTATGGAGTTTTTGGTGAAGATAATGCGATAATAGAAATGGCACAAGCATCTGGATTACCGTTGTTAAAAGAAAATGAAAGAAATATAAAAGAGAGCAACACATACGGCACAGGACAATTGATTCTTGATGCAATAAATAGAGGTTGTAAAAATATTTATATAGGAATAGGTGGCAGTGCTACTAATGATGGTGGTATAGGTTGTGTTAGTGCTTTTGGAGTAAAATTTTTAGATTGTAATAATATGGAGCTTAAACCTCTTCCAATTAATTTCAATAAAATATGCAATATAGATACATCACAAATGGATAAAAGAATAAAAGACATTAATTTTACTGTGATGTGCGATGTTAAAAATTCATTACTCGGAGAAAATGGAGCAAGTAAAATTTTTGGAAAACAAAAAGGAGCAACACAAGAAGATATAGTATTTTTAGATGAAGGACTTAAAAACTATATAGAAGTAGTAGAAAAAAAAGTAAATAAAAAAGTTTGTGATATAGAAGGAGCAGGAGCAGCTGGAGGACTAGGTGCAGGACTGTTAGCTTTTACAAACGCAGTACAGCAGTCAGGAATAGATACAGTTATTAAGATAGTCGACTTTGATACAAAAGTTAAGGGAGCCGACTTAGTAGTAACTGGTGAGGGTAGAATGGATAATCAATCAGCTTTAGGCAAAGTTGCATATGGAGTAGGATTATCATCAAAAAATGCAAATATACCTTGTGTTGCGATAGTTGGAAGTTTAGGAGATAACTACGATAATATGTATGATTATGGAATTAATAGCATTATGACCACAGTAGATAAACCTATGAAATTAGAAGAAGCGATAAGTAATGCAGAACAGTTATGTTATAGTGCAGTAAAAAGAGCGTTTAAATTTATGCAAATAATCTAAAAATTATGTGTATAAGTTCACTTAAAATAGTTAAAAGTGTATTTGTAATAGAAAAACAGTTTAACGACATTTGTATGATATACTAAAGCCAAGTTAAAAGTAAGCAGACAAATTTTTTTATTACAAGAAAACGAGGGGATTAAAATGAAATTATCAAGTTTAACCAATTCTAATTTAATTATCTTAAATAGTAAATTAGAGTCCAAAGACGATGTACTTAAAGCCTTAGTAAAAAAACTTTACGAAAACGGAAAAATTACATCGGAAGAAGAATTTTTGAAAGTAGTTTATGAGAGAGAAGAAATATCAGAAACTGGTATGGAGCAAGGACTTGCTATTCCTCATGGTAAATCTAATTGCGTAAAAGAAGCGGCTTTTGCCGTAATGGTTACAAACAATAAAGTATCTGACTGGAAAAGCATTGACCCAGATAATGAAGTAAAATATATATTTTTACTTGCAATACCAGATAGTGAATCAGGTGGAATGCACTTAGATTTACTAGCAGAGCTTATGCAAAAAATGAGCGATGATGATTATAAGCAAAAATTATTTAATTCAAAAACAGTAGAAGAATTTTACAAAAATATAGATAATCAACTTGAAGAAAAAGAAGAACAAGTAGAATATACTAAAACTATAGTTGCAGTTACAGCTTGTCCAGCAGGTATTGCCCATACATATATGGCAGCCGAAGCACTAGTTAAAGCAGGCGCTAAACTAGGGGTTAAAGTATATGTAGAAAAACAAGGTGCTAACGGAGTTGAAGACAAGCACACAGCAGAAAACTTAAAAAACGCAGATGCAGCAATTTTCGCAGTTGGTGTAGCTGTTAAAAATCAAGAAAGATTTGACCATTTGCCAACTGTTAAAGTTGCAGTTGCTGACCCTTTAAAAGATGGCGAAGCTGTTATAAAAAAAGCGTTAGATAAAGCAGAAAAACAAGGAAAAGGCGAATACAAAGGTAATGATGACGAAGAAGAAAAAACTAAGGTACTAGAAATCATCAAGCAATCTGTTATGACAGGTATCTCTTATATGGTTCCTATTATCGTTGCTGGTGGTATGTTAGGCGCTTTTGTCGTTTTAATTACTAACATATTTGACCTTCAATATTTGCTTCAAGATTCAACAAGTTGGCTTAGTATGTTTAAAACTCTAGGTGGCAACTTAATGGGTGTTATCCTTATCCCTGTTCTATCGGCGTATATGGCTTATGCTATTGGCGAAAAAACAGCTCTTGCTCCTGGTTTTGCTGCCGGTATTGCTGCTAGTATTATTCAAGGTGGATTTTTAGCTGGTATGGCTGGTGGTCTACTTGCAGGTTTAATTATCGTTTTACTAAAAAAATATATTCCTGCTAAAGGTACTATGGCTGGTTTTGTAAGTTTCTGGGTTTATCCTGTTTTAAGTACAGTTCTAATCGGTATACTTATGCTACTGGTGGTAGGTCCTCCTATTGCATGGCTAAACGTTACTTTAGTAAACTTCCTTAAATCTTTAGAAGGTGCTAATGCTGGTATTTTAGGTGCTGTTATTGGTATTATGGTATCTTTCGACTTAGGTGGTCCTGTTAATAAGGCTGCTTATACATTTACTCAAGCAAGTATTGCCGAAGGCTTTATTATGCCTTATGCTGTATTCTCTTCTGTTAAAATGGTATCAGGTTTTGCTGTTACTCTTGCAACACTTATTTTTGCAAAATGTTATGATAAAGAAGAACGAGAGATTGGTAAATCAACTTGGATTTTAGCTCTTGCTGGTATTACTGAGGGTGCTATTCCATTTATGATGAGAAATCCTATTACTGTTATTATCTCACTTTGTACAGGCTCTGCTGTTACTGGCGCTATTGTTGCTATTGCTGGTATCGGTTTAGACGTACCAGGTGCTGGAATATTCTCTCTATTTATGCTAAAAGGAGAAAGTCCTACAGCTACATTGTCAGTTGAAGATGCAGTAATAAGTGGTGTTATTTGGTTAGGTGCTGCGTTATTAGGTGCAGTTATTTCAGCTGCTATGCTAGTAGCAACAAGAAAAGCTAAACTTAAAAAAGAGAAAAAAGAAGCTTTACTAGAAAACAGAATATAATATGAATACAAGTTATACATGGAGGTATAATTAATGGGTAAAAATGTACACATTATCCCACATATGCACTGGGATAGAGAGTGGTATTTTACAACTGAAGAGTCAAGAATTCTATTAGTTAACAACATGGAAGAAATTATGGAAATGCTAGAGGATAACTCTAGCTATCCATACTATGTTATGGACGGTCAAACAGCAATATTAGAAGATTACTTTGCTGTAAAACCTGAAAATAGAGAAAGAGTAAAAAAACTAGTTCAAAGTGGAAAATTGATTATAGGGCCATGGTATACTCAAACTGACGAAATGGTTGTAGGTGGAGAATCTATAGTAAGAAATTTATTATACGGCTTAAAAGATTGTAAAGAGTTTGGAGAACCTATGATGATTGGATATCTACCAGACTCTTTTGGACAAAGCGAAAAACTGCCTCAAATACTAAATGGATTTGGTATGGACAGATGTATTTTCTGGCGAGGAGCATCAGAAAGACATGGCACAAACAAGCACAATTTTTACTGGGAGAGTAATTCAAGTGGTAAAGTATTAGTGCATTTGTTGCCACTAGGGTATGCAATAGGCAAATACTTGCCACAAGATAAAGATGCTCTTTCTAAAAGAATGGATAAATACTTACCAGTATTAAAAAAAGGTTCAATAAATCAAGCTATTACTCTTCCTAACGGACATGACCAAATGCCAGTGCAAAAAGATATATTTGAAGTTATAGAAAAACTAGAAGAATTGTATCCAGACGATAACTTCTTTTTGAGTAAGTATGAAAATGTATTTGAAGAACTAGAAAAAGAAAACAATATCGATACTATAAAAGGTGAGCTTTTAGACGGAAAGTATATGAGAGTTCACAGGAGTATATTTTCTACTAGAGCAGATTTAAAGAGTAGCAACACAAGGATAGAAAACAAAATAACTAATATATTAGAACCGCTTGCAACTGTTGCTTATAGTTTAGGTATTAATTATGAAGAAGGGCTGATAGAAGCAATCTGGAAAGAGATTATGAAAAATCATGCACATGACTCAATAGGTTGTTGCTGTAGTGATAAAGTTCATAAGGCGATTGAAAACAGATTTTTCTTAGCAGAAGACAAAACTGACGAATTAATCAAATTTTACAAGAGAAAAGTAGTAGATGCAATAAGCTGTGATATAGCACTTGATAAATTAGTAGTGTTTAATTTACTACCTTATGAAAAAGAACAAGTAGTAGAAGCACAAGTTATAACAAAGATGAAAAACTTTATATTAACAGATAAAAATGGCGTGTCATATGACTTTGAAGTTTTAGAAAAAGAAGAGATAGACGCAGGTTTAATAGATAGGCAAATAGTACATTATGGTAACTATGACCCATTTGTAAAATATGTTTTATTGTTAAAAGATGTATTGCCACCAATGGGATATAAAACTTATCTTATAAAAGAAACTGATGGAATATCACAAAAAAGTATAGTAGAAAACAGAGTACAGACTATGCAAAACGACTACTATAGTATAGATATAAATAGTAATGGTACGCTTACAGTAACAGATAAAAAAACAAGCACAATATATAAAGATGTGTTACTTGTAGAAGATGGTAGTGATGATGGAGATGAATATGATTATTCCCCACTAGCAGAAGATTTTGTAGTTACTTCTAAAGATGTAAAAGCACAAATTACTATGAACAAATATAAAAACAAAACAGACAGCACTATAAAATTCACTTTAGAAGTTCCAAAAGATTTGGACAGCAGAAAAAACAAAGTGTGCGATTCTAAAATAGAAGTAAGTTTTGATATAACTATGAAATCAAATAGCGATATTTTAGAAATTACTGCAAACATTAACAACTTTGCAAACGACCACAGAGTAAGAGTTTTAATACCTAGTCAGATAGGTGCTAAAAGTTCAATATCTGATAATCAATTTGGAGAAATTCAAAGACCAGTAGTAGACAGTGCAATAAAAGTTTGGGAAAAAGAAAACTGGGACGAAAGACCAGACTCAATTTATCCAATGCTTTCATATGTAGGATTAGGCAACAAGCAAGGTTTAGCAGTTCTTACAAACTCTGTAAGAGAATTTGAGATAATAGGAAACGATTTTGATACAGTTGCAATAACTTTATTTAGAAGTGTTGGTTTCCTAGGTAAAGAAGAGATGTTCAGACGTCCTGGCAGACCATCGGGTATAAAACTTGCAACACCAGACTCACAGATGATAGGTGCACAACAATATGCTTTTGCTTTAGTTCCTAATAATGAAAAATTATCAATAAAAGCAAAAGAGTATATAACACCTGTTCAAACTTATAACAAAATGCCTTATAATGCTATGAAGTTAAATGCACCAACATATTGGGCTCCATACAAATACAGTCTTTTAAAAGACACAAAAGAAAATTTTGTTATTAGTGCATTTAAAAAAACACAAGGTAAAGATGGAATAGTTTTAAGATGCTATCAAAGTGTTAACGATGTAGTAAACACAAATATTGATGCACTGCAAGGCTTTAAAATTAATAGCGAAATCAACTTAAACGAAGACTTTATAAGCAATGTAAATAATACAATTTCACTACCTAAAAATGTTGTGAAAACGTATTTAATAAAAAAACAAATAAAATAAATTTGACCGAAAGAAGGAATTAGTTATGGTAACAAAAAATGTAATTATTAATAGTCCACTGGGACTTCATGCAAGACCAGCAACCATTTTAGTAAATGTGGTTAAAGATTATGAATGTAAAGTATTTATCATTAATGGTACTAAAAAAGCTAATGCAGGTAGTATAATCAATCTTTTAACTTTAGGAGCTAAACAAGGCGTTGAGTTAACAGTTGAATGTGACGGCGCAGACGAACAAAAAGCACTAGATGAGGTAGTTGAGTTCTTAGCAACAATGAAAGATTAGTAAATAAAATAATAAGGTAAGGAGGAGTTATATTATGATAAACTTAAAAGTTAAAAACAGTGTATCTGACGGAGTAGCTATTGCAAAAGCATATGTAATAGAAGATATAAATATAAATGCAAGTACAGACTTAATAGAGGAGAGTAATATTTCTGTAGAAATGGAAATATTCGAAAAGGTTTTACAAAAAACTAAAGATGAAATAGCATTGCTTGCTAAAAATTCAGAAATATTTGCCGCTCATTTGGAAGTGGCAGATGACCCAAGTTTATACGATGGTATAAAAGATAAAATTTGCGACGAACTTAAAAACACTCAGTTGGCACTTGAAGAAACTACTAACGAGATTTGTCAGTTGTTTATGTCTTTAGATGATAAATATCTACAAGAAAGAGCAGCAGATATTAAAGATGTATCTAAAAGGATAATGTGCAATCTCAAGGGTTTAAAACTCAATGTTTTTGAAAGTATTAGTCAAGAAGTTATAGTTGTTGCAGATGATATAACTCCTTCTGATACTGCTAATATGAATTTTGATTTTGTAAAAGGTTTTATAAGTGCAAAAGGTGGCTCAACAAGCCACGTGTCGATAATAGCAAAGCAACTTGAACTACCTGCTATGGTCGGCGTATCAGATATTTTATTAGACGTAAAAAATGATGATGTTATCATTTTAGATAGCGTAGATGATTTAATAATTATAAACCCTACTGATGAAGTGATAGAAGAGTACAAAGCTAAAAAAGTAAAATTGTTAGAAGAAAGAGAAAAATATCAAAAAGTAAAATATGAAAAAGCAATAACACTTGACGGTAGCGAAGTAGAGATTTTTTGCAATGTTGGAAACGTTTCTGATATTGAAAAAGGTGTAGAAAACGGAGCTCAAGGTGTAGGACTTTTTAGAACAGAGCTTTTATATATGGAAAGTACTCATTTTCCAACTCTTGAAGAGCAATTTGAAGTGTACAAGGATGCCGTAGAAAAATGTAAAGGTACTGTAATTGTAAGAACACTAGATATTGGTGGAGATAAAGCATTATCGTATTTTAAGTTTGATAATGAGGAAAATCCATTTTTAGGATGGAGAGCAATTAGAATTTGTTTAGAACTTAAAGACATATTTAAGACTCAACTAAAAGCACTGCTTATGGCAAGTGCTTACGGTAATATACAAATAATGTATCCTATGATTATATCACTTGAAGAATTAAGAGATGCAAATAAACTTTTAGAAGAATGTAAAAAAGAGCTTAGGATTAGCAACATACCATACAACAAAGACATAGAAGTTGGAATTATGATAGAAACTCCAGCATCTGTAATGATAGCTGAGCAATTAGCTCAAGAAGTAGATTTCTTTAGCATAGGCACAAATGATTTAACGCAATATATTTTGGCTGTTGATAGAGGAAATTTAAGAATAGCTAACTTATATAATTCATTTCACCCAGCAGTACTTAGAGCAATTAAATATGTAATAGAAGCTGCACACAAGTATGGTAAAGTTGTAGGAATGTGTGGAGAATTTGCAAGTGATGATAAGGCACTACCAATACTTATAGGTTTAGGTTTAGATGAATTTTCTATGGCATCATCTTCTATAGCAAAAGTTAAATATAGAATAAAACAAATGGAATATAGCAAGTTGCAAGAATATGCAAACGAAGTGTGCAAAAAAAGCACAATACAAGAAGTTTTACAAACTCCCCTTTTTTAAATAATTTTTTATAGATTGAAGAAAAGCTAGTCTGTTGCCTTTGGTGATAGGCTAGTTTTTTCATTTTGATAGAGATAAGTTTTTAAATTTATATTGCTCATTTTTAAAACTTATTATATAATTGAATAGAATGTAAGTATATATATATAAAGGAATGATTTATAATGTTAGATAAATTTTGGAAACAATTTAAAAGTGGTACAGATATAAGAGGTATCGCAAGCGAGGGTGTAAAAGGCGAACACATAAATTTAACTGATGAAGTTATAGAAAAAATAACTAAGGGTTTTACAAAATGGCTAGAAGATAAAACTGCTAAAAATCTAAAAACTATAACTGTATCAGTCGGTAGAGATAGCAGAATATCTGGAGATAGAATAAGTGGTATTGTGTGTAGCACATTAGTTGATTGTGGTATAACTGTGCTTAATTGTGGGCTTTCCTCTACTCCGTCTATGTTTATGACAACGATTGATAAAGAATGTGACGGTGCTATCGAAATAACAGCAAGTCACCACCCATTTAACAGAAACGGATTGAAATTTTTTACTAAAGATGGTGGGCTAGAAGCTGAAGATATTACTAGCATACTTGAATATGCACAAGATAATATTGAAGTTAACATAGATGATAGTGGAGTTTTAAAAAATATTGACTATATGAGTGAATATGCAATAAGACTTCAAAATATGATAAAAAAAGAGGTTAATAGCGAAAATTACGACAAACCTCTTGCAGGATTTAAAATAGTAGTTGATGCTGGTAATGGTGTAGGCGGATTTTATGCACAAAAAGTGCTTGCAAAGCTTGGTGCAGATGTAAGTGGAAGTCAGTTTTTAGACCCTGACGGAATGTTTCCAAACCATGTGCCAAACCCAGAAGATGCACAAGCTATGGAGTCAATTTGCAGTGCTGTAAAAAAACATAATGCAGATATTGGCGTTATTTTTGACACTGATGTAGATAGAGGTGCTGCTGTTGACGGAAAAGGGCAAGAGATTAGCCGAAATAAACTAGTAGCAATAGCATCATCAATTGCACTAGAGGGTAATGAGGGTGGAACAATAGTAACAGATTCAATAACATCTAGTGGACTTAAAGAATATATAGAAAGCACATTAGGTGGTAAACATTGCAGATTTAAAAGAGGTTATAAAAATGTAATCAACAAAGCTATAGAGCTTAACAGCCAAGGTATTAATTGTCCCCTTGCAATAGAAACATCGGGTCATGCAGCGTTAAGAGAAAATTATTTCCTAGATGACGGCGCATATTTATGTACTAAAATAATAATAAAAATGGCAAGACTAAATAAAGAGGGTAAAAGTCTAGAGTCGTTAATAAAAGATTTAAACCAACCAGTAGAAAGCATAGAAAAAAGAATTAAAATTACTGATGAAAATTTCAGAGAAACAGGGCTTAAAATTTTAGCTGATTTAGAAGAATATGCAAAAAATCAAGAAGGTTTTAATGTGGCGACTGATAGTGCAGAAGGCGTTAGAGTTTCTTTTGGAGATGGACAAGGTAATGGTTGGTTTTTATTAAGGCTAAGTGTGCATGACCCAATAATGCCACTAAATATAGAAAGTGATGTATCTGGTGGAGTAGAAATTATACTAAACAAGATAACAAAATATTTAAAAGAATGTAGTGGGATTGATACATCAATGTTATAAACACATAGTTTGACAGCTGTTTTGATGTAAATATATTATAATATATAGTTTTTTAGTAATATATCACCTTTTTTGCTTGACAGTTTATTTGCTTGTGATATAATTAAATCTATATGTTTATGTAAGATTAACAGTGAATGTATTTTGTTAAAACTAACTGTATTATTTTGTAAAGGATGGTATTATAACAATGCAAAAACAAGTATTATTAACAGAAGAAGGTTTAAAAAATCTAGAATTAGAATTAGATGAATTAAAATCGGTTAAACGTAAAGAAATAGCAGAAAAAATTAAGGTTGCGTTATCTTTCGGAGATTTATCAGAGAATAGCGAATATGACGAAGCAAAAAATGACCAAGCTATTTTAGAAGCACGTATTGCAACTGTAGAAGCAATGCTTAAAAATGTAAAAATTATCGACGAAAGCGAAATTAGCACAGATTTTGTTCACGTAGGTTCAAAAATAAAAGTGTTAAACTGTAAAATGAACAAAGAGTTTGATTACAAAATAGTAGGCTCAAGTGAATCAGACCCTTGCAAAGGTCTTATTTCTGATGAATCACCTGTTGGTAAAGCGTTACTAGGCGCTAAAGTATCAGAAACAGTATCAGCAGAAACACCAGCTGGAATTATTGATTATAAAGTTTTAGAAATTAGTAAATAATTTAAAATAAAGTTGAATTTATAAGATATAAAATACGGCAGAGTTTATTCTTTGCTGTATTTTTTAAAGAATGAAAGGAAAGAAAAAATTATGGCAGATACAAATCAAGTACAAAGTAACGAAGAGTTAGAAGTACAAGAAAAAGATTTGAGCGAACTACTACAAATTAGAAGAGATAAATTAACAGCTTTAAGAGAGAGTGGTAACGACCCTTATTTAATCACTACTAGTAAAAGAGATACATTATCATCTGAGATAATAGACAATTTTGAAGAACTTGAAGGTAAAGATGTATGTATTGCAGGTCGTATTATGAGCTGGAGAGATATGGGTAAAGCATCTTTTATTGATATTCATGATAGAAACGGCAGAATGCAATGTTATGTTAGAATTAATGATGTTGGCGAAGATACTTACAAAGTTCAAATGCCTAAATGGGATATTGGCGACATTGCAGAAGTTACAGGTTTTGTATTTAGAACAAAACGTGGAGAAATATCTGTACATGCTAAGGAAATTAAACTTTTATCTAAATCTTTGTTACCTCTTCCAGAAAAACATCATGGGCTGCGTGATATGGATTTAAGATACCGTCAAAGATATGTTGATTTAATGGTTAATCCAGAAGTTAAAAATGCTTTTATTGCTAGAAGCACCATAATAAAATCAATTAGAAAACAACTTGACGATATAGGTTATATAGAAGTAGAAACCCCTATCTTAAATACAATTCCAGGTGGAGCATCTGCACGACCATTTATAACACATCACAACACTTTAGACTTAGATATGTATTTAAGAATTGCACCAGAACTATACTTAAAAAGACTTATAGTAGGTGGTATGGAAAAAGTTTACGAAATAGGTAGACTTTTTAGAAACGAGGGAATGGACGTAAAACATAACCCAGAGTTTACAACTATTGAACTATACGAAGCATACACAGATTATAACGGTATGATGGATATAACAGAAAAGTTAATCAATAAAGCTTGCTTAGAAGTTAATGGAACAGACCAAATTACATATCAAGGGCAAGAGGTGGACTTATCTCTTCCATTCAAAAGAATGACTATGGTAGACGCTGTAAAAGAATATGCTGGTGTAGACTTTAGTGAGTTTATAGGCGACACTCAAAAAGCAAAAGAAGTTGCAAAAACACTACACTTAGAAGTTAAATCTACAGACACATGGGGCAACATATTAAATACTGCGTTTGAAGAGTATGTAGAAGAAAAACTTGTGCAACCAACATTTATTTGTGATTATCCAGTAGAAGTATCTCCGCTTACAAAACGTAAACCAGATATGCCAGAACTTGTAGAAAGATTTGAACTTTTCGTAACAAATAGAGAGCTTGCAAATGCATATACAGAGCTTAACGACCCTATAGACCAAAGAGGACGTTTTGAACATCAACTAACATTAAGAGAAGCTGGTGACGAAGAAGCTAATATGATAGATGAAGATTTCTTAACATCACTTGAATATGCAATGGCTCCAACTGGTGGTATGGGTATGGGAATAGATAGACTTGTAATGTTACTTACAGATAGTTCATCTATTAGAGATGTAATAATCTTCCCAACAATGAAACCGTTAGGTTAGGTGACAAAAATGGATAAAGCGTTAAATAATAGCAGACCAAATTACAATGCGATAGATTTAGTAAGAATAATTGCTGCCGTTGCAGTAGTTATGATACATACAGACCCGTTTATATCAATATCTTCGGATGTTGAATTTTATGTTATAAACATACTGACAAGGTTTGCAGTTCCTTTCTTTTTTTCTGTCACAGGTTTTTTCTTTTTTTCAAAACTTAAATATGAAAACGGGAAACTAAAAAAATGTAAAGAGAACAATAAAATGTTTTTTCAATTTATGAAAAGAATTCTTATATTATATACTTTATGGTCTTTAGTTTATCTTTGTATTTATCTCCCATCTTGGATTATCTCGGGATTTCCTTTTACGGACTTGTTTATTGATTTTACTTTAAGTTTCTTTTTTAGAGGCGTACATTATCATTTTTGGTATTTGTTAGCAATTATTTATGCTATACCTATTTTATATTTAATTATGAGGTTTTTTAAAATTAAATTTTTAATAATATTTTTAATAGTTTGTTATCTTATATCTCTAGCAAGTAGTTCCTATTCTTGGTTAATTGAAATGTTTACAGGAATTAATCTAGAAGAATTAAGACCTAAAAATATTTTTACTCTTTCTTTACCTCGAGGTTTGGCTTTAATTGGAATAGGTTTAGTTTTTTCTATTAAAAAAATTATTTTACGTAAAAAAGTTCAGATAATTTGTTTAATTGCTTGCTTTATTATGTTAACATTGGAAGTATGGATTAATTACTATTTCTTTAATAATACGACTGTTTCATATATGATTTTTACTTTACCATTTTCGATATTTTTATTTAATTTCGTTTTGAATTTTAATTTAGAAGGAAATCCACAAACATATTTAAACCTTAGAAAAATAAGTTCTTTTATTTATTTTGTTCATCCAATCTTTATCGTGCTATTAAATGATTATATTACAATAATTCACTCGCTCGTATGGTTTATAGTGATTTTAATATTATCGGTAATTAGTTCTATTATTTTCGTAAAACTATCGCAGTACAAAAAATTAAAATTTTTACAATATTTATATTAATTATTTAGGAGGCTATAAAAATGAATAGTGATAGAATTACTAAGTCTATAAACGCAGCGCCTCAACGTGCGTTGTTACACGCTTTAGGTCTAACTAACGAGGAAATGGAAAAACCATTAATCGGTATAGTTAGCTCACAAAATGATATTGTTCCAGGTCATGTTAACTTAGATAAAATTGTAGAAGCTGTTAAGATGGGTGTTTCTTTAGCAGGTGGCGTACCTATAGTTTTTCCAGCAATTGCAGTTTGTGACGGTATCGCTATGGGTCACGAGGGTATGAAATATTCACTAGTTACTAGAGAACTTATTGCAGATAGTACAGAAGCTATGGCAAAAGCTCATGCTTTTGATGCACTAGTAATGGTACCTAACTGTGACAAAAATGTACCAGGCTTACTAATGGCTGCTGCTAGAATTAACATACCTACAGTTTTTGTAAGTGGTGGCCCAATGCTTGCTGGTAGAGTTGATAAAAGAATGATTAGTTTTTCTACAATATCTGAGGCAGTAAGTTTACATAAAACAGGTCAAATTGATGCTGAAAAACTAAACGAATTTGAAAATAAAGTTTGTCCAACTTGTGGTAGTTGTAGTGGTATGTTTACAGCAAACAGTATGAATTGTTTAACAGAAGTGTTAGGAATGGGACTTAAAGGAAATGGCACAATTCCAGCAGTATATTCAACAAGAATTCAACTAGCAAAAAGAGCTGGTATGCAAATAATGGAGCTTTTAGAAAAAGATATACGTCCACTAGATATAATGACACCAAAAGCGTTTGAAAATGCTTTGACTATTGATATGGCGTTAGGTTGTAGCACAAATAGTATGTTGCATTTGCCAGCGATAGCACATGAATGTGGTATTGATTTAAATTTAGAAGTAGCAAATGAAATATCAGCAAAAACACCTAATTTATGTCATTTAGCACCGGCTGGTGACCACTTTATGGAACAATTAGACGAAGCCGGTGGAATATATGCAGTTATGAACGAGGTTAGTAAGCTTGGGTTAATAAACAAAGATATACTAACTTGTACAGGCAAAACAGTTGGCGAGAACATAGAAAATTGTGAAATTATAGATAAAGAAGTAATTAGACCTGTAGATAATCCATATAGTAAAATAGGTGGAATAGCAGTCTTAAAAGGCAACTTAGCACCAGATGGATGTGTTGTTAAAAGAAGTGCAGTAGTAGAAGAGATGATGCAACATACCGGAAAAGCTAGAGTTTTTGACTGTGAAGAAGACGCATTAAATACTATATATGATGGTAAGATAAATGCTGGCGAAGTTATAATTATCAGATACGAGGGACCAAAAGGTGGTCCTGGTATGAGAGAAATGTTAAATCCTACATCAGCAATTATGGGAAGTGGACTTGGAAACAGTGTAGCACTAATTACTGATGGTAGATTTTCTGGAGCAACTAGAGGAGCTGCTATTGGGCATGTATCACCAGAAGCGGCAGTAGGAGGAAATATAGCGTTAGTAAACGAGGGTGATATAATCGAAATAGATATTAATAAAAACACAATAAACGTGTTAATATCTGATGAAGAGTTAGAGAGTCGTCGTAAAGAGTGGAAACCACGTGAACCTAAGATTAAGACAGGTTATTTATCAAGATATGCAAAACTAGTAACATCAGGTACTAAAGGAGCAATATTAGAGTAAGTAATTTAATGTTATATAAGATAAAAAACTGGAGCATACCATGTGGAATGCTCCAGTTTTTTGTCGTGCAGTCAAGACTTGAGGCTAAACCTTAAACACCACAATTTTTTTTAAAAAATCGAGTAAAACTTTTATGTTTCTGAGTGTGTGGTGTAAGAACGTTTAACAAAACGTTCTTAGCCTATAACTTGTGCAAATCCTACTATCAATGGCATGGTTACTATTGAAAATAACGTTGATAGCGATACTAAATTTACAGATAAAGTAGTGTCTTTTTCAAACTTACCTGCAAACATTGTCGTTGTGGCAGCAACAGGTGCACTAGCAGCTATTGTACATGCTACTAACACTATATCTCGCACACCTAACAACCACATAAATAGTAAAGAAAGCAATGGTATAACTACTAATCTAAGTGTGATTGCAATATATTGTTGCTTATTTTTAAAGGATTTAATTAAATCAATTTGAGATAGATGGTAACCTATTATAATCATCGGTAAAGGAGTGTTCAACATAGACATATACTCTATAGGTGATTTTATTATTGTAGGAAGCGATATAGAAAAAACAAATAATATTAAGCCTACAAAAACACCTATTACACCTGGATTAATAATTAGTTTCTTTGCTGAAATAGCTTTTTTATCACCACTCATACTAATTAAACCATAGCTCCAAATCATAATATTAAAAACAGCCACAAAAGCAGCTCCATAAAAAACACCTTCGCTACCTAAAATTGCAGATTGTAACGGAATAGACATAAACCCACAATTAGAAAAAACTGTACCAAAACGCAACACGCATTGAGTAGCGTCTTTTTTATCTCTAAATACCAGATGTGCTATTATTATAGATAATACGTGAATACCAATTGCACTAATAACAGTTATGCCAAGGTTGAATAATAATTCAGTTTCAAATTCACGTTGAAAAGAGTCTATAATAACGCAAGGAGTAACTATATAAAGTATAATATTGGTTATGTTTTTAGAGGTGCTTTCATTTATAAAATTGATTTTGCCACATAGAAAACCAATAGCAATTAGAATAAACAGTATAACAACTTGAGTTGAAACAATTAAAAAGTCTTGTATCATTAAATTTTTCTTCTTTCATTTATTATTTTTTAACATATGTACACATATATATATTATGAACATATTTTCTACAAAAATCAAGATAAATAAAAATAAATTAGAAAAGAGGCAGTCATATGAGATTTTTTGTATTTACAAAAGAAAGATTACTTATATTAGCATGTTGTGCAGTCGCAGTAATACTAGGTGTAAGTATAAGTGTTAGCAGTTTAAACTCTGTAGTAACAGTATCAACTGGAGAAAGAAAAATACCAATATATTGTGTAGACGAAGAAGATAAAAAAGTTAGCATATCTTTTGATGCAGCGTGGGGAGATGAGCAAACAGAGGGTTTACTAAAAACACTAGAAGAATATGAAGTAAAAACAACATTTTTTCTAGTTGGCGAGTGGGTAGAAAAATATCCAGAGTCAGTAAAAGCAATATCCGCAGCAGGGCATGATGTAGAAAACCATTCAGATACACACGCACACTTGCCACAGCTAAGCGATGAGGATATATTAAAAGAGTTAAACGATTGCAACGATAGAATAGAAGAATTAACAGGAGATAGACCAACTTTATTTAGGCCACCATATGGAGATTATAATAACAATGTAGTGGAAGTAGCAAATAGTATAGATATG
Source organism: uncultured Eubacteriales bacterium (assembly GCA_964369405.1). GTDB lineage: Bacteria > Bacillota > Clostridia > Oscillospirales > Acutalibacteraceae > CAYJFG01. The sequence goes on from CAYJGB010000013.1 coordinate 51,617, forward strand.
TACACAGTACAATGGGATATAGATAGCCTAGACTGGAAAGACCCAACACCAGAAACTATGGTACAAACAATAAGTAACAAATTAGAATGTGGCAGCATAATATTATTACATAACGGAGCTGCAAACACACCACAAGCACTACCACTAATAATTGAGTCGATTAAGTCGCAAGGTTATGAAATAGTACCGATATCAGAATTATTATTAGATGGTGAATATTATACAGACCATGAGGGAAGAATGATAAGCACGAAAGAAACATAAAAAACATAAAAAATATAAAATAAAGCAAAAAAAGTCTTGACAAAGTATTTCTTTTATATTATAATTATATCCGTCGCTGATGATACAAAGTCATAGCGAAGGTTGTGGGAGCATAGCTCAGCTGGGAGAGCATCTGCCTTACAAGCAGAGGGTCACAG
>CAYJGB010000014.1:0-50444 GCA_964369405.1 uncultured Eubacteriales bacterium
TTTTCAACATTTTTATTTTCTCCGTTCAAACAATCAGTTGTTTTGCTCATCTCTAATCGCAGCAGATATCAATGACAATAAAAGTTTAGAAATACTAGACTTGATAAAAATAGCAAAAACAATAGAATAAAAAATAGTAACACAATTAGTAATATGGAATAAAATATTAATAAGACGTATTCAAAATTTACATAAAAGGAGATGTTATTAATGTGTTGCAGTAAAGTAGCAAAAGGTGTTTTAGCATTTACCTTTGGTTTTGTGGTAGCGTCTTTTTTTCCAAACGGAGTTGCAGTAGTGATTATATCTATGATACTGATATTACTTGCACTAGCCTTATTAAAATGTTAGTAGGAGGGATTATTTTATGAAATTAGTAGTAATAGAAAGTCCAACATTATTAGGTTTTGTATTAAGGAAAATGTTTAGAATTAAAAAAGAAGATAAAAAGGACTAAAAGTATAAAACAAGAATTACAAAATACTTATAATAATTGAACTGATTTAATTTGATGCAAAACATCTAAATTATTCAGTTCAATTTTTTTGTAAAAAGAAGTGGTTTATATGTGCAATATAAATAAATAAATCTTCAATAAATGAACATTCATACGAAATTGCACTTTTACATTATTAGAACAGTCTTAAAATATTGACAGATGTTTCTAAACTTTGTTATACTTAACTAAAATAATATAAGAAATTATGTTTTTTTAAAAGAAAGGATGAAAATAATGGTAGTTAAAACAAGTAAGAAAGTTCTAAGTATTGTATTAGCAGTTGTTTTATTAACATCTGTACTAGTTATGTCAGGTGCAACTGGTTTATACAATGTAAATGCGGCGGCAGGAGATACAGTTTATCTGGAAGCTCCAAGTGGTTGGACTGCTCCAAATTGTTATATGTGGAAAGGTGCAAGTACAAGTAACGCAACATGGCCAGGAGTTGCTATGACTAATGTTGAAGGTAATATTTGGTCATATGAGCTAGATAGCGATTACGAAAACATCATTTTTAACAATGGTAGTGTTCAAACTGACGATATGGCTTATCCAGGAGCTAATCAAATTTATAACCAAGAAACAAACACATGGTCTGAATATGCAGATGCAAATTCAGCATCAGTTACAGTTTCTCAAAATGACGGTGCAAGTTTTACAGATACATTATCTGTTGAACTAACATTAAAAAATGCAACAACAGGTACATACTCAATCGATGGTAGCGCTGCTACTTCTTTCACAGGAACTGAAACTGTTATAATGGGTCAAGGCTTAAAAGGTGGTTTAACAACTACTTTAACAGTAACAGCTCAAGGAGAAGACAGCTACTCAAAAACTTACACATACAAAAAATCATTTAAAGCTCCATCAAGTGGTACTTCTGGAGATGATGGTCATACAACAGAAGCTTTAGATGGAAAATATGCAACTAACCCTAATAATCAATATGGTGGTAAAGATGTTACTATCACAAGTGCTAGTGACTGGACAAACTCAATGATTATTGCTCAAGGTGCTGCTAATGACGATGCTAACGTATTTAAAGGACCTCACGAATATCCTGTATATGACACATATTCACTATATGCAGCATGGGATAACGACAATGTGTATATCGGCTGGCAATATGTAAACGTTAGAGATATTACTGCATCTGACCAAGGTGGAGCAGGAACTAACGAAGCTAAACCTTACAATGCAGATATGCCTCAATTGATAGCTTTAGACTTAGGACGTGGCACAGGTGCTGACGGTACTATGGACGTTGCTGGCGAATATGTATGGGACAAAACAGTAGGATATACAACTAATGTTGATGCTTTAATGGCTTTTTCAACTAAACCAGGTACTGGTACACCAGGTTTCTTTGAAGCAAACGAAGATGGTAAATTCTCTTACGATGAAAACTTTACAGGATTTACAGCTGGTGGCATTTCATACGAATACGAAAACGACTTCTTTGGTTCTTCAATGTATGGTATTAATGCAAATGGTTACACAGGTTTAACAACTGACCAATATTTTGATGAAGGTTCAGATTGGGTTGACTTTACAACTTTAGGACATAAAGAATCTTTAGACACACTTTACACAATGTCTATTCCACTAGATACATTAGGAATTACTAAAGCTGATTTAGAAAGCGATGGTATTGGTGTAATGCACATTGCAATTTATGGTTCAAGTGCTGTAAATACAATTCCTATGGACCCATCTTGCTTAGACGTTGCTACAGATTCTTATTCTGCTGACCCATCTTCAACTGCAGAAAAAGAAGATTTAGATATAATTACAGTTCCACTAGCAAGAGTAGGTGCTCCTTTATCAACAGGTGGTACAGTAGAGCCTAAAGAATTATCAGCAAACTTTGGAGCAGATGTATCTTCTCCACAACAAACAGGAACAGCTATAACATTAAGTGCAGATGGTTATAACGGAACAGCTCCTTACTCATATGCATTCTCAGTAAACAACACTCCAATTGCTTCAAACGGAAATACAGCAACATGGACACCTACATCAGCTGGCGATTACACAATCAAATGTGTAGTTACAGATGCAGCAGGAACAAGTGTTACAGAAACAAAAACATTTACAGTTGGTAGTGGTGGTACAGTAACTCCAACAGACCCAACAGACCCTCCAACAACTACAGACCCTACAACACCAGAAGAATATGTATTAGGTGACGTAACAGGAGATTCAAGAATAACTCTAGACGATGCTCTAATAATGCAAGCAAGTATAGTTAAAATTACAACACTTACTGCAACACAAGAATTAGCAGCAGACGTAGATAAAAATGGTTCTATTACAATAGCAGACGTATTAAAAGTTCAACAATACTTAGCTAAAATAATTACAACATTATAATTTAAAACTATAATCAGATAATGATTAAATTAAGGTCGCACAGCATAAGTTGTGCGACCATTTTTTTAGGTTATTGGGTATTGATTTTTACGTTGTAGTTTAAAATTTATTAGAATTTGTAGGGGAGCATTCCATATACTTCAGTTGATGTTAATACAACAATGCGTAACACAATAATAATTAACATTAAAATTCTGTGCAAAATAATGGGGTTGTCACAAATGATTTTAATCATTTACGACAGCCCCATACAACTTTTATTATATACTCTTAAACTGGATGCACTTTGTTTTCTACATCTAAGTTCTTTGCATCTATTCCTGCTTGCTTGTTTTTACGCTTTTCAAAGAAGTCTACTGCTACTTTTGGGAACATTGCATATGATAATACATCTTCCTCTTGTTGTAAATAAGGTGCAATGTCACTTCTTAATTTATCAAGCTCAGGTTTTAGTAGGTCTGCTGGTCTACAAGTTACAGGTTTTTCACTTCCGATAATTTTCTTTCTAAATTCTGGGTTTATTGGTAGTGGCGTAGAACCATATTTACCTGCAACCATATCTTTAAACTCGTTTGTACACATTTTATAACGTTCACCTGTTATTATGTTAAACACTGCTTGTGTACCTACTATTTGTGATGTTGGCGTTACAAGTGGTGGATAGCCTGAGTCTTCACGAACTCGTGGAACTTCGTTTAAAACATCTGTTAGCTTATCTGCTTTACCTGCTTGTTTTAACTGTGATAATAAGTTTGATAACATTCCACCAGGTACTTGATATATTAATGCGTTAGCATCTACTGCAAGCATTTTAGGGTCTAGTTGTCCACTGTCAATATATTTTTGACGAAGTGTCATAAAATAATCTCTAATCTCGTTTAGTAATACTAAATCAAGTCCTGTGTCATACTCAGTACCCTCTAACGCTGCTACCATTGACTCTGTAGGTGCGTGTGATGTTCCAAGTGCTAGTGGTGACATAGCTGTATCAATTATATCTGCTCCTGCTTCTATACCTTTAAGCAGGCACATTGATGCTAAACCAGATGTATAGTGTGTGTGTAGTTGTATTGGTAAATCAACTTGTGCTTTAATTGCACCAACAAGTTTTCTTGTTTCGTATGGAGTAAGTAGTGCTGCCATATCTTTAATACATATTGAGTCTGCTCCTGCGTCTGCTATTCTCTTAGCATAATCAACGTAATACAATGTATTAAACACTGGACCTGTTGTGTAAGATATTGCAACTTGTGCATGTGCACCTTCTCTGTTAGCAGCTTTAATTGATGTTTTTAAGTTTTTAATATCGTTTAAAGCATCGAATATACGAATAACATCAATACCGTTTGCTATACTACGTTGTACAAAATATTCGACAGCATCATCAGCATAATGACGATATCCTAACATATTTTGTCCTCTAAATAGCATTTGAAGTTTAGTATTAGGGCATTGCTCACGTAGTACACGTAGTCTATACCATGGGTCTTCGTCTAAAAATCTTATACAAGAGTCATAAGTAGCTCCTCCCCAACATTCTAAAGAGTGAAAACCAACTTTATCAAGTTTAGGTAAGATAGGTAGCATTTCATCAAGTGTCATTCTTGTAGCAATAAGTGATTGATGAGCATCACGTAAAATAGTTTCTGTAACTAGAATTTTTTTAGCCATAATCTATATATCATTCCTTTCGAGATTGTAAAGAACTTAATTATTTTATTGTAACAAGTAAAGTGCCTGCTTCTACGCTATCGCCTTTATTTACATTTACGCTTGTAACAGTACCAGCTTTTGGTGCCATAATTTCGTTTTCCATTTTCATAGCTTCTAAAACAGCTAAAACTTGACCCTCTTTAACAGCTTGTCCAGATGTAACATTTACAGATACTATTGTACCTGGCATTGGACTGTTAACAGGTTCGCCATCTCCAGCAGGAGCAGCAGCCTTTGGAGCAGGTGCAGGAGCAGCAGCTACAGGAGCTTGTGTAACTTGTGCAGGAGCAGCTGAAGTAACAGCTCCGCCTAATTCTTCAACTTGAACATCATAAGAAGTGCCGTTTACAGTTATTTTTAAGTTTTTCATATTGAAATACGTCCTTTCAAAGCAATTATTGTAATTACAAATTTATATTTTATTGTTTTAATGTTATATTGTATTATGTTTTTTAGGTAGATTAGTAACTCTTTTACCAGCTAACATATCTAATGCGTTAATTAATTTTGCTCTAGTGTCTTCAGGGTTAATTATATCTTCAACAAAACCATCAGCAGCAGCTTTAAAAGCACTACATTCAACACTTTTATATTCTTCTATAACAGCTGGTTGCTTATCAATAGCAACTTGCATTTTATCAGCCCACATAATAGTCGCACCAGTTATTGGAGCAAGTGGAGATATACAAGCATTAGCATAAGCCATAGTTATATCAGCATTACAAGAAGTACCGGCAACAGCAACATAAAAAGCACCATATGCATTACCAGTAATAACAGTAGTTTTTATTGTAGTAGCTTCTGCATAACTACTTGCAACTGTTTTAGCTCCAATTATACTGTCAAAGCCTTCACTGTCAGCAAAAGTGATAACAGGAATAGCGAAAGCATCGCAGAAACGAACCATTTTAGATATTTTTTTAGATGCTTTACAAGTTATTTTTTCGCCATTAGTAATTACAGTACCTACAACTAAGCCGTTAAGTCTAGCAAAACCTGTTGTAACTTCCTTAGCACAGTCGCTAGAAATTTCTAAAAAGCTGTTGTTATCAAAAACAGACTCTAAAACGTTAGTAGAAGATACATTTACACATTCTTGTGCTTCGTCAAAAGGAGTCATACTTAAATTATTAGCAGGCATATATTCAAGTAAGTTTTTAGCCTTTTCTATAGCATCTTTTGAGTTTTTAGCTACTATTTGAGCATACCCTTTTTGTATAGCTTCATCAATAGAAGAGCCTTCTCCGTTAGTTTCTAAAGCAAAGTTTGCATCTTTAGACATAATAACAAAGTCAGCACTAATAGCATTTAAAGCACCAGTACCTAAGCAGTTGCCTAAGATTACAGAAATTTGAGGAACTACACCAGACAAGTTAGAAATACTATTCATAATATTGCCATAACCTGCAAGCATTTCGTTTCCTTGAGAAAGTTTAGCGCCCTTTGAGTCGTAAAAACCGATTACAGGAGTACCTGTTTTAACTGCAAGGTCATAAAGTTTTTTAAGTTTTGCAGCTTGTGCTTTACTCATAGCACCACCACAGATGTCGCTGTTTTGAGCAAAAGCAAATACTGGTAAGCCGTTAGCAGTACCGTATCCTGCAACTACTTCTGCAAATGTGTTATCTGACATAGCAAAAGAATCGATTTCTTGAAAAGCACCGTCATCAAAAAACAATTGTAAGTTTTTATATGCTAAAGTTTTTGAAATAGTATCAATAGCATTGCTAAGTTTGAGCTGTTTGTTTTCTATACTCATTAATATTCCTCCGTTTAAAAAATTCTGAATATTTTTATACTACTTAATTATAAATAAAAATTTAACAAAGTACAAGTAAAATAATTAATCTGAACAATTTTTGCACTTTTTAAACAATACAGTAAGTTCAATTTGATATTTATGGTTATTTTGCACAAAATTAAATTTGTTCCAGATGTTGGAAAATTCATTTAACTGGGTACTTAGTGTTGTTATCTCTCTGTTTAGCGCATATGAGCCTGCACTTCTTATTAAATACTCAGAAATTTCTGTATCGTTTTGTGACGGATTATTATAATCTACACAGTCTGATATATCAAATGCAAGTATTTTTATCTCTTTGTCTTCTTCTTTTACTACTACATACCCTAACTCATTTTCTTTCTCTACAGCTTCTAATATCACTGCTGTTTTGCTATCAATGTTATGTTTATTTAATATATCTCGTATTTTAGTTATATCAAATATAGGTTTTACTGTTAACATCCTTTTTCTCCTGTGTCTTTAATAGTCTTTTATAGTTGTGTTAGTATCTGCTGTAAGTCTCCTTACCTCGTCTGCACTAAGTTCTCTCCACATTCCTTGTTTTAACATTCCAAGTTTAACCTGTCCTATTGCTATACGTTTAAGTCTTGCAACTTCTATACCTAACTGTTCACACATTTTTCTTATTTGTCTGTTTCTGCCCTCTCGAAGGACTATTTCTAATACACATCTGTTTTCTTCTCTTTTCATTACGTGAACTTCACAAGGTGCTGTTTTTTGTCCGTCTATCTCCATACCTACACACATTGCAGTTACTTGTTCTTCTGTTATTTTTGGTCTTATTGTTACTCTGTATACTTTGTATACGTGCTTTGCAGGGTGCATTACTTTATGTGCAAACTCACCATCATTTGTCATAAGTAACATACCCTCTGATTCTCTGTCTAGTCTTCCTACAGGGTAGACTCTTGCTGGCACATTTTTTACTAGTTGAGCTACGCACTTTCTACCTAGTTCGTCGCTCATAGTGCTTACATATCCTCTAGGTTTATGAAGCATTATGTAATAGTTTTTACCTTTTGTTCTAAGCGAAATTTTCCTACCTTGTACTAACACATGGTCATTATATGGGTCTACTTTATCGCCAATTCTTGCAACTCGTCCATTAACTTTTACACTACCACTAGCAATTAACTCTTCTGATTTTCTTCTTGAGGCTACGCCACATTCAGCCATCATTTTTTGTAAGCGTATTAATTCGATTTTTTTCATTTTTTCACCGTAAATCCTTTAAACTTCTTTTTGTTTTTATTGTTTATTTAAATTTGAAAAACTCCAGTATCTTTTCAAAAATATTTTTTTCTTTTTCGGAATACTTTATATTTTCGTGGGCTATAAGCTCGTTTGTTTCTACTACTTTATCATTAACTTTGTAAGTTATTTCTCCTACAATTTCACCTTTTTCAATAGGTGCATATAAAAACATTGGTATATTTATTTCTCGTTCAATATTATTTTTATCTTCTTTTAATGTGACTATATCCATAGCAGTGCTAGCACCAATGTTTATAGTATCGTCTACACCACCTACTACATTTACATCTAAATTAAAATTATCGTCATCAAAAGTAGTACTTGTAAGCTGTTCAAAACCTTTTTCGTACATATTTATGTGGTCGTCCCAATCATCAGATGCGTTAAGCGTTACAGCTATAAGCTCCATACCGTCTTTGTTAGCACTAGACACTAGACATCTTCCAGCAGTTGAGGTGTATCCTGTTTTGCCTCCGTTGCAATATTCATAGAGCGAAAGCAATTTATTATGGTTTGAATATGTATTACTAGTGTCTTCTGGGTATATAAAATCAACTTTTATACTTTTTTGACTTGTTATATTTGCAAAGTCTTCGTTTTCCATAGCATAACTCATAAGTAAAGCCATATCTTTAGCAGTTGAGTAATGGTTTTCATCATCTAATCCAGACGCAGTAACAAAATTTGTGTTGTCCATACCTATTACTTTTGCCTTATCGTTCATAACTTTAGCAAAATCTTCAAAAGACTCAGATATAGTTAATGCAACAGCGTTAGCCGCATCGTTACCAGATACAGTCATCATACCCACAGCTAAGTCAGATAAATGTAACTTGTCACCCTCTTTTAAGTACATAGACGAACCCTCTGCATACATCTCAGGAGTAATAGTAACAGTTTTATTGTTAGTAGAAGCATTTTCTAAGGCTAGGAGTGAAGTCATAACTTTAGTAGTGCTAGCCATTGGTAAAGTTGTTTCTGCATTCTTAGTAAAAAGAAACTCACCAGTATTAACACAGTATAATGCAGCAGCATTTGCACTAACAGACACAGACATCTTATTTGAAGAGGTTGCAAACACACTCAAATTCAGATTGAAACATAAAACATAAAACACAACAAAACATATTATTATTGTTTTGAACTTTATCAAGAATATCAGCTCCTAAATGAAAGTAACAATAATAAATATGCATTTGAGTTGTTGAATTATTCTATTTTAAGATTTATATTTCAGATAAAATTTCATCTTCTGGTTTATCTTTAGAAAATAAAGAAACAATTTTGTCGATAACTTCTGGAACCATACCAGCAATTTTGCCAATAGCATCTTCAGAAGCATCAAGATTTAGAAGTTGAGCATTGCCGTTAGAAACTACTATAAAAGCCATAGGTTTTATAGTGACACCAGCACCTCCACCGCCACCAAAAGCTTGTTTGTTTACAGTGTTTTTAGATGGAATATCTGTACCACCAGATGCAAAGCCATAACTTACTTTAGACACAGGTATAATAGTAGTGCCGTCAGGTGTACTGATAGGGTCGCCGATAATAGTGTTTACATCAACCATTTCTTTGATTTTTTGAAGAGTGATATCCATAAGACCTTCTATAGGATGTTTTTGTTGTTCGCTCATAAAAGCACCGTCCTTTAATTAGATTTTGATTTTGTTTATATTTATTATTAAAGATAAAAATTTAAGATTGATTAGGATTTGCTTCTTTGTTAGAAGTTGGGTTTAAATTATTATCTTGATTAGCTGACTTATATTTTATAAACTGTATTAGGCTATTAAAAATTAGTTTTACAGATAAAACTATTAACCAAATAACTGGGATATATATGGAGATTTCTGCGTTTACGGTACTTTGAGTAGCGTCGAAATCAGGCGATAAATTTAAGTTTAACTCCTTATAGTCTTTAACACCGTTTAGAAGTAAACCAGATACAGGATATACTACAGAACAAACATAACCATAATTTATAGCGCAGTCGCTTGCATCTTCTCCAGATACAGAAATGTTGATAATAAATTTATCGATTATAGTGTGGTTTAAAAGGTCAAGTGAGTAATCTTTAACTAGTGTTGCACCAGTTTTTATTATTTCTAAAAATCCATCTAAACCAGTTTTGTCGATTGCTTCTTTAAGTTGTTTTAAAACACTTGGTTTTTCTTCTTTTTCTTTAGGTTTTTCGGCTTTCTTTTTAGGTTTAGAAGATTTTTTTTTCTTTTTAACTTCTTTTTTTTCTCTTGGATATATTTTAAATTTAAAAAACATATATCTAATAGTTACTGATAAATCTTCATTATAAGTGAATTTAACATATAAGGGTAGTAGTGTTAGGAAAAAAATCAATAATAATACAAATAGTATAATTATTAATGCGTCCAATTAAAACCCTCCTTAGAATTGTTTTATACTAATATAAAGATACATATAAAAACAATTAGATATATGATTTTAATTTAGATTAGTATTATATGTAAATATATTGAAAAAATGTAAGTGTTAATTTGAATTTGTTGTTAAGTAGTTTCTAGTTCTTCTTTTTCGCTGTTTTCAGAGTTTTCATTAGTTTCTACCTTTTTTTCTGGTATTGGTGGTAGTTGCTCTAAATTCTCGATTTGAAATGTTCTTAAAAATACATCTGTTGTTGCATATAAAAGTGGACGCCCTGGAAGCTCTAGTCTGCCAGCCTCTTGTATCAATCCTTTTGTTGTTAAACTGCCAATTACTCCAGAACAGTCAACACCTCTAACTTGTTCTACAAACGCTTTTGTTACTGGTTGGTTATATGCTATTACTGCTAGCACTTCAAGTGCTGCCGGAGATAAGGGAGTGTTTCTTTTTATATCCATTATTTTACGTATGTTTTCAGCAAATTTTTTCTTGCTACACATCTGATAATTATCGTTTAAGCGTACTATCATTATACCCCTGTTATCTTTGCTATATTCTTCCATTAAGTTGTCTATTTGAGTTTGTACTGTTTTTTCTTCTTCCTCTAAGGCTTGTGCTATCTTATCTATTTGTACAGGCTCTCCATTTGCAAATAATATTGCCTCTATTCCAGCCTTTATATTGTTGTTATCCATCTATGTTTCCCTTTCAAACACTTTTACTTTTATCAAGCATTCTTACACTTGCTTCGTTTCCGTCACCGTCTATATATATTCGCTTTGTTTTTACAAGCTCTAACACAGCTAAAAATGTAGCAACTAGCTCAGATTTTTGACTACCATCTTTAAATAATACTCTATATTTTACATTTGTTCCACCATATAGTTTTCTCATAACAAAGACTACTCTTGAATTTACAGATACGATTTTTCTTGCAACTATTCCACTAAAATCATCTTTAGTTGGTAAAAGTTTCTTTTTACCTCTGCCACAAGCAGATACAAATGCAGTTGCTATATCTATTGTGTTGTGTAATCGTGTATATGTTAAATCGTACTCAATTTGACTAGGACTTGTACAATATATATCGTATGTTGCGAGTGTACTTAATGTTTGTGCAACTTCTTTGCACAACTTGTACTCAAGCAGTTGCCCTGTTAACTCTTTTTTTAAGTCGTCGCCTTCTTCTTCATATTTTGGAAGTAGCATAGCAGACTTTATATATACTAATCGTGATGCCATTTCTAAAAATTCGCTTGCAACATCTAAGTCGTTTTCTTGCATCTCTTTAATTTGCTGAACATATTGTTCTAATAGTTCAGAAATTTGTATATCGTAAATATTTAACTTATTCTTTGCTATTAAAGTTAATAACATATCAAGTGGACCTTCAAAAGCATCTAATTTATATTGTAATGTTGTTTCTTGCAATTGTTATACGCTCCCTAAAATAAACTTATTATATACTTTAACTTAAACCGAAAAGCATAAGGAAAAACGATAAAAATGTACTAGTTAAAAAGTTACTAGCATCACCTATAAACTCACCTACAGGCAAAACAAATATCATTAAAATTAAAGCTAGTGAAAAATATCTTTCGTAAGCTGAAATTTTAGCTATAGTTTTATAAGGTAATGCAGCGTATAAAATCTTTGAACCATCTAGTGGTGGGATAGGTATTAAGTTAAATATAGCTAAATTAAAGTTGATAATCATACATACGGTTAAAAACCTTACAAACATATTTAAAAAGTTTATCATCTCTACAGTGTTTACAGAAACTGTATTTGTAATAAAGATAACGAGTGTTATAAGAAGTGCAAGTATTGCACCAACTATAATGTTAGACAGTGGACCTGCTAGGGCAGTTATCGCCATACCAGCCTTAGGGTTTTTGAAATTACGTGGGTTAACAGGTACAGGTTTAGCCCAACCAAAACCAATTAATACTATACTAAAAGCACCTACTGGGTCGATGTGTGATAAAGGGTTAAAGTTAAGTCTTCCGTTTCGTTTGGCTGTTAAGTCGCCTAGTTTGTAAGCTGTAAAGCCATGAGCCCATTCATGAATCGGCATAACTAAGAATATTACTACTGCAGACGATAATAAGTATACAACTAGGGTCGGGAAATCCCAGCTCCCTGATAACACTTCATATAGCATATATAAAAACCTCCAAAATATATTATATAAATTCATATTCAAAACTATTATACATCAGTAATAATAAAAACACAAGAAAAAGAAAGTAGTTAAAAAAGATTAATCAATTATTGCAAAAAAATATACTGTATGATAAAATAAGTATGAAATAAATTTAGGGAGAAATAGTATGAAAATTAAAAGACTTATATGTGCAATTTTATCGTTAGTAGTTTTAGTTATACTTTTTACGTCTTGTGATTCTTTGTTTTTAAAAGAAACTAGGTATCCAGAGGTGGATATAATTTATCCTCAATCTAAGTGTTGGATAAAAACAACTAGTTTTGATGGATATGAAACAGGTACCAAAGCAACTAAAGACAACTATTTTATGTTTATTGATGGGATTGATGAATTGCCAATCACAATAGAAAACTTATCTGAAGTGATAGGCGGAGAAGTAGTTTATAGAGATACTCAAGATGCTAGCCAAAAAATTGAAGCAGAGTCGCTTATGGATTTGTATGAAAATTATGCTGAAGATATAATTGTATATTCATCAGGGCACATAAGAGTTGACCAAGGGGCGTTTGAAGATTTTAATTTAGTATTTGTAAATGATAAATATCAAGAACCTACTCTTAAAGAACTTATGGATAATGGGGAATGGTACATAGAAAATAGTGTTTATCATATTTTTGATAATAATTATGATGAAATTAACGAATATGCGTGGGATGAAGTTTTAGGAGCTAAAGATGGTGAAAGTTATGCTATGATGGATAATTTAAAAGAAATGTTAGGTAAGCCAGATGTAGTAACAACACCAGTGAATGAGATGATAAATGAAGAAACTGGAGAAAGCACATATACACCTGAATATTATTACTATACCATGTATTTTAATTATGAAGATTATGCATTAAAGATAACTATTTTAGATACAGAGATAGATACAAATTATAGAGAAGGCAATATTATAAATATTAAGTATATGGCGTCAGGTGCAATTGAAAACCCAACTAGATTTGGTGACTATTATAGAACAGATGAATACAACAGTGAGTTTTATGAGGGGCGCGAAAATGTTTATGATTGGGGAGAAGAGCTAGATAATGGAATATTTGTAAATTATGAAATTGAAGATAACGGGAGTATGTTTTATTAATAAACTATGAGTTAATTTAAAAATATAATATGCCAAGAGATTGATAATTTAATCAATCTCTTGGCATATTTTTTTAAGTGTATTTAATAAGTATTGTTTTTCAGTTTTTTCATAATAATAATGTCTTGAATTTCTAAGGATTTTTAAAGTTATATTTGGATTTTTAGTAAAATATTTATATGATTTTACAGAAACCATCTCATCTTGTAAAGATAAAAACACATATGTTTTTACGCATATTCTATCTATTATTGTTCGACTGTATCTCGACTCTTTAAATAATTCTAAATATCTAGGCAACCAACCTGTATACTCCCAAAACTTTAAACTATAATCTACACCATAAGCTTCTCTAGCTGACACCGTTACTAGGTTTTCTTCATCTACTTTGTTAAAAATAACTTTAAGTGCATTTATTCCGGCGTCTGGCTTTAAAGCAATTTTTACAGGCGTTGCTAGTAGAAATAGTGCTTTTATATATTTAGGGTATTTTATGCTTGCTTGCATTGCAAAAAATGTTCCCATTGAGTGAGCTACTATTATTATGTTTTTATATTTTTTCGATAACTTAAGTATTTTAATCTCTATATCGTTTTTCCATATTTCCATTGATGTGTTAGAAAAATCTTCAACTTTTCCACCGTGTCCATCTAAGCATATGTTATGTATTGCGAAATTTTTAGGTATTACCTTTATGAAATCTTTAAAATATTTCGGAGTCCCTAAAATACCATGTATAAACAATATGACTGAATTGCCATTGTCAACATCTTTTATATATTCTCTATGTTCCAAAAAATCAACTTCCTTTCTGTTGCTTTAATTTATATTATATTATATATCAAATAATCTGCTTTTTATGTCTTTAAAACAATTATTCTAAAAAATCATATAGATATCATATTTATAATATTGTTCACATAAATATATATTAAAATTGTGGGCGGTGGTTGTGATGAAAAAGAATATAAAAACTAGATTTAATCTATACTTCAAAGGATTTATATCTATTGTCGTTGTGCTAGTGTGTTTTGCAAGTGTTGTTATGCGTGTGCCAGATGTTATTTCAATTGATTTAAATTCGATTTATGATGTTACAAGTGGTAATAGCGAAAAAAATGGAGTAAACTCATCACAAAAAAATTCCGAACAAGAAGATAACAATCAGCCAACACAAGTAAATGTTGATTCTAGCATATATATGAAATCGGAAAACGAGTACGAAGAAGAAACAACACTAAATAGCAATGATGCAGATAATACTGATAAAAAGAAATATCCTGTATATGAAGAGCAGTATGGAACAGCTGGCGAAATAACTATAAAAAACAGCACAAACTATACTATAGATATTGAAAAACAACTCTCAAAATCATTACCATTCGAGATAACAGACACATCACAACCACAAGTATTGATAGTTCATACTCATGCGTCTGAGGCGTTTTTGCAAGAGGACGTAGGCTATTACTATGAAGATTATACGAGTAGAAGTTTAGATGATAATTTAAATATAATTAGTGTAGGTGAAGTGCTTACAAATTCGCTTAATGATAGAGGGATAGGTACGTTGCAGTCATTAGTTCATCATGATTCACCAACATATAATGGTTCATATGATAGAAGCGAAAAAACGATAAATGAGTATTTAGAGAAATATCCATCAATTAAAGTGGTTATAGATTTACATAGAGATGCAATAGGATATGGAGGAGAAGACGGAAAGTATAAACCTACATTTGTAGTTGATGGGAAGAAAGCAGCACAGATAATGGTTATGACTGGATATGACCCAACAGGAGCATATGGTTATGAAAATTGGGAAGACAATTTAGGGTTTGCACTGAAGATACAAGAAACAGCAGAAAAGTTATATCCAGGAATGACAAGGCCGTTATATTTTGGAGATTTTGCATATAATATGTATATTAATTCAGGGTCTTTACTAGTAGAAGTTGGAACAGATGCAAATACTTTAGAGGAAGCACAATACACAGGAGAGTTATTAGGAGATGTGTTAGCAGAAGTGTTAAAACAATAAAAGTTAAAATATATGTAGACAAAATGATGAAAAAGCAATATAATTTAAGAGGATTAAACTATTTTAAAATAAAGGATAGATATAGATGTTAAAGAAAACACTTGTATTTTTTATTATATTGATTGTTTTTGTTAGTAGTAGCGTAAATGCTTTTGCTGTAGATGAAACTTTACCAACGATAGATTTTGAAGAAACTACACCACCAACTACACAAAGTACGACACCAGCACCAGTAACTCAACCAGAAACACTTGCACCAACAACGCAGCCAGAAACACTTGCACCTACAACACAAATACAAACAGACCCACCTACACAGGAACAGACACAACCACAAACTCAACAACCAACACAAGAAACTACAACTAGTGGTGGGTTTTTAAATGGATTATTAGAGCAACCAGAAGAGCCAGAAACATCAGAGGACTCAATACCACAAGAAACAAGGGCAGTATCTACTACGGCATATGTTATAAATGGCGTTTTATTATGGATAGTCATTGTAGTAGGCGTCTTAGTTACTTTAGGGATTTTAGGAATAACTTTTAAAAGGAAAAAATCTAAATAGTAAAAAATATAAATCGTCATATGTTTGTGGTTATCGCAAATGTATGGCGATTTAATAATTGTATATATCATTTTACTAAAAATTAAGCAAAAAATTTTACAATGTTTTTTTCAACAATTATATATTTTAGTTGCACAATTTATCATATTTTGATATAATATAGTGTGATAATTTATATTCATTATATGAATAATTATTTGTAATTTTACCATGAAAGGAATTTTTTTGTGCCTAGGAATGACCATAACAACGATGATTTTAACGATATAGATATAGATATAGACCAGTTGTACGCTAAATATATTAACGATAATTTGAAAGATGAGGATACCTTAAATACTTCTGAGAAAGAAGTGTATAAAAGAAGTATGTCATCTGAAAACTCAGAAAAACAAAGAACAAGAACTAGATATAGGGATAGTTCAAGTAAAACTACAAAAACAAGAAAATCGTCTAGTAGAAAAAATACAAAGAATACTACAAATAATAGAAGTAGCAGAAGCACAAGAGATGATGATTTACAAAACTTAAATACGCAAAGTAGACCTGCTAGAACAAGAAGAAGCAGAACAGAAGAGAGAAGAGAATATTACGAAAACAAAAGAAAACAAGAAAAAGCTAGAAGTAGAAAGGCAGTTGCAATAGTAATTGTAGTTTTACTCTTAGTGGTAGGAGGTTATTTTGGCTTAGAATTTTTAATGAATAATGAGTTGCCATTTGTACCGACAAATGCACAACCTTCTACGTCTACTACTCAGCCAGAAACATCAGCACCAACTCAACCTGTCACATCGCCTCCATATACTCCTGTACATATTGATTTTCCAGAGATATCCGACGACGGTACAGAAATAGTACAAGATGAAGGTATATTTATATGGGATAGTATGGGATTTAACTGTTTTAAAGGGACTGAAAACTCAGCTCTAAATTATGCTAATACAATTTCTGAGTTTAAGTCAGCTTTGGGTGAGGATATAGAAGTATATAATATGATAGTTCCAAATTCAACAGAATTTAATTTACCAGATAGATTTGATGAAGAAATTGAATCAAATTCAGAAAGAGATAATATTACTGTTATATATAGTAATTATACACAAGATGTAAAAAATGTTGATATTTACAATAGTCTAGGTGAAAATAGAAATGACTATATTTTTTATAACACTGATAGTAATTGGACAACTTTAGGTGCATATTATGCTTATAGCGAATTTATGAAAAGTGTAGGCTTTGTGCCAATAGAGAAAGAAACATTACAAGCTTCACCAATAGATAACTTTTATGGAGATTTTGCAACATCTACATTAAATAGAAGTTTACTGGAAAATCCAGATACAATTAATTGTTATACAATGGATATAGATGTGGAGTGCGATATATATAGTTTAGACGATAGCGGAAACCTTAAAACTACTCCAGAAACAACTAATAGTATGTACAAAATATTAGATGAAAATGACAAAGATTATTCTACTGCATTATTATATGGAGATAATCCTCTATCAGTTATAGATAATAAGAGTTTATCTCATGGTAATAAGTTGCTATTAGTAAAAGATTCATACGGAAATGCAATTGCACCATATTTAGCTAACAATTATGATGAAGTACATATAATTGACTTTAGATATTACACAGATAATATTGTAGATTATTGCAACGAAAATGGTATAAGTAGTGTGTTGTTTTTAAACGGCATAATGTCTGCTAACAGTGCTATTCAAGTAGATAATATGAAACAATTGTTGAAATAACTATATGTTGTAAATTGAATTATAGAAGGGGGTGCAGATAATATATGTTAGGGAAAAGAATTATAGCAAGTGTTTATGGGAAAATCAATGAAGAAGGTGTGTATACAGGTTACATTAAGTCAGCTTTAATGAAAAACAAGACAGTTTATATTGTTTCAAGAAAAAAACTATCACTCACAGTAAATTGCGTTGTAATAGCTACAGCGAAGAAAAATGCTGATTCAGGATACAATATTATACTTGCACCTGAAAGAGAGATTTTTTACG
Source organism: uncultured Eubacteriales bacterium (assembly GCA_964369405.1). Lineage (GTDB taxonomy): Bacteria > Bacillota > Clostridia > Oscillospirales > Acutalibacteraceae > CAYJFG01. The sequence continues at coordinate 17,997 of CAYJGB010000014.1, forward strand.
AGCCTGATTTAAAATTTAGACTTAAAGATGTAAAAGCATTAGACTTATCTACTATTATTTGCTTGTATGAAAAATCTTGTGGAGCACTTGTAATTAATTCCAACGAAAACGAGAAGAAAGTTTTACTAATAAAAAATCATAATGCAAAATACTGGAGTTTTCCTAAAGGTCACATTGAAAAAGATGAGTCAGAAATTCAAACAGCGATTAGAGAAGTTAAAGAAGAAACTGGGCTTGATATAGAATTATATAAACACTATAGGCAAATTAGCGATTATAACCCATATGGTAGAATAAAAAAAAGAGTTGTATTTTTTATGGGCGAATCTAGCACAGATGAAGTTTTAAAGCAAGAAGAAGAGATAGACAGTTATAAATGGGTAACGTTTAAACAAGCTGAAAAACTATGCAGTTATGAAAACGACATACGTATTTTGAAAACAGCACAACAGTACTTGAGAAAAAGTAAAAAAGTTAAAAATTAGATTATATATTGTTTTATGAGGTAATAGTATGGTTGATAACAATAAAAGGCAAAAACGAATTGCTATTATAAATGATTTTTCAGGGTTTGGCAGATGTTCAATAGCAGTGAGTTTACCTATTATATCAGCAATGGGTATACAGTGTTGCACAGTACCAACAGCTATTTTATCTAATCATACTGGATATAATGGTTATTTTTTTGATGACTACACAAACAAGATGGAAGAGTATTTTTCGTACTGGAAAAAACTAAATTTAGAATTTGATGGAATATATACAGGGTTTTTAGGCTCAATAGAGCAAATAGACATAGTAAAGAGATTTATTTTAGAATTCAAATTAGAAAGCACAAAAGTAATAGTTGACCCAGTTATGGGAGATAATGGAAAGTTATACTCAACATTTACAAAAGAAATATGTAATAAAATGAAAGAGTTATGTAAAGAAGCGGAAATAATAACACCTAATATAACAGAAGCGTGCTTTTTAACAAACACAGAGTATATAGAGGGTGAATACGATAAAGAAAAAATACTAAAAATAGCAAAAAAGCTATGCGTAGGAAATGTAAAAAAAGTGATAATAACAGGGATTTGTTATAAGGAAGAAATAAGTAATTATCTTTATGAAAAAGATGGTGAAGATATAAGTGTGTGTACAGTGTCAGGGCTTAAAATAGGTGACGAGAGAGCAGGAACAGGTGATGTATTTTCGTCAATAATTGCAGGTGACTGTATTAATGCAGAAGATTTAAAAAAATCAGTAATAAAAGCAGGAAGATTTATAGCAAATGCAACTAAATTATCTAATGAATTAAATATAGATAAGAAAGACGGAATATGTTTTGAGATGTTACTAAAAGAATTATAAAAGATAAAAAAATAAGAAGTTTTGTGAATATATTTCACAAAAATAATAATAATTAGTTTAATAGTATATGTTGTTTGAAATATTTTTACACCATTGCAAACAAATGTTTGATTTATACTTTGTTGTATGATATAATACTTATATACTTATAACTTGTATTTTATGGAGGATTATATATGAAACCTTTAATTGAAAGTCAACAAAAAATATTAGATTATATTTTAGAATGTGCACAGGAGGGTATTTCTCCCTCTGTTAGAGAAATTTGTAAGGCTACTGGTTTAAAGTCAACGTCTACTGTTCATGCTCATCTTAACACTCTGCAAGAGCGTGGGCTTATTTCGAAATCAGCAAACCTTAATAGAACAATTAGAGTTAGCGAAGAAAAGAACTCTCCTATACCTATTTTAGGAAGAGTTACAGCAGGTATGCCGATTTATGCTGTTGAAGAAATTGAAGGTTATGTGCCAATAAGCGAAAATGTTAGACGTGGTAGAGAATTATTTGCACTTAGAATTTGTGGAGATAGTATGATGCAAGCAGGTATATTAGACGGTGATATTGTAGTAGTACATAAAACTAATGTAGCAAACAATGGCGATATTGCTGTTGCTTTGATTGACGATGAGGCAACTGTTAAAACTTTTTATAGAGAAAATGGACATTTTAGGTTGCAACCAGAAAATTCACAATATGAACCTATTATAGTTGATGATTGTATGATATTGGGTACAGTAATTTCTGTTATTCGATATTATAATTAATACTTAGATATTTAAAATGTTCATAGTTTGTTCACAAAAAGTTATTAAAATAACTGTAAAAAGTTCATATCTAGTTCATAATTTAGCATTATACTAATATCGTACTTAAGAGATGGAACCGCAACCATCAAGTACAATAAATGTTTTACCTCTCCAATAAATACCCCTTAAATTTAAAATGAGAAAACCAAGTCTACCCGCAAAGACTTGGTTTTTTCATTTTTATTAGTTTCTGATAAATCTTAACTGCTAGCAATACAAAAGTTTTGCTAGCAGTTTTTTCGCAAAAAATTTATTTGTGCTAACATTAGTAAATCACATTGGTTAGAAAACACTAACTGATGTAGTTATAATATCACTTAATTAAAATTTTGTCAATGTTAGCGTTTTATAATTAATATAAAAGATGTGTTGACAAAAATAAAATTTTATTGTATTATTACCGTATACTCTATAGGGGTATATAGTATATAATAAGGAGTTTTATTTATGAAACAATGTATGGACGTCGATGTTATTAATAGACGCTTAAAGAAAATTGAGGGTCAAGTTCGTGGTATTCAAAAAATGGTTGACGAGGATAAACCTTGTGAGGCGATTTTAATTCAAATTGGAGCGGTTAAATCTGCACTTCACAAAACTGGTCAAGTTATTTTGGAAGGACATATGCATCATTGCATTAAAGATGGTATTAAAAATGGTGATGAAGATAAAACAATTAATGAATTGATTTCTGCACTTAATCAGTTCTCTAAAACAATATAAGGTAGGTGTGTTATGTTTACTAAATTAAATAAATTTTTAAATTCTGCACCAATGCTTGTAGTTTCTGGTGTTGCACTGGCTATTAGTTTTATTGGTGAATATATTATTCCGTTAACTACAGGGCAAGAGTCTAATGTTTTTATGGTCAATTTTGCGTGGGTTTCTGTGTTAGTGTCTGGTTTTCCACTTTTGTATATTGCTATTTGGAAAATAGTTAAAAAGAAAACTATAAGTTCTGCTCTGCTTATAACAATAGCTATGATAGCAGCAATTTATATTAATGATATTTTTGCAGCTGGTGAAGTAGCTTTTATTATGGCGATAGGTGAGTTGCTAGAAGAAAAAACAGTTGAAAAAGCTAAAAAAGGCATTGTAAAGCTTTTAAACTTAGTTCCTAACAAAGGTAGAGTTATAGTCACAAATAATGGTATAGTTAGCGAGAATATTGTTGAAGCAAAAGATATACATAAAAATGATATAATCAGAGTTTTACCAGGAGAAAGTTTTCCAGCTGATGGTATTATAATATCTGGAAATACTACAGTAGACCAAAGTATTATTACGGGAGAGAGTTTACCGGTAGATAAAACAGTTAATGACGAAATATTTACAGGAACGATAAATAGATATGGTAGTGTAGATATAAAAGTCACAAAATCATTTGAAAACTCATCTCTTCAAAAGATGATTAAATTAGTAGAAGATGCAGAAAACAACAAAGCGCCAATGCAAAAAACAGTTGATAAGTGGGCAGGTTGGCTAGTTCCGACAGCTTGTGTAATAGCTATAATTACATATGTGGTGTTTGCATTGTTTTTAAATCAACCAGACGATGCATTAATTCGTGCAGTGACAGTGCTAGTTGTATTTTGTCCTTGTGCATTAGCTCTTGCAACACCTACCTCTATAATGGCGGCAATTGGGCAGTCAACTAAAAATGGAGTGCTAATTAAATCTGGCGAAGCCCTAGAAAGAATGGGTTTAGTAAGTACAGTAGCATTTGATAAGACAGGGACGATAACACAAGGTAAATTGGTAGTAAGTGATATTAAAAATTATGATATCGAAAAAGAAAAATTAATTACACTTGCTACATCAATAGAAAAGCACTCAGAACACCCTATAGGAAAAGCGATATACAACTATTCAAGAGAAAATAAAATTAAAAGTTTAGAGATAACTGGATTTTCAATGTTAGTAGGAAAAGGTGTTTATGGTAGTGTTGATGAGGAAGTTATATATTGTGGAAACGAAAAGTTGATAAGTGATATTGCAAAGGTTAGTATTTCAGATGAAGTATTAATTTACATAAACAAGTTAAGAGAAGAAGGCAAGGCAATAATAATAGTATGTGATACTGTTAAAATTTTAGGAGTTATAGGTTTGTCTGACAAAATAAAAGAAACATCTGTAAAAGCAATTTCAATGCTAAAAACAGCAGGTATAAATAACACTGTACTATTAACAGGTGACAATGAAAAAAGTGCAAACTATATATCTAAAAAGGTTGGAATTAAAAAAGTATATTCATCATTGCTACCAGAAGGCAAAGTAAATGCGATAAAAGAGTTACAAAAAGATAATGTAGCAGTATGTATGGTGGGTGATGGTGTAAACGATGCACCAGCATTAAAAACAGCAACAGTAGGAATAGCTATGGGAACTATGGGAAGCGATATAGCAATTGATGCAGCAGACATTGCGATAATGGGAGATGATATATCTAAAATTAGCTATATTAAAAAATTATCGAACGCTACAATAAATTCGATAAAGTTTAATATAACATTGGCTATGGCAATAAATATAATAGCAATAATATTATCTATAATGGGAGTGTTAAATCCAGCTACTGGAGCATTAGTACATAATGCAGGGTCTGTATTAGTAGTATTAAATGCAGCTAGGCTATATGATAGAAAAATAAAGTAATATAGTAATAATAAGTAAAGTCGGTTTGAGTTTATTAATCTGTACTCATATGTAGAGAGATAATATTAATAGAAGTCTTAAAAAAATATCATATGCTTGATGATGTGGAAAATATTGCATAAAATTAATAAAAAAAATAAAAAAAATTATCTATATTAACAGTTTTTGCGTAATTTAATTAAAGTGGTTTATTTAATATTGAAATATAAATTTATGTAGGTTATAATAGAACGGAAAGTGAAAATGGGTAAGTATTTATTTGCCCTAGAAAGGGTTGAACATTTAAATGAATTTTGAAAATATGGAGATTGCATTACAAGTGTTTCTTACAGGATTTGTTGTAGTTTTTGCTTTGTTAATTATATTGATTGCTGTTATAAAAATATACTCAACAATTATTTATAATGCACAAAACAAAGCTAAAGAAAAAGCAAAAGAAAAAGTATCAGAAAATACTGTAGAAGCAAAACCTATGGAACAACCAGTTTTAGATGTGCAAATACAACAACAGGCTCAAACAGAAGACTCTTTAGAGGTCATAGCAGTTATAAGTGCTGCAGTTTATGCTATGTATGGTCAAGAGAATGTTACGATTAAAAGTATTAAAAAATCACCTAAAACTCGACCTGTATGGAGTACAGCAGGTCTTATGGACAATACAAGACCGTTTTAAAGTTGTAATCTATATAGGAAAGGATAGATAGTTTAATGAATATTTTTCAAGAAGTTTTAAATGCAATTGTTGGACTTTATAACGATTCTGGTCTAGTATCTTTAGCTTGGCAGAATTATGTTATGATTGGTATTTCTTGTGTGCTATTATTTTTAGCAATAAAAAAACAATATGAACCATTACTACTTTTACCAATAGCGTTTGGGATGTTGTTAGTAAATTTATTCCCTGCAATTATGGCAAGCCCTGGAACAGAAAATGGTGGATTATTTTGGTACTTATATCAAGGTGTAAAATTAGGTATTTACCCTCCTCTTATCTTCTTAGGAGTAGGTGCTATGACTGACTTTGGACCTCTTATCGCTAATCCTAAAAGCTTTATCTTAGGTGCGGCTGCTCAAATTGGTATCTTTGTTACATTCTTTGGTGCAGTTTTGTTAGGGTTTACTACTCAAGAAGCAGGCTCAATTGCTATTATTGGTGGTGCTGATGGCCCGACTGCTCTATATACAACAGCTATTTTAGCACCTCATTTACTAGGTCCAATCGCTGTTGCAGCATATTCATATATGGCTCTAGTTCCAATTATTCAACCACCTATCATGAGAGCTTTAACTACTAAAAAAGAGCGTATGGTTGTTATGAAACAACTTAGACCAGTTTCTAAATTAGAAAAAATTATGTTCCCAGTAATCGTTACTATTTTAGTTGCTATCTTATTACCAGACGCTACCCCATTAGTAGGTATGTTGATGCTTGGTAACTTGTTTAGAGTAAGTGGTGTTGTAGATAGAATATTTAAAGCATCTCAAAATGAGCTTATGAATATAGTAACTATTCTTTTAGGTGTAACTGTTGGTGCGACTGCTACAGGTACAGTGTTCCTAAGTTTAGATACAATTAAAATTATTGGATTAGGACTACTTGCTTTCTGTGTAGGTACTGCATTTGGTGTACTATTCGGAAAACTGATGTATGTTATTACTAAAGGTAAAGTTAACCCGCTTATTGGCTCAGCTGGTGTATCGGCTGTACCAATGGCTGCTAGAGTATCACAAAAAGTTGGACAACAAGAAAATCCGGCAAACTTCTTATTAATGCATGCTATGGGACCTAATGTAGCTGGTGTAATTGGTTCTGCTGTTGCAGCTGGTGTCCTTATAAGTGTTTTAGCATAAAAATTGTTGAAAATCATTTAATTAGAGGTATTGCTTATATAAAATATTTATATTGTGACTAATTATTTAAAATTTACACATTTAATTCCTTAAAAGAATTAAATGTGTTCTTTTTATTGTTATTATATTGTAGTGTGTATTTTATTTTGGAGGGGTATTTAAGTGAAACGTGAAAATATTACAGTTAGCGAAATATTAAAAGTTATTTTATCACATATTAAATTGATTATAGTTATTACTTTAGTAGCAGGGATATTGGCATTTTTATATGCTGAATATATGATTACACCTTTGTATACTACTTCTACTTTGCTTTATGTGACAAACTCAGATGAATTACCAGGAGAAGATGAGGATACTGAAACCGACAATAGTTCAGATAATAAAACTGGTGCAAACGATATTTCGATTTCGGAAAAAATCGCTTCGGTATGCGTAACGTTGTTTAGAACTGACCTTATGATGCAAGATTTAATTGATTATTTAGATTTAGAAATGTCTACTGGTGCACTTAAAAGTATGATTAGTGTTGGCGCTTTAGACGAAACGCAATTTATTAGTTTCAGTGTTACTAGCACTGACCCTGAGTTTGCCACAGAAATAGCCAATGCATTACCATATGCTGCCGAAGAAACATATAAAAGAATTTTTCCTTATGGTAGTATTATAGTAGCTGATAGTGCAACTGTCCCATCAGTACCATCATATCCAAATGTAAGGAGTCAAGTGATGCAAGGTTTATTGATTGGACTAGTATTATCGTTAATATTATCATTTGTTATAGAAATTGTTAATACTACTGTTAAGCCTAGTGATGATTTATATAAATTATATAATATACCTGTATTTGCTAAAATACCTGATATAGATATGGATTCAAAGAGAAAAAATCGTAATAAAAGAGTAATTGTTTCTAACGATAATAACTCTTAAAAACTTTGAGGAGGGTGACTTTTAGTATGAATAATAAAAGAAAAGAAAAAATTATTGCAGAAAACACTAAAAGTGTTATTACAGATAATACTCGTTTTCCAGTTGTTGAGGCATATAAGCTTGCTAGAACAAATTTAATGTTTGCAATGGCAGCTAGCGATAAGAAGGTTTTAGCTGTTACAAGTTGGGCAAAGTCAGATGGTAAAAGTACAGTTGCTAGTAATATATCTATTTCGTTATCTAAATTAGGAAAAAAAATATTGTTAATTGATGCAGATTTACGTAGACCTAATGTAAATAATTTGCTTAAAGTAAATAACGATTTAGGTTTATCTGACATATTAGGTAAGTTTAAAAATTTTAACGATGTAGTTAAAAGAGATGTTCTACCTAATTTAGATGTAGTGACGTCTGGAGTAATACCACCAAATCCATCAGAGTTGTTGGGTTCAACTGCCATGAAAAAGATTGTTGAAGCAGAGTCGGAATTTTATGATTACATTGTAATAGACACCCCACCAATAGGTTTAGTGAGTGATGCTATTATGATTAAAGATTTAATTGCAGGATTTTTATTTGTAATTAAAGAGCGTTCAACAACACATGGAGATATAGAGAAAATAATGCAAACAATCAAAATTGCAGATTCAAATATATTAGGTTTTGTACAAGTTGATTGTGATTTACGTAGAAGTAAATCTAAGAATAAAAAAGGTTATGAAGATTATTATATGTAGTGAAAGTATATACATTGTTTTGATGTAAAAGTTTAATCTATGATAACTGTGATATAATGAAATTTAAAGCAATATGAGGTTATAATACCACATATTGCTTTTTTACGTTAAAAAACAAGATACAAACCCGTTCGTTGTGAATAGGGTTTTTCTTCGTTTGCAAGAGTTGTTAGAATTGATAAAAAGTTGTGTTAAACGTCTATCGAGCGATATAATAGCTATTGTTTTACGTGTTTAAGGTCAGATGATTTTAAGCAAAAACAAGAAATATTAAATTGTATTTTTTTGTTTTGCATCTATCAGAGGTGCTAGCAAATTTAAAATGTTAACAAAATATTAACAAATTATCACTTGAAAACGATTACAAATTTGTAAAAATATTGTTAATAAAGAGTTTGATTTATTAATATTTTGTTAACATTTAAGTGTTTTGTCTAAAATTATAAATATATTTTGAAAAATTAAATCGTTTTTTTGTTTATTATACATAATCTTTTTTATATTAATAAAAAAGAGTTGAACTTGAATTTTTGATAATATATAATAGGTAACAGTGAATTTTGAAGGGGAAATATAGCTCGTTTATTTTCTCCCAAAAATCAATCTTTAAAAATTATTTTATATGAAAGGGAAGAGAATTATGTTTAAGTCTACAAAAACTAAAGTTGTAGCGTTAGTGTTATCATTAACACTAGTTTTAATTTCAGGTTACTCCTTAGGTTCTGTATCTAATGATGAAGCTATGGTGTACATTTTAAATTATAAACCGGAAATACATAGTCAACTTGATGCTATAGCAAAAAAATATGAGGAGGAAACTGGAGTAGTTGTAAAAGTTACAACAGCAGCGTCTGGTCAATATCAACAAACGCTTACATCAGAGATAGTTAAAAAAGATGCACCAACTATTTTTCAAATCAACGGACCTGTAGATTATAGTACTTGGCATGAATATTGTGCTGATTTAAGTGATACGCAGTTTTATAATATGCTTACTGAAGGTGGAAAAGATTTAACTATTGATGGTGATGATGGTGGCGTATATGGTATTCCTTATACTGTTGAAGCATACGGAATTATATATAATGATGCTATAATGCAAAAATATTTTGCTAGTAAGAACAAATCAACAGAATTTAACTCAGTAGATGAGATTAAAGGTTTTGACGATTTAAAAGCAGTTACTGAAGATATGACATTACTTAAAGATGAATTAGGCATAGAAGGAGTGTTTGCTTCTACATCTATGGCTGAGGGCAATATGTGGAGATGGCAAGCACATTTATTAAATCTTCCACTATACTACGAATTTTCTGAAGGCGGACAAGATGCACTTGATGTAGGTTTAGAAAAAAGTAGTATCGACTTTGAATATAACCAAAATTTTAAAAACATATTCGACTTATATACTGATAATTCTATTACAGATAAAAATAAACTATCTTCAAAAACAGTAGATGACTCTATGTCTGAATTTGCACTTGGTAAAGTAGCTATGGTACAAAACGGTAACTGGAGTTGGGGTCAAATTAGTGGTATAGATGGAAACACTACTAAAATGGAAGACGTTAAGTTTATGCCGATTTACACTGGTGTAGATGGCGAAGAAAACCAAGGTGTTTGTATAGGTACAGAAAGTTATTATTGTATCAATAGCCAAGTAAGTCAAGAAAAACAACAAGCATCATTAGACTTTTTAACTTGGTTGTTCTCTAGCGAAGAGGGTAAAAAAGTTGTTTCAGAAGAGTTTGGATTTATTACTCCTTTTAACACTTTTGATGCAGATGAAATACCTCAAGATAACCTTTCACAAGAAATTATAAAATATTCAACTCAAAGTGAACCAGACACTTATTATCCAGAATGGGTACATATTATTTATCCTAGCGAAGCATTTAAAAATGATGTGGGTTCTAGTTTGTTAGAATATGTACAAGACCAAAAGACTTGGGATGAAGTAGTGCAAGATGTCATAAATTCGTGGAGCGAAGAATGTGCTGCTACTAAGCGTACTGATGGTGGATAATTTTTCACAAATAATTTAAATATATTTGAAAGAAGGGTGTCTTATGCAAAAATCGATTAAAAAGTGTTTTCCTATTTTAGTATTGCCTACATTATTCGCGTTTATTGTAGCTTTTATTGTACCATTTATTATGGGCATATACTTATCCTTTAATGAGTTTGTTACAATTACAAACTTAAAGTGGGTAGGCTTTGATAACTACGTTAAAGCGTTTACTGATTCTCAGTTTTTATATTCTTTATTTTTTACAGTGCTGTTTACAGTTGTTTCTATAATCACTATTAACTTACTTGCTTTTGTGCTAGCGATGTTACTTACAAAAGCATTAAAAGCTACTAATTTCTTTAGAGCAACTTTCTTTATGCCAAACTTAATTGGTGGTATCGTTTTAGGTTACATATGGTTACTTATAATTAATGGTGTATTAGGTTTGTTTGATGTTACTATTACTTATGACCCTGCTTATGGATTTTGGGGGCTTGTAATTCTTATGAACTGGCAACTTGTAGGTTATATGATGATAATTTATATTGCAGGTATTCAAAATATACCTGAAGAATTGTCTGAAGCTGCCGATATGGACGGTGCTAATAAATGGCAAAAATTATTTAAGATAACTATTCCTCAAGTAATGCCTTCAATAACTATTTGTACGTTCTTAACGCTTACAAATTCATTTAAATTGTATGACCAAAACTTGGCACTTACAAGTGGTGCGCCAGACCATAAGACTCAAATGCTTGCATTGAATATTGTTGATACATTCTACAATAGACCTGGTTGGCAAGGTGTTGGTCAGGCTAAGGCAGTTATATTCTTTTTGATTGTAGCTATAATTGCTTTTACACAATTATACTTAACTAAGCGTAAGGAGGATAAATAGTAATATGAATACTAAAACTAGTAATGAAATAAATGTTAAAAAAGTTAAAAAGATTAGAAAAAAATCAAGTACTTCTGATAAAATTAAAATAGCTATACTTTCAGTAGTGTCTCTTATTGTTTTAGCTCCAATATTTTTAGTGGTTATGAACGCATTTAAAGGCAAGCTTTATGTTAGCGATAACCCATTTGCTTTACCTAATTCAGAATCTTTTGTAGGTTTTAAAAACTTTATTGAAGGTGCTCAAAAAATCGATTTTTTACATGCTTTTGGTGTAACTTTATGGATTACTGTTGTATCTGTTGTAGTAATCGTTTTGTGTACCTCAATGCTATCTTGGTTTATTGTAAGGGTAGATGCTTGGTATTCAAAAGTTTTATATATATTGTGTGCGTTTTCTATGATTGTACCTTTCCAAATGGTTATGTTCCCTGTTACTATAGTAGCTGACCATTTAAATATGGAAAATATGCTTGGTATGGTAATCTTATACTTAGGATTTGGTGCTGGTTTATCTGTATTTATATTTACAGGATTTTTGAAAAGCGTTCCTTTAGCCCTTGAAGAAGCGGCTATGATTGACGGTTGTGGACCACTTAGAACATTTTTCTTAATAGTGTTCCCAGTGTTAAAGCCTACAGCTATAACAATTGCTATACTAAATGCTATGTGGATTTGGAACGACTACTTATTACCATCTTTAATCTTACCAGGAGAACAACGCACAATTTCTGTTGCTGTTCAGTATTTAAAAGGTGGATACGGTTCTATTGATATGGCTCAAATGATGGCTATGTTAGTGCTTGCAATTATACCAATAATAACATTCTTCTTATTAGCGCAAAAACATATAATTAAAGGTGTAGTAGCAGGTTCAGTTAAAGGATAAAATTTGTATTAAATAATGATAAATTATAGAGCTGTTGCAAATGTGAAGATATTTGCAACAGCTCATTTAGTTTTGTATAGATGTAGGTATAAAATTAGATGTAGTGCTTTCTACGGACGACCACCTATTCAAATCTTTGATTTGAATGAATAGGCAGAAATTATTTTGAGGGTGATTATTGTATTGTGGTAATCTGTGTTTGTGGTGTTTTGAGTTGCTAGGGATTAGTAATTTCTGCCTTGCTAGCAAAACGTAGTTTTGCTGGTGGTCGTCCGTAAATTCAAACTACGAATAAAAAATAACCTTACCTTAATACTATGACAATTGTAGTCGGTATTAAGATAAGGTTTTGTTTTTAATCAATTTTAGAAAATTATATCATCATCAATAACTTCGCTAATTGCTTCTGGGTCGTCTTCTTCGTCTGAATCTTCATCTGCTTTTGTTGTTGTTTCTTCTGTGTCTGCTTTCTTTGTAGTAGTTTCTTCTACTTCTTGCTCAGTTGCTTTTGTAGTTTCGTCTTCTTCAGACTCTTCTTTTTTGATTTTATCTATTTGCTCTTGTAATAACTTTTCTATTGTTTCTTCTGACATATCATCTGCTTGCCCTATTTCTTCATAAGAGATAAAATATGTTCTAAAAGTTCCATCTGGTTGCTCTATTGTTACATAGTATCCAAACATAGTAACTTCAAGTATTTCGTCACTACCTTCTAACTTAACTTCAACATCATACTTTGCTACAAAACCCTCATCAAAATTATATATGACTGGGTTGTCAAATTCTGTGCTTTCTACTAAGTCATTATCTTCAAAACTTTCTTCAATTTGCTCTCTTCCTACTCTAGATACTGCGTTGTTTTCAGCTTCTGCTTTAGTGTCACCGTCATCATAGTAATCTAAATCTAGACTAGGATACGTATCTTCTACCTTAGTTTCTGTACTTTGCGTTGGTTGCGTGTCACCATCTGAACTATCACAAGCTGTAAACATCAACATACTACTAGCCATAACTACAACTAGTGCAATATAAATTATTTTTTTCATCATATAAACCTCCTAAGATTTAACTTAATTTTTTGTTTCGTTTGGTAATCTTACTATAAAATGTATTATATCGTCATCTATTTCAGGATATACTATTCCTTCATAAGATTGTGCAATCCTTAATACTGTGCTTAGTCCAATACCCTCATGACGTCTTTTAGTCGTGTATTGAGCATTGAATATTTTATTAATATTTCCATCTCCAGAAAATCTGTTAGAAACATCTAGTACAGTCATATCATTTTCTTTACTAATACATATATGTATACCATATTTATTATCCTTGTTTCTTGTGATTTCGTCAATAGCATTTTGAATTAAATTTCCGAGTATCCTGTTTAAATCATATGCAGTTACTGCAAGGCCAGCCATATCATAAGAGATATCAAAATGCATATGTATTCCACTGCTCTCAGCTTTTTCCCTAAAACCATGTATCATAGCGCTTATAATTGGATTTTTGACTGGCAAAACTTCATTAATAGAATTTGAATCGTTTACTATAGTGTTGATATATTCTCTGCATTCTGCAAAATTATCACCATCAATTAAACCTTTTATAGCGTGTAGATGTACATTAAAATCATGTCGCTGTGCTCTGATTACTTTCATAAATTGCTCTAGATTATGTTGATATCTAATATTTCTTACATTTTTATCTTGTAATATACAATATTCAACAACAAATTTTAAAAGAACAAAGAATAATATAGGGAGTAGTAGAGAAAATACTGACAAAACATAATTTAAATTAACATTACCAACTTCAACACCAGTATAAGTAGCACTCATTGATACTAATATCAAAATTAAAATTGAGAAAACTAACATATGCCTGTTTTTTCTAACTTTTGCATCATCGATTTGAAAAAAGTCTTTAACCCAATTTTCTTGGAAAAGGCTGATTTTTTTTATGTACAAAATAAAATAAATTATTAACAAAAGAATATAGTAAGCAATCATATAGTAAAAAACATATTGTTCGGATTCTAAAATATCTAAGGTTTTTAAAAGATTTAATGTTCTAAGGAAAATTATATAGTTTACAAATAATGCAAAATTCATAGTAGCGCTAATTATATTCTCCATTAGATGGTTTCTTGAAACAATTGATAAATATATTAACCATAATACAGATGTAAACATAAATATAAAGAACATATAGTCATCTACTATATAAAAAACAAGCAAACTATTTATACCACTTAAAACAACTGCACCTATTATATCACGAACCTTAGCTTTTGCATTTAAAAGCCTTGTTATTATCATAATAAATGCTGTTGTTAAAAAACTTACAAATATTATTGAGGTTAGCCAAGGAGAAAAAGCGACTTCATCAACAGGGTAGAGAATAGAATTGAAATACTCTATTATATTATCCATATGTTCCTCCATACACTTATAATCATTGATAATTTAACTAATTTTATCATAGGTTTACAATTTTTTCAATGACTAGATAATAAAAAAAATTTCCATTTATAGAATAACTAGACTATTTGTGGGTTTTATGTTATTTTAGTATAAGTTAAAATCATTTTTTGGAGGTTTCTTTGTGGCAGTATTAACAGTTCAAAATGTATCGGTGAATTTTGGAGAGAGAGTTCTATTTAATAATGTATCATTTGATGTGGAAATGTATGATAAAGTTGGATTTATAGGTGCAAATGGTGTTGGAAAAACAACATTATTTAAAGTGATTTCGGGAGAGATGACATCATCAAGTGGAGAAGTAATTAAAAACAAAGACATAAAGATAGGTTACATGCAACAACACGCTTGTAGTAATCCAACTAGGAGTGTGTATTTTGAACTCTTAAGTGTTTTTGAAGATTTGCAACAATTGGAAATTGAGATAGAAAAAGTTACATCACTATTAGAAATGCAACAAGATGATATGGATAAATTAATAGAAAAGCAATTATATTTGCAAGAAGAGTACGAAAATAGAGGTGGGCTAACGTATGAAAGCAGAACACGTTCAGCATTGACTGGATTAGGTTTTTCTAATGAAGATATGCAAATGGAAGTAGGAAAGTTATCTGGAGGGCAGATATCTAAACTAAGTTTAGCAAAACTTTTATTAAGTGGTTCTAATTTTCTATTATTAGACGAGCCTACAAACCATCTTGATATATCATCAGTTGAGTGGCTAGAAAGTTTTATCAAAGATTTTAAAGGTGGGATAATAGTAATATCGCATGATAGATATTTTTTAGATGCAGTAACAAACAAAACAGTTGAGATAGAACACATGAAAGCGATTACATATAAAGGAAACTACACATCGTTTATAAAGAAAAAAGAAGAAGCAATAGAAACGTTAGCAAACAAATATGAAAATGATATAAAGGAAATAAAAAGAATAGAAGGAATAATAGCTAAGCAGAAAAAATTTGGTCAAGCACATAATTATATAACAATAGCTAGTAAGCAAAAACAAATAGATAGAGTAAAAGAAGAGTTAATAGCACCAGAAAGCGAAACAGAGAAATTAACATTTAAATTAAGTTCAGAAAAAGAAAGTGGAAACGATGTGTTAATATGTAAAGGATTAGAAAAAAGTTTTTCAGAAAAGAAAATTTTTTCAAATATAGATTTACATATAACTAAAGGAGAAAAAATATTTTTACTAGGTGCAAATGGTTGTGGTAAGACTACACTATTTAAAACGATAACAGGAGAATATGAAACTAGAGGAGAAGTGTTATTAGGTTCAAATGTAGAAATCGGATACTTCGACCAAGTGCAAGCAGATTTACACTTAGAAAAAACAGTGCTAGACGAGGTGTGGGACACGTTTCCTGATATGACACAAACAAGAATACGTAGTGCGTTAGGAGTATTTATGTTTAGTGGAGATGATGTGTTTAAGGAGATTAAAAAGCTAAGTGGTGGAGAAAGAGCAAGAGTAGCACTGCTTAAACTTATGTTAAAGGGAGCAAATTTTTTATTATTAGATGAGCCGACAAACCATTTAGATACAACATCAAGGGAAGCGCTAGAAAAAACGCTTAAAGAATATGGCGGCACAATGCTTGTGATTTCTCATGATAGATACTTTATCAACAAACTAGCAGATAAAATAGTAACATTAAAAAGCGATAAATTAGATATAAGTATAGGAGACTATGATAGATATATAGAAAAAGAGAATGATAAAAAAGTAGATAAGGTAATAGAAAAGAAAATAAAAAAGTCAAATAATGATTATTTTATAAAAAAAGAGTTACAATCTAACATAAGGAAAACAAAAACAAGACTAGACAAATGTGAAAGAGAGATAGAAGAAAATGAAGAGAATATAGACGATTTAGAAAAAGAATTACAACAAGAAGATATTGTAGCAGACTTCACAAAATTAACTGAAATAAGTAAAACATTAGAAGAATTAAAAACAAAAAATGATAAATTAATGGAAGAATGGAGCATTATACAAGAAGAATTAGAACAATTAGAAAAATATGTAATTTGATATATGAAAGCTGTTCAAATTTTGTTCATAATATAATAAAATTGTTTAAAAATTTGTTAATGTAACCAATAAATGAAAAGTTACAAAAGAATTACATAAAATTCATTGAACTTTTATATTCAATATAGTATAATTATAACACTGAAGTATAATTTTTAGAATAAAATCATACTTACTTCGGAAAAACATTTTTAATTATTTTAAGGAGGAAAAAAGCAATGAGAAAAAAAGTACTAAGTATACTTTTAGTAGTAGCTTTAATGGTTTCTATGGTAGTAGTAGGAAGCATAGCAGTTAGTGCTAACGAAAAATTAGAGGGAAGCACAATAAGATTTGAAGCACCAGAATCTTGGGGTGAGCTAAAAACTACTACAGCTGTTTACGCTTATTTATACGTATCAGGTGGAGAAGAATATGCTCCATGGGCATCAAGAGCAATCAAAATGACAAGAGTTGACGAAACTCGTGAATATACTTTTGACATTACAAAATCACCAGAAGAGGGTGACTGGAATGTAGTTATATTCAGTATTTCTTCAGGAAATCAAACTTTTGACTTAACAATATCTCCAGCTTGTATTGGTGATACAGCTTACGTAACAGGTGAAACAGTAGAAAATCCAGTAGACTCAGCAAAATCAGCTGAAATAGCTGCTTGGAGAAACACACCTTACGAGGCTTCACACGTAACAATCACAAGTCTTGGAAACATAGTTGGTGTTAAATTCTTACCAAACGAAACTCCTGAGAGTTTAGTTGCTGATTGGGCTGCTAACGAACTATACGCTCCTTTAGCAACAGATGAGAAAAAAGCTCAATTAACAGCAGATTTAGAAGTTCTTTATGCTGCACAACCAACAGCACCACCAACAGAAGCACCAACAACAGCACCAACAACAATAGCACCACCAACAGAAGAACCAACAACAGAAGTTGAAACTACAACAACAGCACCAACAGAAGCACCAACAGTAGCACCAACAGAAGCACCTACAGAGCCTGAAACTGACCCTGAAGAAGGCGTTAGAATAGACGAGTACGGCAGAATTGGTGGTATACCAACTCCTTGGAAATATGGTATGCCTGCAAAACAAGATCCAACAGAAGCTCAACCAGATTGGGACGGATACTACAAAATATACTATTTTGAAGCTCCAGACGAATGGTTAGAAAACGATGAATACAAAGAAGAAGGATTTGAAATAGGATTCTACTGGTATGGTGGCGACGAAGCTAATGGCGACTGGCCAGGAGAGGCAGCAACACCAGTTGCTCCAATGATGTACCAACAATTCTTAGATGAAAATCCAAGTGCTACAGATGAAGAAAAAGCAGCAAAAGAAGTTGAAATTAACGAAGAATACGGAAACATTTTCTGTGGAATAGCTCCATCATACGTTGGATTTATTATCTGGAACAATGGTATAGATAAAGGCTTACCAGGAACAGAAGATTATGATGAAGAAAAAGCTGATAAAGCTTTCCAAACAGTTGATATCAACGTAGAAGACTTTACAATATATCCAGAAGGAACTGGCTTAATTGCTGCTGACTTCTGTGGTGGTATTACTTACTTAAACGGTACAATGCGTACAGTAGTTAACCCAGCAACTGGCGAAGAACAATATGTACCAGAAGTATCATGGAAATATTTCAACCCACTAACAGGTGAAATGACAGACGAAGCATTAAAAGATAGCAATGGCGAATATGTAACAGAATTAGATTCATATGGTGATGAAGTACGTCTAAACCCATTCTTTGATATGGATTATTCTTACAACCGCCCAGATGCAGGAACTGTAGATCCACCAGCACCAACACCAATTCCAACAGAAGAGCCAACAGATGCTCCAGGTAAAGGTACTGTTGACACATCTCAAGATACAACAATGTTTATCGTAGTATTTATGGGATTATTATTAGCAGCGGGTGCAGTTTTAGTAGTTCGTAGAAAAAAATCACAAGGTTAATCAACTTTTAGATTGACGTTTTAAATTTAAGTAATAATGAAGCTCCTCTAGCTTAGGCTAGGGGAGCTTTTAGTTCGGTTAGAAGAGTTGTGTATGGATGAAAGAAAAACCTAGGGTAGTAGGGTAGGTTTTGTGTATTTGGAGGCAGAGAGTGGCTAGGAGTATGTTTTGTGTGACTATGGCAGATGTGTGTTATGGTCTGTTTAAAACTTTTGTGTCGTTATGTTTTGGGTGTGTTAAAATTTGAATAAAACTTTATGTTCCTAAAGGTGTTGATATAACATCCGAGTTTACAAAAATCTATACAAAATAAAAAAAGTCCTAATCATATTCTGATTAGAACTTTTGGCGGAGGACAAGGGATTTGAACCCTCGCACCGGTTACCCGACCTACTCCCTTAGCAGGGGAGCCTCTTCACCACTTGAGTAATCCTCCGTGCCGAAGCTAATGCTATTTAATTAAAACATAATCTCGGTTATAAAACCGAGATTATTGTTGGCGGAGGGGAAGGGATTCGAACCCTTGGTTCCTTTCAGAATCACTAGTTTTCAAGACTAGCTCCTTAAACCGCTCGGACACCCCTCCAAGCAATCGGTAAGATAGATTATAGCAGAATTTTTTAAAAAAGTCAATACTTTTAATTAAAAAAATTCGAAATCTTATTAAAAATCTTCACCGAAGTTAAATTAATACTATGTCAATTATTCTTTTCTTTAAATGCAAAATATCTTTGTCCTATATAATTTAGCGCTACAAATAAACAACTTCCAACTACTAAACTTGCATTACTTGAAAATGATTCTACACTCATATTGAACATAGTTATATTGTTACTAATACATATGTGTGAAGTCAATGGAATTGCTAGCCCATATGCTATTAAGTAACATACTGCAATATTTAATGAAAATTTTAATATCGGTTTTATGCCTTTTTCTTGATTTTTAAAGGTAAATTTTTTATTTAAAAAATAACTTAGTATACTAGCTAATACATACGATGTGCTTGAGGCAATCCATACTCCACTATTGCCTTGGCTACTTAATGCTGTTGCGTTAAGTAGTACAAACTGTAAGCCGTTTCCTACTAGTGTGTTAACTAATCCAACTGCTATAAACTTTAAAAATTTAATGTCAAAAAACTTTTTTATAAATTCCACAATTTCACCTTTTCTTAAAACTTATTCAAAATTAGATAAGTCATAGCTTGCTGTAGTATCTTCTGTTACATCTTCTTTTTCTGTTTGGTTATATTCTGTTTTTACAGTCTTTTTAGTGCTTGATACTTTGCTAATGCCCTCGTTAGACATAGTAACTTCATTTTCGTCATTTGCATTAGTTATATCTATATTGGTGTGATGTATAATAAATATTGGTCTATCTTTACTTTCTAAGTAAATTCTACCTATGTATTCTCCAAGTATACCTATAGAAAATTCCATTATTCCGCCTAAAAATAACGTTGCACATAGGTTTGTAGTATAACCAGGTACTTCTACACCAAATATTAAAGTTTGAATTATAGTTACTAAAATATATATAAACGCTGTTATTGATATGAAAATTCCCATACCTGATATAAATCTTAATGGTGCTACAGAAAATGCAGTTAATCCATCTATAGCATATTTGAACAGTCCCCAAAAACTCCACTTAGTTGTTCCTATAGTTCTTTCTACATTTACATATGGTAGCCATTTTGTATTAAAACCTACCCAGCAAAATAAACCTTTTGAAAATCTTTGAACCTCAGACAACTCAATTATTGAGTTTATCATTTGTCTTGTCATTATTCTATAGTCAACTGCTCCATAAGGCATAGTTACATCAGTCATCTTATTGCTGACTTTATAAAATGTTTGAGAAAACAAACTCCTTATTTTAGATTCTCCCTCTCTGCTTGACCTCATAGCAGCACAGCAATCATATCCTTCTTCTATTCCAGCAATCATATCAGGAATCATAGCTGGTGGATGTTGCAAGTCAGCGTCCATTACAATGACATAGTCACCAGTAGAGTATTTAAAACCAGCATACATTGCACTTTCTTTACCAAAATTCCTTGAAAGTGAAATGTATTTTACATTTTCATACATTTTAGCTAGTTTTTTCATTACGAAAAAAGTTTTATCCTTACTACCATCATTAACCAGTATGAAAGTAAAATCGTATCCAAAAACTTTATCTGTTATTTTAGACGTTTCTTTTATAAATATTTCTAAACCCTCTTCCTCGTTATAACAAGGTACTACTATATCAACTGTTTTCATACAAGTTCTCCTAAATTTTTTATTTTGACTACTGCTATTATAGCAAATAATATTTGAAAATGCAAAAAAAAAGTAAAAAAATTATAAATATATATTTACCAATTTAAAAAATAATGGTAAAATAAACTGTATGTGCTTTAAAATTTAAAATAGAAAGGGTTTTTATATGAGTAAAACAAACTCTATAGATAAAAAGAAGGTTAGCACAGCTATTCATAAAAATAGACTGAGCAAAAAAAGTAAAAACAATCTTCTTTTAGTATCAGCGTTCTTTATACCGTTTTTACTTATGGGTACAGCATTTGCGTATAATGGTGTGTATCCATTTGGAGATTCACAAATTTTAGTAACTGATTTATGGCAACAGTACTATCCGTTTTTAAGTGACTTCCATTCTAAATTACAATCAGGAGATTCTTTGTTATATTCCTGGGGTGTAGGACTAGGTACAAATTATATAGCTCTTATGGCGTATTACCTTGCTAGTCCTCTGAATTTTTTAACAGTTTTAGTTCCATCTGAATTTTTAAGAGAAGCATTAACATTGTCGCTACTTATTAAAGTAGGGTGTGCAGGGCTATTTACTACATTTTTCCTACGATATTCTTTTAAAAAGTTAGATGTTACAACTGTATTCTTTTCATCTTTATTTGCATTATGTTCCTTTACAATGGGTTATTATTGGAATGTAATATGGATGGATACATTTGCATTATTCCCTTTAGTAGTTATGGGAACAGTTGCATTAATTAGAGAGGGTAAGTTTAGATTATATGTAATCTCATTAGCGCTTGCGATTTTAACAAACTATTATATTGGATTATTTGTTTGTGTATTCACAGTTTTTGTATTCTTTTCTGTATGCATATGCAGAAAACTTGCGTTAAAAGAATTTTTTAAGAAATTAGGTCAAATTGTTCTTTGTAGTATTGTATCAGTAATGTTTTCGGCATTTGTGACATTGCCAGCATATTATAACTTGCAGATTACTCAAAGTTCAGTTAATAATTTCCCTACTACGTGGCGTACAGAAAACCCTTTTACAGACGTAATTGGTAACTTTACTGCATTAAACGTTCCAAATGTAAAAGAAGGATTACCAAACGTATATGCAGGTTTTATATGTATAGTTCTAATAGGTATATATCTGTTAGCTAAAAATATTTCTGTCAGAGAAAAGCTGTGTAGTATTGTAGTTTTAACATTTATACTAGTTAGTACAAATATAAATGTTTTAGATTATATATGGCATGGAATGCACGAAACTAATATGATACCATATAGATTTTCGTTTTTGATATCGTTTATTATTGTAGTTTTAGCGTATAGGGCACTTATGGTAATAGACCAGATAAATATTGTAGATATAATATTTATGGCTATGATTTCAGGAGCAGTGTTGTTCTGTTACACAGTAAATGGTGATGATACAATTATTATAGTAGGAAATATTATTATTGCAGTATTCATAATATCATCAGTATTCTTATACAACAAAAAAGTCTTTAATAAAGCAACGTTAAATTTTTTGATATGTTTTGTCATATTAGCTGAGTTAACAGCTAGTGCATTTATTGGTGTAAACGAAGTAAGAGTTACTTCAAGGTCAACATATCCAGACCAGTTAGCAACTATTCAGCAAGCAGTAGAAGAAGTAGATACAATAGATGATGAAGAATTTTATAGAAGTGAATTTACAAAATTCTATACAACTAACGACCCAGCGTTATATGGGTATTATGGAGTGTCGATGTTCTCATCTACAATAAATGTAAATGTATCAAACTTTATGTATGGTATAGGCGAATTAGGATGGGACGCAGGTAATAGATATTTATTTGCAGAGTCAACACCACTGACACATGCGTTTTTAGATGTTAAATATTTGATGGCGAAAAATGGACATATTTCAGACACATACCATTGGAAGCCGTTCACAACAACAGGATATTTACAAACTTATAAAAACACACATTATTTATCATTAGGATTTATGACAGACAGAGAATTATTAAATTATGAATCAGTTTATGATAACTCTTTCGTATCTCAACAAAACTTGTTTGAAAAGTCTACAGGAGTAACAGATGATTTGTTCACAATGGTAGATGTATATCAAGCAGGACATGTTAATGCAAATGTATATTATAGTGGAGAAACACAAACATACGGACAGTATACTTTTGCACCAGTAGATACAACATTAGAAACAGAATTAGTATGGACATATTCAATGCCAGAAGATGGTACATTGTATGCATATCCTGACATTGACCATATAGAAACAATCTCAGCTGGAAAAGAGGGAGATACTGCAGTATCATATTCAGCAGGTAGACCGTATTTAATTTCAGTTGGTGAGTTTAAAAAAGGTGATATAATTAAATTTTCAGCAAAGCCAACAACTGGGAATTCAGGGACAGCGCATATGTATGTAGGTATGTTGAACGAAGATGTTTTCCAAGAGGGATATGACATATTAAACGATGAAAAGCTTGAAATAACAAGCTTTGAAACAACAAACATTAAAGGCAAGATAAACGTAAAAGAAGACGGACTATTATACACATCAATACCATATGAAAGTGGATGGAGTGCATATGTAGACGGTCAAGAAGTAGAAGTGTTGAATATAGCAGAAGCTATGTGTGCAATAGACCTTACAAAAGGAGTACACGAGGTTGAGTTTAGATATTCGCCAGCAGGCTTTGTAACAGGAGTAATACTATTTGTAGTAGCACTAGGAATATTTATTCTAATGATATTCTTATCTAAACGTTTTGAAAAGAAAAAAGTTTTAGTAGGAACAACACTAGAAGAAACAGAAAGTGTTATAGAAGAAACACAATTGAAAGAAGATTTATCATCAGTAGAAAAAGAAGATAAAATAGAAGATATAAAAGAAGAAACAGAAGAAAAGCCAACGGACGATAATTTATAAAATTTCTTGGTTGTCGCACTAATGTTAATATTACCAAATCTTTGTAGGGGAGCATTCCATATGCTCCCCAATTTTTGTAAATTTGAAGAATTTCGGGCAAAAATAGATTTCGCCTCTACAGGTTTGTGGTTATATTATAATTTGTGCTATATAAAAACAACGGGCGAAAATGGATTTCGCCCCTACAGGTTTGTGGTTTTTTTATAATTAGTGCGTTGCAAAATTAATGGTCACATTCTACCCTTTTTCAACTGATTTTATTATCGAAATATTGCACACTCAACGTTCAAAACATTTAAAAAAATAATAAAAATAGGTATGTAATTAATGAAAAACTCATTTATTACATACCTATTAAATTTATATATTATTTATATCAACCAAACTCAATTGCTGGGTCGTATTTTACACCGTTACGCCAACATTCAAAATGTAGGTGAGCTCCAAAAGAGTTTCCTGTATTACCAACATAACCAATTACTTCACCTTGTTTTACTTGTTGCCCAACATTAACTGTTATATAGCTACAATGTGCTGATAAAGTAGAGTAACCATCTCCGTGGTCTACTAATATGTAATAACCCCAACCACTACCCCATTCGTCAGTTTTGTTTGCAGTTATAATTACTCCGTCGGCTGCTGCTACTATTGGTTTTCCGTATGCACTACCATTACACGCAAAGTCCCACCCTTTATGGTTTCTGCCGTCACCCCAGTAAGAAGTAATTATTGGACATTCTGGAGCAGGCCATATATATCTGCCAGAACCACCCTCAGGTACTACAGTAGAACCACTGCTTGAACTGCCACTACTGTTATTTTGAGCGGCGTATTCTTTTTGGAATTGTAATAGTTCATCTGACAATTGTTCTTGTTCTTCTGAAATATTATGTATATGTTCTTCGGTTTCTTCTTTGTCAGATTCAAGACTCTTAATAATTGCTTGAGTTTTTTCATACAATGTATCTAAATCTTTACTTGCAGACTCTAATTCTTCTTTAGATTTTTCTACAGCGTTTCTGTCGTCAATTAATTTTTGCTTATCTTCTTCCATAACGGCTATATTTTCATTTAGCTGTGCTATTAATTCGTTATCATGCTCTGATATCGCTTGTATTACAGCTGCTGTATCTACTAAAGTTGCCATATCTTCACAATCTAGCAGTATACTTAAATAGTGAGTTTCGCCAGCCATATATAATGACCTTAATCTATCGCCTAATATAACATAGTCTTTTTCGATTTCTAACTCTAAATCTAATATGCTTTTTTGAGTTGCTTCAATATCATTATTATAATCAGTTATGGCAATATTTAACTTGTCTATGTCCTCTTCAAGAGCATTCATTTCTTCTTGATACTCTTTTAAAGCCGCCTCTTCTTTTTCTATTTCTTCCTGAGTTTCCTCTAACTCTTGTTCTAGATTGTCTTTCTCTTCTTGTAAAGTGTCTTTCTGGTCATTATAATCATCAAGACTTGTAATAGCAGATACACTGCCAATGCTTAACATTGTAAAACACAAAATAGTTATTAATATAATATTTAAACGTTTTTTAACTTTCATAAATATTGTCCCTTCACTTAAATCATAATTCAATTTAAAACAAATTGTAACATAAAATCAAGTTGTTTTCAATACTTATTTCAAAATTATTACAAAAAAATATCAGAATTAAATCACAAAAACCTCATTAAATAGGATAAAATAGGTGCAAGGTTACAAAAATGTAATTTTTTACTTTTTTTTGTCTGCTGTTGCTATCGTTTTATATTTTCTTTTTCTTCTTTTTTTTACACGTCATTTAGACAAATTAATTTATATGATTGTTTTATAATCTTTATTACATATTAAATCTATTTCAGTTCAAAGCGAGGGGTACATATGAAAATCAATAATACTGTCGATATTAAAAAAAATTTGCGTACTACATTAACTTCTTCTTCAATTGTTAATTTTTATAGCCATATAATATTTTTTATTTGTGGCATTTTTGTTTCTGGAGGAGCTGTTTTTGGCGAGTATGCTCCTTTTGGTGCTTCTTTAATTGCATCTGTTCCGTTTAAAAATCTTTTTTCCTCTTTAATCGGTGTAAGCGTTGGCTACCTTGCTTTTTCAGATGGTTCTGGCTTTAGGTACGTTGCCACAATCATTGCTATTGGTGCTATCAGATGGACTTTAAGTGATATTAAAAAAATTAATAAAACACGATTTTTCGCTCCAATCGTTGCATTTGTTCCTATGTTAGCTACTGGATTAGTTCTTTCTTCTGTTGTTGATTTTTCTATCAATATTGTTTCTATGACTGTTGTTGAAGCTTTTCTATCGGCTGTTGGTGCTTACTTTTTTAGCAGATGTATTATGCTTTCTTATAGCACAAAAACTTTAAATTCATTTAATCAGCAAGAGGTAGCTTGCGTGGCGATGACAGCATGCATATTATTACTTTCTCTAGCAAGTGTTAATTTTAGTGGGGTGTCATTGGGAAGAGTTTTAGCAGTTGCTGTTGTTTTATTTTGCGCTCAATATGGTGCTGTTGCTGGTGGTAGTATTAGTGGAGTTGCTACAGGTGTACTTTTTAGTATGACAAATAATACCACTATCTTTTTAGCCGGTGCATACGCTTTTGGTGGTCTTATGGCTGGGCTTTTTGCTCAAGTTGGTAAGATTGCTGTTATATTTGCATTCTTAATTTCTAGTGTGCTGATGTCTTTTCAATCTCAAGATACCACAATGATATTTACTAATTTATACGAAGTTATAATTGCTTCTTTAATTTTCTTTTTTATTCCTAAATCTTTTGGAAATCAAATTACAGATATTTTTGCTCCTCCAGTAGATAAAATGAAATCTGAAGGCCTTAGAAAAAGTATTATTATGCGTCTTGACTTTGCTTCTAAGGCATTAGAAGATGTGTCTACATCAGTTGACCAAGTTGCAGAAAAAATGAAAGATATTTTCTCAAACGATATTGAGGAAATTTATAATCAATCAACTATGGAAACATGTTCAAATTGTGGGCTTAGAGTATATTGCTTGGACAAGCATAAACACGTTAGCAAAAATGATTTTTCAAAACTGAGTAGTATCCTTAAGAAAAATGGAGAAATAACACAAGAAGACTTTTCGAATGCGTTTACAAAAAAATGTTGCAAAGTAGCAGAAATGACATTATCTATAAACAGAAATTACAATTTATATGTTGCATCATTATCAGCTGATATGAGAGTAGGGGAGATTAGAAGCGTTGTAGCAGGACAGTTCTCAGGTCTAGGCGATATACTAGGACAATTAGCACATGAGTTTGAGCATTTTGAAAGATATGATTTACAAGCATCGCAAAGAATAAGCAGTGCATTAAAAATGCTTGGAATTACACCTATAGATGTTAGTTGTAGAATAGATAAACTCAACAGAATGACAGTAGAAATTGAGGCGTTTAATGTAAATCAAACTGACATAAAAAAAGCAGAATTTATAAAAGAAATATCGAAAGCGAGTGGCAGAAGATTAGATACACCACAAATAAGTATAGCATCAAATATAAGTAGAATAAGTATGGCACAAAGAGCATATTTTGATACTCAAATAGGAAGTGCGCAACATGTAAGTGGAGAGGGTCAATTGTGTGGTGATAGTTACAATTATTTTAATGATGGAATGGGTAGAATGGTATCTATAATAAGTGATGGAATGGGAACAGGAGGAAGAGCAGCAGTAGATGGAAGTATGGCAGAAAATATTATGACAAAGTTAGTAAAAGCAGGATTAGGGTTTGATTGTGCGTTAAGAGTAGTAAATTCAGCATTAATGGTAAAGTCTGGAGATGAATCTCTAGCAACGCTTGATATAGCAAGTATAGACTTATATTCAGGAAAAGTTGAGATATTAAAAGCAGGAGCACCACTTACAGTGATAAGAAAAGGTGGTAAAACATATAGAAGTAATAGTGCATCTTTGCCAGCAGGTATATTAACAGATGTAAAGTTTTCTCATGATAGTGTGCGATTAGAGGCAAATGACTGGTTGATAATGGTATCAGATGGAGCAGTGGCAACAGGAGATATGTGGTTAGAAAAGCTAGTCGAAGAAATGGAGAAAGAAACAGCACCACAAATGGCAAAAGAAATAGTAAGAGAAGCAAAGCTTAGGAGAACAGATGGAAGAGATGATGATATAACAGCAATAGCAATAAAGATGTGTTTTGATAATAGGCAAGCAAAATCAAAAATTAGGTAATAATTATTAAAAAATATTGAAACTGTAAATAAATTAATGTATAATAATTATAAATACAATTTGAAAGGAAGAATAAAATATGGACGCAGTAACAATGCTTAAAGAAAGAAGAAGTGTAAGAAAATACAAAGATGAGAAAGTAAGCCACGAAGTTATCAAAGAGATAATGGAGAGTACAAGGTATGCACAATCTTGGGCAAATTTTCAAATTGCAAGGTATACATTTGTAGAAGATGAAGATAAAATAAATCAGCTTGCAACAAAAGGTGTAGAGGGATTTGTGTATAACATAGGAATACTAAAAAAAGCAAAATCGGTAGTAGTGCTTAGTTGTGTAAAAGGAAAAAGTGGGAAAATAGGCGAAGAATATGTTACGAGTAAAGAAAACGTGTGGGAAATATTTGATGCAGGTATAGCGTGTCAAACATTTTGCTTAGCAGCGTTTGAAAAAGGTGTAGGAACATGTGTAATGGGAGTAATAAACGATAAAGAAATCTCACAAATAGTGGATTTACCAGAGGGAGAAACAGTAGCAGCCTTAATAGTGTATGGTTATCCAGATGAACAGCCAAAACCAACAGCTAGAAAAGAAGTGGACGAAATAATAAGATTTATTTAGTGTTTTTAATTAAAAAGCACTTAGAAATTACAAAATATTAATAAATATTAAAAAATGTAATGAAAATTTTGTGTATATATGCTAGTCTTGCATTTAAAATATATTAAAATGTAATAATCATTTTTTTATTTTTAAAAAACTGTTGCAGTTATTTCCAATATAATATATAATATATGTAAATTACACATAAAAAATGTTTCGTATCAAGATTTAAAATGTATAAATTTTTGCAAAATACGTGATATTCAGTGCGTTTGTACATAGTTTATACACACATTTAATCTTTCGTTAACATATTTTTCATTGTGTTTATTTATCAAAAATCAATTAAATTAAATTTAAAAAAGGAGAGATTTATTATGCGTAAGTTTTCAAGATTTATGGCATTAGCAATGGCTACTTGTTTAACAGCTACTGCTTTTGTTGGTTGTACATCTGATGATGGTTCTGGAGGTGGCGATGCTGCTGCGGAAGAAATATTCTTCCTAAACTTTAAACCTGAAATCGAAGATAAATATGAGGCGATTGTTGAACAATATAAAGAAGAAACAGGTGTAACTGTTAAAGTTGTAACAGCTGCTTCTGGTCAATATGAGCAAACTTTAACTTCTGAAATTGCTAAAAGTGACCCTCCTACAATTTTCCAAATCAATGGTCCTGTAGGTTATCAAAACTGGGCTGACTATTGTGCAGATTTATCTGATACTGACATTTATGGATTATTATCTGATGCTGGTAAAGATTTAGCAGTTAAAAATGATGACGGTGTTTACGGTGTTCCTTATGCTGTAGAGGGTTATGGTATTATATATAATGATGCTATAATGACAAAATATTTTGAGTCAGCTGATAAAGCTACTGATATAGCTTCTGTTGAAGAAATTGATAGTTTTGCTGATTTAAAAGCTGTTACAGAAGATATGACAAAAATGAAAGACGAGTTAGGTATTGAGGGTGTATTTGCTTCAACTTCAATGGCTGAAGGTAATGACTGGAGATGGCAAACTCACTTAGCTAACTTACCTCTATATTATGAATTTATGGACAAAGATAGTGCTAATCCAATTTTAGCAGGATTAGAAGCTGATTCAATAGAGTTTACTTATGGCGATGATTACAAAAACATATTTGACTTATATATCAATAACTCAGTAACAGAGAAAAACTTACTTTCTTCTAAAACTGTTGACGATTCAATGGCAGAATTTGCTTTAGGTAAAGCTGCTATGGTTCAAAATGGTAACTGGGGCTGGGGACAAATTAGTGGTGTTGAAGGCAACGTTACTAAAGAAGACGACATTAAATTCTTACCAATCTACACAGGCGTTGAAGGCGAAGAAACACAAGGTATCTGCATAGGTACAGAAAACTACTTTGCAATTAACAGCCAAGTAAGCGAAGAAAAACAAAAAGCATCTGCTGATTTCTTAAATTGGTTATTCTCAAGTGAAGAAGGTAAAAAAGCTGTTACTAACGAATTAGGCTTTATTACTCCATTTACTTCATTCTCAGAAGATGAGCAACCAACAGACCCACTAGCTAAAGAAATTTTAAGATATCAAGCTGAAGCTGGTACAATAAATAACCCAGTTTGGTTATTTACAGCTTTCCCAAGTGAGCAATTTAAAGCTGATTTTGGTGCAGCATTACTAGAGTACACTCAAGACCAAAAATCATGGGATGAAGTTTCTCAAGTAGTAGTAGATTCATGGGCAACTGAAAGAGCAGCAACAGCTCAATAAGGTATTGTAGCTAATTAATTTATTTATAAAACAACACCTCGGGTTAACTGTTAGTTGCTCGAGGTGTTTTCTATAAATATCAGTGAATGAAGAGGTATGTGTATTATGCAAAAGTCAATGAAAAAATGTTTTCCAATCTTAGTATTTCCCACTTTAATTGCGTTTATTATCGCTTTTATTGCACCATTTTTTATGGGGATTTACTTATCTTTTACTAAGTTTACTACTATTACCAATGCTCAGTGGGTTGGTATAGATAACTACATAAAAGCGTTTTCAGATACTAAATTTGTTGATGCTTTATGGTTTACAGTTCAATTTACAATTGTTTCGATTGTTTCAATTAATGTTTTAGCTTTCTTGTTGGCTTTAGTTTTAACAAAAGCTATGAAAGGTACAAATTTCTTTAGAGCAACATTTTTTATGCCAAATTTGATTGGTGGTATTGTTCTAGGTTATATTTGGCTTTTAATCATTAATGGTGTGTTAGCATTGTCAGGTGTTACTATTACTTATGACCCAGCTTATGGATTTTGGGGACTTGTAATTCTTATGAACTGGCAACTTATTGGTTATATGATGATTATTTATATAGCTGGTATACAGAATGTACCAGAAGAACTCTTAGAGGCTGCCGACATTGATGGTGCTAATAAGTGGCAAAAATTATTTAAGATAACTATTCCTCAGGTAATGCCCTCAATTACAATTTGTACGTTCTTAACGCTTACAAATTCATTTAAACTTTATGACCAAAACTTGGCACTTACAAACGGTGCACCTAACGATAAAACTCAAATGCTTGCATTAAACATAGTAGACACTTTCTATGGTCGTCCTGGTTGGCAGGGTGTAGGACAAGCAAAAGCTGTTTTATTCTTCTTGATAGTTGCTGTAATTGCGTTAACTCAACTATATTTGACAAGACGTAAGGAGGGAACTGCATAATGAATAAAAATAATGATGCTAAAGTTAAGAAAATTAAGAAAAAAATGAAAGTTACTGACTGGATTAGATTAATTCTTCTAAGCATAGTTGCTGTAGCAGTTTTAGCTCCTATTTTTCTAGTGTTAATGAACTCATTTAAAGGTAAACTGTATGTAAGTGCTGACCCGTTTGCGCTTCCTAATGCAGAAACATTTGTAGGTCTTGATAACTACACTCATGGTGTACATAGTATTGATTTCTTCCAAGCTTTTGGTGTTTCTTTGTGGATAACAGTTGCTTCAGTTGTAGTGATAGTTTTATGTACTTCTATGTGCGCATGGTTTATTGTTAGAATAAAAGCATGGTATACTAGTGCATTATATTTATTATGTGCGTTTTCTATGATAGTACCTTTCCAAATGGTAATGTTCCCTATGTCTAAAATAGCTGATACACTAGATTTAGGTAATATGTTTGGTATTGTAATATTATATTTAGGATTTGGTGCAGGGCTTTCTGTGTTTATGTTTACAGGTTTTTTAAAGAGTGTACCACTTGCTATAGAAGAGTCTGCTATGATTGATGGTTGTGGACCTATTAGAACATTTTTCTTAGTAGTGTTACCTATATTAAAACCAACAGCAATAACAGTAGCAATATTAAACGCTATGTGGATATGGAACGACTACTTGTTGCCATCACTTGTATTACCAAGTGAACAACGCACATTACCAGTTGCTATCCAATATTTAAGAGGCGGATATGGTTCTATTGATATGGCTCAAATGATGGCTATGTTAGTAATGGCAATAATACCTATTGTAGTATTCTACTTATTCTCTCAAAAATATATTATAAAAGGTGTAGTAGCAGGTTCTGTAAAAGGATAAATATTATTTTTTAAATAAAATTGAACAGAAAAATTAACGGGCGAAATTCATTTTCGCCCGTTGTTTTTATATAGCACAATGTAAATAGAATAATAATTAACGTTTATAATTTTCGCACAATGTAAAATAGAACTACAAACCTGTAGGGGCGAAATCCATTTTCGCCCGTTGTTTTATATAGCACAATGT
>CAYJGB010000015.1:0-41339 GCA_964369405.1 uncultured Eubacteriales bacterium
AATACGGACTTAAAGCAGCTCGTCGTGCTCCACAATTCTCAAAAAGATAATTATTTTATCAACATTTTGCTTGCTACAGAGGAAAAACTCTGTGGCAAGTTTTTTGTTTTACAAAAAACAGAAAATAATTATAATATATTTACAAATTGTTAAAGACTTTTACTGAAAATATGGTATAATGAAATAGTAAGCACTAAGACTTTTTAGTGATTTATCGGCAACTGTAATTTAGATGTTTATAAAAGGGTTAAACATGCAATTGTAGAAAGGATAATTATATATGAATATTGTAAAACTATTAAAACCAAAATGTAATGTAGCGTATATTAAAGAAAGCAATACGATAAGACAAGGTATAGAAAAAATGAAATTTCATGGATATACTGCAATACCAGTTATTAATGATATGGGTTCATATGTTGGCACTGTAAGCGAAGGCGATTTTTTATGGGATATGCTTGATAATGATTTGCATACAATAGAAGAGGAAGAAGAGAGAACAGTTAAAGATATTTTAAAGATAAATAAATATAAGTCCATAAAAATAAATACTCCAGTTGATGAACTGTTAATATTAGTAATGGACCAAAACTTTGTAGTTGTTACAGACGATAGAGGCGTTTTTATGGGAATAATTACAAGAAGAGATATAATAAAGTTTTTTTACGATAAAAATCAAGAAGAAAAACTATAAATTCTAATTAAAAAGTTTAAATATATAAGAAAAATTACTTTTAATAGTAAAATTTGTAAGGTTTTTTCGATGTTTCTAAAAAAAAAATTGAAATATACGAATTTTATCATTTTTATGGTTGATTTTTTCTTTATTTTTGTGTAAAATGTAGATATGGAATTTGCTTAGGGATAGTTATAAATTTATCTCTAAAAAATATATTTATTTTAACTAATAATTTTAAAGAATTGAGGGATTTGAAAATGTCAAATAGATTATTTCAAAATGTTATTCATCAAATGAGAGATACTATTGATAGAACTATTGGTGTGGTTGACGAAACTTCCGTTATAATTGCTTGTAGCGATTTAGGCAGAATAGGTGAAGTGGTTGACAACATCACTGGTGAAACTTTAATGACTACTACTCCTTTTGTAGTTAATGGGCAAACTTATAAATCTTTTGGAAGCAGTCCAAGACCTGAATATGCTGTTTTTGTAACAGGTAATGATGATATTGCTCAAAAGTATACTAAACTACTAGCAGTGTCATTAAGTAACATAAAACAATACTACGATGAAAAATACGACAGAGGTAACTTTATTAAAAATGTTATTTTAGATAATATCTTACCTGGCGATATATACATAAAAGCAAGAGAACTACGTTTTAACTCTGAAGTTAGTAGAGTTTGTATGCTTGTTAAAATCACATCTAAAACAGATGTTTCTGCATATGATGTTATTCAAAACTTGTTCCCAGACAAAACAAAAGATTTTGTTATTAACTTAAACGAAACTGATATCGTTTTAATTAAAGAAATTAGAAATGGAATAGAATCTAAAGATTTAGAAAAATTAGCAGGCTCTATTGTAGATACATTGTCAAGTGAATTCTATACTCACTGTGTAATTGGTATAGGTACAACTATAGTTGGTATTAAAGACTTAGCAAACTCATTTAAAGAGGCTCAAGCATCTTTAGAGGTTGGTAAGGTGTTCGATACTGAACGTAGCATAATTAGTTATGACAATTTAGGTATTGCAAGACTTATTTATCAACTTCCAACAACGCTTTGTGAAATGTTCTTAAAAGAAGTGTTTAAAAGAGGCTCTATAGAATCTTTAGACCAAGAAACATTATTCACAATCCAAAAATTCTTCGAAAACAACTTGAATGTGTCAGAAACATCAAGAAAACTATTTGTACATAGAAATACACTTGTGTACAGATTAGAAAAAATCAAAAAATTAACTGGTTTAGATTTAAGAGAATTTGAAGATGCTATAGTATTTAAAGTAGCACTTATGGTTAAAAAATATCTACAAGCAAAACCAATTAAATTTTAATTAAGTAAATAATATGGCTCTTTGTCAAACTCTGAAGTTTGATAAAGAGCCTTTATTTTTTTTAGCAACAACCTCAACATTTGACAAAGAGCCAAAATAGAAAATTAAATGTGACAAAGTTAAAAGAGACTAAACATTAAGTTCAGTCTCTTTTAACTCAAAAACTATTATTTACCAAAATCAAAAATCCAAAAAACCAAAAATATATAAAAAAGAAAATTGTTAAGTTAGAATGTTGATTCTCCTCCCAAAGAAGTACGCCTCTTTGGGGGAACACAACACATAAAATATATAAAATGGGGAAAAATTATATCTACCTGCTAGCGAAAGAGAGGATACGGGGAAAGGTATCTGCCCTTTCGTTGGAAGGTATATATGAAAAAAGAAATAAGCATTTTTAACTCTCAAGGAACTCGTTATTGTATTTCTGTTGTGTTCCCTTCGATGTATATATCATACTACATTGTTAAAATTATAGCAATAGGTTTGGTTTATATGGTACATATTATATGCTATCGTGTAACATTTGATGTCAGTTTGGGGTGCAGAGTGTCGTATTGGTGTCGATTTGGTGAAATTTTGTGTTTGTTTGGGAGAGGGGTTGCAGTATTCTGAAATGTCGAATAAAAGTTATTTATATACCTGTATATAATTAGCTAGTTTTCACAAAAAAATCTTGCTATCTCTAAGAAAGTCTTTTTTCTTATAATATTATGCGCTTTTTATTCTATTCTATTAATTTAAGCCATAATTATTTGTATGTGAATTATGCATTTTGTATATGTGCATACTATTCTAGAGTAGTATCTTTGATGTTTAAACAAAAATAATTCAATAATATTGATTGTATTTGACATAAAATTATATTTAATGTAAAATTATAACTATATAAATTTAGGCGGTGTGAGGGTGTATAATAAGAAAAAAAGAAAAAGAAATCAGCCATTGTCAGATAAAGCTACTAAATTGATTGAACAAGCTAAGCAAAAGAAAACAAGAAAAAATATTAAGTTTAAAGGCAATTTAAATAATTTGCATATAAATAAAAAGATTAGTAGTGATGCTTTAAAATACGGAAAGATTTATTTTGTATATAGAAGACCAATACATTTATTCGATTCTGAAATGAGTAAAAAATACTTGGGAAATAAAAGCAGTTTTGCTTTTGGGTTGAATTTTTATAAATTGTTTTGGGTATTTTTTATTGGTTGTATAATTGGTGTAATTGTTGAAACAATATTTGGGTTGCTTGTTGACCACAGATTAGAATCAAGAGCGGGTGTTATTTATGGCCCGTTTAATCCTGTTTATGGGTTTGGTGCAATAGGGCTTACATTGTGTCTTTACTGGATGAGAAACAAAAAAGAAGTTTTTATTTTCGTTTTAGGCTCTATTTTAGGTGGTGCATTTGAATATGCTTGTAGTTTGTACCAAGAAATTTTTATGGGAACTGTCTCGTGGGATTATACTGGTCAAATAGGAAATATTAATGGCAGAACTAGCATTTTTTATATGGCTATGTGGGGCGCTTTAGCTGTAGTATGGATTAAATATATCTATCCATTATTGTCTAAGCTGATAGAAAAAATGCCTAACAAGATTGGTAAAGTTGTTTCGTGGATACTAATTATATTTATGGTGTTCAACTGTACAATTTCAGCTGCTGCTGTAAATAGAATGTCACAAAGAAACGATGGAATAGAACCTAAAAATGCTTTCGATGAGTTTTTAGATGAAACTTATCCAGATGATTTTTTAAATAAGATATATCATCATATGACATATACATCAACTGGTGAAGATACTCAAGAGAAATAAATTAGATTATAGGATATTAATATGTTTAGTATAGATAATGTTAAAATTGAAGGCTTTGCAGGACTTGCGCCAATGGCAGGTGTTTCTGACAGAGCATTCAGAGAATTATGCAAAAGTTATGGTGCGTCTTATGTAGTGGGCGAGATGGTGAGCGCAAAAGGTGTATCATATAAAAGTGAAAAATCAGAGGAGCTAATGGTTTTATCTGATATAGAGCGACCGGCAGCAGTTCAGCTTTTTGGGAGCGACCCTGATATCGTAGCAAGTGCGGCTATAACATCTTTAAAGTATAAACCAAACATTTTAGATATAAATATGGGTTGTCCTGCACCTAAGATTACAAATAATGGGTGTGGTAGTGCGTTGATGAAAACGCCACAACTATGTGGAGAAATTGTAAAAGCAGTTAAAAAGGTAGTAGATATTCCAGTTACTGTAAAAATACGTAAAGGGTTTAATGATAGTAATATTAATGCTGTAGAGGTTGCAAAAATCTGTGAGCAATCAGGAGCAAGTGCAATTACGGTGCATGGAAGAACAAGAGAGCAATTCTACAGTGGGGTAGTAGATTTAGACATTATAAAAGATGTTAAGAAAGCAGTAAAAATACCTGTTATAGGTAACGGAGATATTACTTCTGCTAAAAAAGCATTAGAGATGTATGAATATACTAAGTGTGATTATGTTTTAGTGGGACGAGGTGCGTTAGGTAGCCCATGGATATTTACACAAATTAATGAATACTTAAGTAACGGAAAAGTAGTTTGTCAGCCAGATATAGAAGAAAAAATGAATATAATGCTTAAGCACATCAAAATGATTGCAGAGTATAAAGGCGAAAGCCATGGTATGAGAGAGGCTAGAAAACATATAGCGTGGTACTTAAAAGGTTTTAAAAATGCTGCAAGCTATCGGAATGCAGTTGGACAAGTTAAAACAATAAAAGATATAGAAAAATTAATAGATGAGATACATAAGACAAATAAATAATAATTAGTTAAACTAAAGCAGTTATTTATTTCAAAGTTTTATAATTCCTTTAGTTTAGATGATTATTTAAATTAAGGGGATTTTTTGCATTTTATAGTTTAAAATAAATGGTTTATTATTTTTTTGCTATTTTTAAAATGTGTACTAACTGTTAACAATATGGACAGAGTGTGAACAGCATCTAAAATAGAAAAAAATGACGTTTTTAGTAATATATTACAAATATATTACAATGTTCATACTTTATTAATAAACAAATTATAACAATACAACAAGTGATACAAAAACAAGATTAAAAAAATGTACAAATTGCTATTATTATTTTGTTAACAATTTAGTTGTTGACTTTACACTAAAACTATCCTATAATTTGTGAGAATTACACAAACAGGAGGAGAAAGTATGAACTATCTACAAAGATACAATTACTGGTGTAACAGCAATTGCTTTGATGAAAATACTAAAAGTGAACTTTTAAAAATTAAAGATGATGACAACGAAATTAAAGAACGCTTTTACAAAGAATTAGAATTTGGAACTGGTGGTCTTCGTGGGATAATCGGTGCTGGTTCTAATAGAATGAATATATATACTGTTAGAAAAGCCACGCAAGGTATTGCGAATTTTATTAACTCAAACTATGAAACAAATAAAAAAGTTGCTATTGCTTATGATAGTCGTAATATGTCTAAAGAGTTTGCGCTCGAAACAGCACTCTGTTTTAACGCTAATGGTATTATGACCTACTTGTTTGATAGCTTAAGTTCAACACCTGAACTTTCTTTTGCTGTTAGATATCTTGATTGTTCTATGGGTATAGTGATTACTGCTAGTCATAATCCAGCTAAATATAATGGGTATAAAGTATACTCTAAAGGTGGAGCACAAATTACTTATCCACTAGATAAACAAATTATAGAATGTGTAAACAACGTTGATGATTATAATAAAATCAAAACTATAGATAAGCAAACAGCTATTAATGATGGTTTATTTAAATATGTTCCACATGAAGTAGTAGATAAGTTTATAGAACATATTAAAAGCATTAAACACACTAATGTTGATTTAACTTCAGAAAAGGAAGATTTAAAAATTGTTTATTCTCCACTTCATGGAGCCGGACATATTCCAGTTAAAAGAGCTTTACACGAAAGTGGTTATAAAAACTTACATATAGTAGAAGAGCAAAAACACCCAGACGGAAATTTCCCAACAGTTAAATTTCCAAATCCAGAGGAACATTCAGCCTTTGAATTAGCGATTAAACTTGCAGAAGAAAAAGACGCTGACATAATTGTAGCTACTGACCCAGACGCTGATAGATTAGGAGTATATACAAAAGGACATAATGGAGAATATATAAGTTTTAGTGGAAACTTAATAGCATCACTTATGGCACAGTATATATTATCTCAGAGAGAAGAAAGTAACACATTACCAGATAATGGAGTATTAATAAAAACAATTGTTACAACAAATTTATTAAACGAGATAGCCTCAAATTATGATGTTGAAGTTAAAGAGCTTTTAACAGGGTTTAAATATATAGGCGAAAAAATAAACGAATACGAAGAAACTCAAGAATATGAATACGTATTTGGAGCAGAAGAAAGTTATGGATATTTAGCAGATACTCATGTAAGAGATAAAGATGCTATAAGTTCTGTAAAAGTATTATGCGAAATGGTAGCCTATTACAAAAAACAAAATAAAAAGTTGATAGAAGTAGCATACGAAATGTATGACAAGTACGGATATTATAAAGAAGACTTAATATATGTAACATTAGACGGCGTAGAGGGTGCTAAAAAAATAGCCAGCATTATGAAAAAAGTGCGAGATAACTACCCTACTAAAATAGGTAATCAAAAAGTGATTTCAGTAAGAGATTACAAAATATCAAAAGAATTTGATATTAAAACAAAAGAAGAAAAAGAAATTGATTTATTAAAATCAGATGTACTATATTTTACATTTGAGAACAATGGTTTTTGTTGTTTAAGACCATCGGGTACAGAACCAAAAATAAAACTTTATGTATCTGTAAAAGGTAAAACAGAAGAAGATGCAACAGAAATTTTAGAAGATATTAAAAAAGGACTAAAAGAATATTTAGTATGATATACGAAAGGAAGAATATATTATGAAAAACGCATTAATTACAGGAATTACAGGACAAGACGGAAGCTATTTAGCAGAATTATTACTTGAAAAAGGATATAATGTTTACGGTATTATAAGACGTAAAAGTACATCAGAGTACGGAAATGTAGAACATATAGCAGATAAAATAAACTTTATATATGGCGATATGACAGACATAACATCGCTTATAAAAGCTATTAAAACAAGCAATCCAGACGAAATATATAACCTAGCTGCTCAATCATTTGTAGAAGTGTCATGGGCAGAACCAATATATACTACAGATGTAGACGGTGTTGGTATGACAAATTTATTAGAAGCTGTTAAATTAATTAAACCAGATGCAAAAGTGTATCAAGCAGCTACAAGCGAAATGTTTGGTAAAGTGCAAGAAATACCTCAAAAAGAAACAACTCCATTTTATCCTAGAAGCCCATACGGAGTAGCTAAAGTATATGCTTATTGGATAGCTAAAAACTATAGAGAAAGTTTTGATATGTTTGTATCATGTGGAATATTGTTTAATCACGAATCAGAGCGTAGAGGGTTAGAGTTTGTAACAAGAAAAATAACAAACACAGTAGCAAAAATTAAATATAATAAAGAAGAGTGTCTATACTTAGGCAATATGAACGCTAAAAGAGATTGGGGACACTCAAAAGATTATGTAGAAGCTATGTGGCTTATGTTGCAACAGGATAAAGCTGATGATTTTGTAGTATCAACTGGCAAAACAATAACAGTACGTGAGTTTGTAGAAGAAGCATTTGCTTGCATTGATGTTAAAATCAAATGGCAAGGAGAGGGTGTAAACGAAGTTGGAATAGATACAAAAACTGATAAAGTTGTAGTTAGAGTATCAGAAAAATTCTTTAGACCTGCTGAGGTAGAATTGTTAATTGGCGACTGTACAAAGGCTAAAGAAACATTAGGTTGGGAAGCAAAAGTAGACTTAAAAGGGCTAGTAAATTGTATGATGAAAAACGACTTAGAACTCGAAAAATAAACAATGTATGGAGTGCATAAATTATGAAAAACAGTAAAGTATTAATAACCGGAGGAACAGGTTTTATAGGACAAAGCCTAGTTAAATCTTTAGAAAAATTAGGATTTACAAATATATCAGCCGTAGGCAAAAATGACTGCGACTTAACAGACCATAATCAAACTCAAGAATTGTTTGATAGAGAAAAACCAGAGTATGTTATACATCTTGCAGCAAAAGTTGGTGGCATTGCCGATATAAAAAAATATCCTGCCGATTATTACTATGAAAATATGTTAAAATGTATTTATGTACTAGAACAAAGCAGAACACATAATGTTAAAAAGTTTGTAGCTATTGGAACAAACTGCTCATACCCAAATAATATTGAAGTTCCATTTAAAGAAGAAGACTTGTTTAAGGGTGAACCTCAAGAGGCTAATATTTCTTATGGAATAGTTAAAAGAGCATTTTATCAACATTTAGTAGCGTGCAAAAAACAGCACGAAATGGATTTTATATACTTAATTCCTACTAATGCATATGGCGAAAACGACCATTTTAACGAAGATAGTGGACACGTAATACCTTCTCTTATCAAAAAGTTTAACAACGCTGTAAAAACAGACACACAAGTTACTCTGTGGGGTAGTGGAATAGCTACAAGAGAATTTATGTATATTACAGATGTATCTGATTTAATTGCAAAAGCGTTTGTAGAGTATAACGACATAAAACCGTTAAATATAGGTACTGGTGTAGAAACATCTATAAAAGAGTTAGCAGAAAAAATAGCTAAACTTACAAATTATGATAAAGAGATAATATGGGATACTGATAAACCAGAGGGTTATTTAAGAAAATGTTTAGACAACTCCAGAATGAAAGAACATTTAGGCGTATCAGAGTTTATATCTTTAGACGATGGACTTGAAATGACGATAAAATGGGCGATAGATAACAACATTATAGAGGAGTGATACTTTTGAATAGGCTAAAAAATCCAGACAACAAAACACTATATAAATTGCTTATATCAATAGGTCTTCCTATAACATTACAAAGTATAATGCAATCTATACTACCTATGATTGACCAAGTTATGGTAGGACAGCTCGGAGAAGATAACATAGCAGCCCTTGCTGCTGGTAACAGAACATATAATATTTACTATTTTATTATGATAGCCATTACTGGTGCTACTACAATTTATGTAGTTCAGTTTTGGGGGAGTGATAAAAAATCTAGCATACCTAAGGCGTTTAAAATACCTCTTATAATTGGATTTATTACTTTTGCTGTTTACTTATTTGTAGCATTTGTTTTCCCTACTCAAAGTGTTGCTATATTTGGTGTTGAAGATAATGATTTACTACTTGCATCACAAGTGCAAAAAATATATGCTATTAGTGCTTTGCCAGTTCTGTTTACAAACTTGTTTGCTGTTCTTTTAAGAGGCACTCAAAGGTCTAAAGTACCAATGTACTTTGGTTTAGTAAGTATTTTAGTAAACACTGCACTTAATTACTTATTCATATTTGGTTTTGGATTTATTGAACCTATGGGTATTTTAGGAGCTGCTTTTGCTACTTTAATCGCTAGAACTATAGAAACAATAGGTTTAATTATTTACATTCTTGTTAATAAAGACCTTTCTTTTAACATTATTAAAGTATTAAGGGCTAAAATTGATAAAAGTTTTTCAAGTGCTTACTACAAAACTATGTATCCATTACTTGCTCTAAATTTACTCTTTGTTTTAGCTAGCACTTCTTACTCTGCTATCTATGGCAATATGAGCACAGATGCTCTAGCTGCATCAGCTATTATGGCTCCTGTAGAAAGCTTTACAGTAGGTTTGTTTGTTGGACTTTCTACTGCTTGTGGAATTATAATCGGCACAGAGCTTGGTAAAAAAGAATTTGAAACAGCTATAGCGTATTCCAGAAGAATTATAAAAATTGCTACTTTCTTTACACTTATTGTGTCTGGCTTAGTTATATTGTTAGCTTATCCATACACTCTAATGTACAACGTATCAGATGCAGTTTTTCATGACTCAGTATTTTTAGTAATGGCAGCTGGTGTATTCTTAACTATTAAAGTTTTAAATATGATTGTATGTAACGGTATTATTCAAACAGGTGGCGACACAAGATATCTCTTGTTTTTAGATGTAATTGGTCCGTGGTGTATTGGTATGCCTATGGCTTTACTAGGCGCAGTAGTATTCCAATTCCCAATTTACATAGTATATTCTATGATTACTTTAGAAGAAGTTGTAAGACTTATTCTAGGACTGAGAAAAGCATTTAAAAACGAATGGGCAACAAACATTGTACACGATATTGAAATATAAATATAAAAAGTGAAGAAATAAAAATTTGAGGTGAAAATTATGAATAATAACTACACATTTATAACAGATAACAAAATTAAAATAGAGGCATATTTAACAAGCGACAACTATTTAAGAATTAAATGCATGATAGATGGCGAAAACATAACAGAAAATCCTTTTAAAATTGATAAAGCCCCACAAAATGATGCACCTTTTAAAACAGTAGAAAAAGCATCAATAGGGCAGTTTATTATTCGTAAGGAAGATAGAGGTTATACTCTTTTTGATAGTAAAGAGAATAAAATTTATACATCTCAAATTGAAATTTCTTATGACAAAGATGGTAAATTTGTTCCTATAGAAACAAAGTGGGACAGAGTAGGGCTTGTTCAAGAGTTGCTAGAAACTCGTACATACTATGGCAAGTATAAATTTATGGGTATGGGAGAAGCGGCAAATACTATCCACTTAAATAATAATAGTTATACCTTTTATCACGAGGCAGACTTAGGAAATCAAGCTAAAATATTTATACCTTTTTACTTTTCTAATACAGGGTTTGCAACTTACTACAATGTAAACGGCAGAGATACAATGACTTTTACAGATAAAGAAGATAATACAGTAGTGAATTTTGTAACAAAACAACTGTACTTTGACTCTTATATGTACATGGAAAGCACACCAAAAGAAATTGTTTCAAGATTTTATGAGTTTTCAAATTCAAAATCTCTTATGCCAAAATGGACTTATGGTTATATGCAATCTAAATTTGGTTACGAAACACAAGAGGAAATTTTTGAACTTTTAAAACAAATTGATGAACATAAAATAGAAGTAAGTGCTATAGTAATAGATTTACACTGGTATAAAAGAATGGGAGATTTAGACTGGAATACAGATAATTTCCCTGACCATAAAAAAATGTGTGAGGAACTTAAAAAGAGAAATATAAAACTACTTACAATATCTCAACCATTTTATACAAACGGTTGTAAAAACTATAAAGAGTTTGAAGAAAACAAGTTATTTGTTCAAAGAACTAAAGAAGCGACTAGACCACATACAGTTGTGTGGGGTGACTGGTGGTGCAGAGATGATTTATATGGTTCTGTAATAAACCCTATAGCTCCAAAAGCACAACAAATCTTAGGCGAAAAATATGTCGAGATGAAAAGCAAAGGTATAGACGGCTTTTGGCTAGATTTAGGAGAACCAGAAAATGTACCACCTCAAGCATATTTTAACCAGTATACAGAAGAAGAATTTCATCTACATTTTGCTGATGAATGGATAAAAATCATACACTCTGCTACTAAAAAAGCTTATAAAGATTACAGAACATTTATACTTAGCAGATGTGGTTACACAGGTACACCTAAATATAATATGGCTATATGGTCAGGGGACAGCTCAGCAACATTTACAAACTTAAA
The DNA here is from genome assembly GCA_964369405.1 of uncultured Eubacteriales bacterium. GTDB lineage: Bacteria > Bacillota > Clostridia > Oscillospirales > Acutalibacteraceae > CAYJFG01. The sequence continues at coordinate 11,741 of CAYJGB010000015.1, forward strand.
AAGACAAGTGATGATTGGTGTAAACTCTGGTATTACAGGTTATTCTAACTGGGGTAGCGATGCAGGTGGATTTTTAAGTCAGCTAAAATTACCTAATGAAGAAGTATATACAAGATGGATGCAATTTTCTTTATTTACTCCAATGTTCAGAACTCATGGTAAAAAAACACCTAGAGAACCATGGTGTTATGGTGGAAATACTACAGATATATGTGTAGATTTAGTCAATAGAAGAAATAACCTATTACCATACATCTATAGCAGTTCTTATCAAACATATAAAAATGGTATTCCTATTATGAGAGCATTATATATGGAAAATCCAGAAGACGATAATTGTTTTGATATAGATGATGAGTTTTTCTTTGGTGATAATATATTAGTAGCACCAATACTTGAAAGTATGGAAGAAAACAAAACTAAAGAGGTGTATCTACCAAAAGGTTTATGGTATGATTTTTACGATTTAAAACCTTTGCAAGGTGGAAAAATAAAAGTAGATGTTACAATAGAAAAAATACCTACATATATTAAAGCAGGTACAATAACTGTAACACATAAAGAAATAATAGTAGCTCAGTCAGAAAACAATAACAACAAAGAGGCTGTATGGTATATTGATGACGGAGAAACTAACAACTACTTAAAAGGTGAATTTGAAGAGATAATTTTAAAATTAGATAATAGCACATTAAAAATAAATAACGTTAAAACAGAAAAAACAGTAAACATCAAATTTGTAAAAACTGATGGTACTATTACTTTACTAAAAGACGTTTTATTAAAAACAGGTCAAAATACTATAGAATTATAATGGAGGAATAAAAAATGTTTAATATTAGTTTATCAGAACCTAACTTACGTGGAAACGAAGTAAAATATGCTACAGAAGCTATAGAGAGCCAATGGGTATCAATAACAGGTCCTTTTGTAGGACAATTTCAAAAAGTTGTAGAAGATTATATACACGCTCCAAATGCTATACCTTTTCAAAATGCTACATCAGCACTTCATATGGCACTTATCATTAACGAAATTAATAGCACTCACGAGGTTATTGCATCAACATTAACTTTTATAGCATCAGTAAACTGTATTAAATATGTTAATGCTACTCCAGTTTTTATGGATTGTGATGAATACGGTAGTATGGATATGCAAAAACTTGAAAAGTTTTGTAAAAATGAGTGTACTTTAACTAGTGATGGTTTAGTAAATAATAAAACTAATAAAATAATTAAAGCTGTATTAGTTACTCATGTTTTTGGTAATATGGCAAATATGGAGGATTTAATTCCAATAGCAGAAAAATACAAATTAACTATTATTGAGGACTCTGCTCAAAGTTTAGGCACATACTACACAGACGGAAAATATAAAGGTAAATTTGCAGGAACTTTTGGCGAATGTGGAGTATATTCATATAACTCAAATAAAATAATTACTTGTGGCAGTGGTGGCACATTAGTAGTTAAAGATAAAGAAAAGGCAGATAAAGTAGTTTACTTAAGCACTCAAGCTAAAGACGATGGATTAAGATATAAGCATAACAATGTAGGATACAACTACTTAATGAATAATATTCAAGCAGGTGTTGGAATTGCTCAAATGGAACAACTCGAAACTTTTATAAAGACAAAAGAAGAAAACTATATGTTATATAAAGAACTTTTAGAAGATGTAAAAGGAATTACATTATTACCGTTTTTACCAAACTGTAGACCAAACTACTGGTTTTATTCAATACTAGTAGATGAAGAAAGCTATGGAATGTCAAGAGATGAATTAATGGACGTTTTAGCAGATAATAAAATACAAACTAGACCAGTATGGGGATTAGTACATTTACAAAAACCATATGAAGATTGTCAAAGTTATGATTTAGAAAAATCATTAGAATACGGTAAAACACTTTTAAATATCCCTTGTGGTAGCACACTTACTAAAGAACAAGTAAGAACAGTAGTAGAAACAATTATAAAAGAAAGACGTGTATAATATGAAAAAATATGAAATCGCTTATTATGTGTCATCTCATGGGTTCGGACATCTTACAAGAAGTCTTGCGTTGATGGAATATATTTTAGAAACAACAAAATATAATATATATATTTGTTCAGGAGAAAGACAAATTGAGTTTGCTAAAATTTATTTAAGTAAATATATAAGTAGAATAAAATTATCACAAGTGACTACTGACATTGGTCTTATTAACAAAGTTAACAGTTTAGATGTAGATGTAGAGTCTACTAACGAGGCAGTTAGTAGAATGCTTAACCATTATGATGACTTTGCAACGCAAGAGGCACAAGTGTTAGAATTATTAAATGTAAGACTTGTAATATCAGATGTATCTGCGTTTGCTTGCTTAGTAGCAAAGAAGATAAATGTAAGAGTTTTAGAAATAGGAAACTTTACTTGGGTTGACCAATATATAAGTATAGGTGCTGACCCTGAAATTATAGAACAGATGAAAAAACTATATAGTTATTGTAGTGATTTTATAGCATACGATTTATCGCTTGACTTTGTCGGTGCTAGAGAGGATACAGTTTTAAGAAGTGATTATATTGTATCAAGACCAATAGTAGATAAAAGAGTAAGTGACATAAAGGAAAAGTTTAAAACCAAATACTATAAAAAAACAGGTAAACTATGCGAGAATATATTATATTTAAGTTTAGGAAAATCTGCTCAGTTACCTAAAGTTCATCTAACTAATTTTGAGGGTATAGTGTTTTATACAGAGGGAATTGTATTTAATGAGTTTATATACCCTAGAATACTTTTTGTAAAACTGCCTCATGAGATAAAAGATAGTCAATCTTTTGTGGCAGCTGCTGACTTAGTTATTGGTAAAGCCGGCTGGAGCACTGCTGCAGAAGGTGTCGTAGCTCATACTAAAACGTTACTGATTGAAAGACCTGATGTTGATGATGATACTAATACTATCAACTGCTTAAAAGAGAAAAAAATCGCATCAAGCATTACTATAGAAGAAGTAATAAACTTAGATTATAAGAAAATGTATGATAGAGCTACAAAAGAAATAGATATGGAAAAATTAAATCGAGTTCAAAACGATACACAAGAAGTGTGCGATAAAATATTATCTTATTTAGATTAAAATATAAAAAATAAAACGGGAAAAATATATATAAGAAGGTGTCATATATGAAAGTTATAATTTTAGCAGGTGGAAAGGGAAGTAGACTGTGGCCACTATCAGAGGAAGATTGCCCAAAACAATTCGTAACAGATTTACCAGATAATAATAGATATTCTTTATTCCAAATGGCTTACTTTAGAGCGCTTAGACTTGCAGATTATAAAGACATATTTGTGGTATCTAACAAAAGGTATGAAAATATAATAAAAGACCAATTGGAGTTTTTGAAAATAGATTTAATAGAAGAAAATCTAATATTTGAAGAACAAGGAAAAAACACTTTGCCAGCGATTCTTTACGGTATAAAAATGGCTTGTAAAGAGGAAGAAGATAATGTAGCTGTGTTTTCATCAGACCACAAAATTAATGATGAATATGCATTATCAAAAATAATTGAGCTTACATCAAAAGTGATGAAAGATAAAATTGTTACATTTGGAATGGTTCCAACTAATCCTAGTACAGAGTATGGATATGTTGAGCCAGGCGAGAAATTTTGTAACGGATATGAAGTTAAGCATTTTATAGAAAAACCAGATTTAAAACACGCAAAAAAATATTTGAAAAAACACTACTTATGGAATAGTGGAATGTTTTTATTAGACTCTAAAAAGTTTAAAGAAGAGTGTAAAAAATACACACCAGAAATATATGACGCAATAATGAATCATAATACTCTTCATGATTGCTATAGTGCTATAGAAGAGGGTACATCTATAGACTATGGAATACTAGAAAAAACAGATTGTGCAGCAGTAGTACCAGCAAACGTTGGTTGGAGCGACTTAGGAGGCTTTGATGCTTTCTATGGAGCTTTTGACGGCGACGAAAATATGAACTTATGTAAACAAGATTTAATATCATTAAACAGCACAAACAATTTAGTAATGGCACAACATACTACAAAAGTAGTGTTGATTGATGTTGAGGATATTATAGCTATTGAGAGAAATGGTGTATTACTATTGTGTAAAAAAGATAAATCGTATAAAATAAAAGAAGTAGTAGAGCTTCAAGAGCATGAAAAACAAGAGATTGATATACTTCAAGAACATAGAATTATATAATACTATAATTTGATTTTTATAAATAAAATATCAAGGTTGTTGCATGAGTGTAGGTTTTTAATTTATTTAAATATATTTAAAAGGCTAAATACAACAACCTTAGTATTTTTACGTCTGTTATAATGAGTAAAAGGAGGGATAAGGTTGGGTAATAATTACAAAAAAACAATTACAGCTAGTTTTTTAGGGTGTATAACTCAAGCGATTATAGTAAATTTTGCACCTTTAATGTATATGCATTTTAGAAGTACTTTAGGAGTAGAAGTATACGAAATAACATTGCTTATAGTTGTTATATTTGGTATTCAGTTGATTACAGACATAGTGGCATCTAAATATGTTGTGAAAATAGGTTACAGAAAATGCATAGTATCAGCACATCTGTTATGTGCAGTAGGATTTATTTTAATGACTATCTTACCTTATGCTATGGACGGATTTATTGGACTTTTAATATCTGCAATAATATATGGTGTTGGTGCAGGTCTTTTAGAGGTTATGTTAAGTCCGATTGTTGAATCTTGTCCGACTAAAAACAAAGCGTCAATTATGAGCTTTTTACACTCTTTTTATTGTTGGGGTGTAGTTGCAACTATACTGATTTCTACATTGTTTTTTTTATTGTTTGATATAAATAATTGGAAATATTTAGTTTACTTTTTTGCATTAGTTCCAATAGCAAATGCAATATTGTTTTCAAAAGTACCTCTCTATCAAGTGGATAGCGAAGATAGTCATAAATCTGCTTTTAAAAATTTATTTATCCAAAAACCATTTTGGATTATGTTAATTATTATGGTTTGTGCTGGAGCAAGTGAACAAGCTATTAGTCAGTGGGCATCTACTGCTGCTGAAACTAGTATGAATGTTAGCAAAACTTTCGGTGACTTAATTGGTGTTTGCGGTTTTGCTAGTATGATGGGACTTTCAAGACTTTTTTATGCTAAATTTGCAAATAAAATATCGCTAAGAAAAGCAATTTTTTCTAGTGCAATTCTTTGTTTAATTAGCTTCTTGCTCATTGGATTATCAAATAATAATATTTTAGGTTTAGTAGGTTATGGGTTAGCAGGTTTATCTATTGGACTTTTTTGGCCAGGTACATTTTCGCTATCATCAAAAATAATTTTAAATGGTGGAACAGCTATGTTTGGTATGCTTGCCTTGGCAGGTGATATCGGTTGTATAGTTGGACCGGCTATAGTAGGTGGTGTGGCTGGGGCATTTAACAGCGACTTTAAACTTGGAATACTACTAACAACATTTTTCCCACTGACAATGATTGTTGCAATCTTGATACATAAATTCAAATTAAACAAAAAAACATAAAGCTTTCCTAAAAACAATTGAAGTTTACGTTTTTTTGTAGTATAATCTTACTAATATAATTTGGAGGGATAAATATGAAAAAGTTTATATCAATTAGTTTAGCAATGTTATTGTGCTTTTCTACAATGTTAGTTTTCACATCTTGCGATGATGAAGGAACACCGGCGTCTAACCAAAGTTGGGCGATTTATTGGTATTTATGTGGTAGCGATTTAGAAACAGATGGAGCCGCTGCTACTAATGATTTAGCAGAGATGATGGAAGTAGAATTGCCAGAAAATGTAAAGGTTATAATACAAACTGGTGGCGCTAACGAATGGCAAAACGAAACAATAAGCGCAGATAAATCTCAACGTTATGTGTACGACAGCGACGGATTAAGCCTTATTGAAGAAGATGAAATTGTAAATATGGGTGAGCAAAAAACGTTAGAAGACTTTTTAACTTTTGCAAAAGAAAATTACCCAGCAGATAACACAATGGTTAATTTCTGGAACCATGGAGGTGGCTCAGTTACAGGAGCAGCGTTTGATGAACAATTTGAAAACGACTCACTAACGCTAACAGAACTTAGAGATGCATTTACAAATGTTTACGAACCAAACAGCGAAGACCAACCTATAGATATAATCGGATTTGATACTTGCTTGATGGCAACGCTTGACACAGCAAATATATTTACAGATATTGGTAAATATTTAGTAGCATCTGAGGAGTTAGAGCCTGGTAATGGTTGGTACTACTCAGGATTTTTAGGAGATTTAGCAAAAGACCCTACTATGAGTCCACTAGATTTATCAAAATCTATATGTGACACTTTTGTAGAGGGTTGTGAAGCAGTAGATACAGCATCTGATATAACATTATCTGTTACAAATCTATCTAAAGTTCAAGACGTTGTAACGGCTTACAATAATTTTGGTACAGAGGCTTTAGTTGCAGCTGTACAAGACCCATCTTTCTTTGCTCACTTTTCACAAGTAGCACATGCATCAGAAAATTATGGTGGCAATACTCGTGAGCAAGGTTATACAAATATGGTTGATATGGGACATTTAGCTAGTAAATCAGCGGATATTCTACCAGATACTTCTCAAGCATTAATTAGCTCAATCGAGAGCGCTGTAGAATATAAAGTTAACGGAGTATATCGTCCAGATTCTATGGGGTTGTCTTGTTACTATTCTTACAATGGCGATGTTGATGACTTTAACGGATTTGCTCAAGTGTCAGCCTCAGAAGCGTTTAATTACTTGTACTCTTATGAGCTTACAGGCGAACTGCCAGAGGGTGCAGATGAGTATTTATCAGAATATATTGAGTATGAAACTCTACCAGAGATAGTAACATTAGAGTCTAAAAAGTGGGACGGTAAAGAGCTTACTTTAGACGATGATGGTTATGTGAGTCTTGACTTAGGAAAAGATGCATATGACATACTAACAACAGTAAACTTTGAGTTATATTATATGTCACAAGAAGATGACCTTATGCTGATGTTGGGAACAGATAATGATATAGAAGCAGACTGGGATAACGGTGTGTTTACAGACAACTTTAGAGGAGTATGGGGAAGTTTAAACGGTAACATATGCTATATGGAGTTAGCATATGAGGGTGAGACATATAACCAATACACAGTGCCAATAATGCTAAATGATGAAGAATATAATTTAGTAGTAATATATGATTACGAAATAGAAGATTATTATATAGCAGGGGCTAGAAAGCCAATTGATGAAAGTGGTGCAGCAGATAAAAACTTAATCTCATTACAAAATGGAGATAAAGTGCAAATAATTCATTATGCATCATCTATAAGTGGAGAAGAGGAAGAATTAACTCCATTTATAACAGAAACAGTAACAGTAGATGAAGATTTGCAGTTTAATGAATCACCACTATTTGACGGCGAATATGTAATGATGTTTTCAATGTATGATACACAAGGAAATGTAGCATATTCACAACCAGTTACATTCGAAATGGAAGACGGAGAAATTTACACAAGTATTGAGTAATATAAATTAAGATGTTATAACAGATAAATTGACAAATTATATAATGGGAGGATTAAAGATATCCTCCCATTACTGTTTATCTATTTGAACAAATAAATAATATGAATGTGAGGTTTATTATGAAGAACAAAATTTTTATTAAAAGTATTTTATCATTAACATTAGTATCAGCTATGTTAATATGTAGTGCTTGTAGTTCAAATAATTCAAACAACTCTGATGCTACTACAACTACTACAGAAGCACCGACTAATCCACCAACTACTGCGCCACCTACTAATGAAGATATAGCATTAGATATTGTTAACTCTATGTCTTTAGATGAGAAAATTGGTCAAGTGCTAGTTGCAGGATTTTCAGGGCTTGAAGCAGGAGAAGAACTAGAAACGCTTATCAAAGAAGACCATGTAGGTAGTGTTATACTATTTGGAGATAACACAGATAACGCAACACAACTTACACAGCTAACAAATGATATTAACACATTGTCACAGGGAAGTAAAATACCTACACTTATTTCAATGGACGAAGAAGGTGGTAATGTATCTAGAATGCCTGACGAAGTAGAAGTTATGCCTGAAGCATATACTATTGCACAAAAAAATGATTTAGATTTAACTTATAGAAGTGGATTGCAAATTGCAAATCAACTATCTTCATTTGGTGTAGATACAGGATTTTCTCCAGATTTAGACATATGGTCTAACCCAGAAAACACTGTAATAAGCACTAGAGCATATGGTACAACAGCAGATGAAGTTGTAAGTAATACAACACAAATAATAAAAGCGTATGAAGAATCTAATATAATAGCAGTAGGAAAACATTTTCCAGGACATGGCGATACAATAACTGACTCACATTATGGTCTGCCAGTTATAGATAAAAGCTTAGAAGAGTTAGAAGAAAGTGAACTTTTACCGTTTAAGTCTGCTATAGAAAATGGAATACCATCTATTATGGTAGGACATTTATTAATTACACAACTAGATGATGACTATCCAGCAAGTTTATCAAGTACGATTGTTACAGGATTACTTAGACAAAATATGGGTTTTAATGGAGTAGTAGCAACTGATGACTTAACAATGGAAGCATTAACAGACACATATACTATGGACCAAATAGCAGTGCTTGCACTAAACGCAGGTTGTGATATGTTGTTAGTTTGTCATGAGTATGACAATGTAACATTAGCAAAAGAGGGAATAGAAACAGCGTTAGATGATGGCACGCTATCTATGCAAAGGTTAGAAGAGGCAGTTTATAGAATAGTGAAGATGAAACTTGATTACGAGCTAGACAATAGCACTATAGAAGTGCCAGATGTAGATGAATTAAACGAAGTTACAGAGCAGTTTTATTATTGATATTTAATAACGATATTAAAGTAAAAACCAGTATGGGGAATGTTAAATCATTATCCATACTGGTTTTGTTTAAGTGTAAAACAACGTGGCTGTTATTTTAACAGCCACGTTAAATAATTAAATTTAGGTATTGTCGTATTAATATATAATTACAAATTACTTTTTATATCTTGTAGTGCTTTTTTTCTCACCCTTTTTAACTCTAAACACAAACACTAAATATACTAAAAATAATACTAGAATTATTCCAGATATCCACAAGAACCAAGGTGATGTTAATATGTTTTGAATTATTTGCATTGAGTATGAAAATTCATCTCTATTAACTGTTTCTATTGCTACTAAATTTATTTTTTCTAACTCTTGGTCTTTATAATATATTGTTGCAGTTCCTATTACCTCACCTTTTTGTACTGGTGCATCTAAAGTTTCTTGTGCATCTGGAACTATCTTTATATCATCTGAATTCATATCTATTGGCAAAACTTCGTAACTTGAGTACTCTGGAACTAAGAACACACTGTCTTTTTGTCCGTAATTCAAAGTAACTTCTGTTATTGGTTCGTCTTCTCCGGCTATTTGATTGAGTTGTAAATTGTTAAACGCCCACTCGTACAGACTTTTTGTATCTTGCATAGCTCCGTTTGTTGTCCAGTTACCCTCGCTGTCGTACACTGGTGCGTTCATTGTTACACATATGTATGCTGTTCCGTCTTTTACTGCTGTTGTTGCTATGCAAAATCCTGCTTCGTCTGTTGTTCCTGTTTTTATGCCTTGTGTATACTCATAATAGTATTCAGAGTTTTCTAATAGCATTTGATTAGATGGTGATATTGTTGGTGGGTCATCTATTTGTGCTGATGTCACTTCAAACGATGTTGTATTGCATATCTCCATAAACAAAGGTAGTGAAATTGCATATTTTGTCATCTTATAAACATCTTCTGCTGTAGTATATTGGTCTTTGTCGTGCAGTCCATGTGGGTTTGTAAAATGTGTGTTTTCTAAACCTAATTCTTCAGCTTTCTTGTTCATTAAATCTACAAATGCGCTTATATCACCATTACCTATATAGTCTGCTAATACTAATGATGCATCATTTCCAGATGGAACCATCATACAATAGGCTAAATCTAAAACAGATAATTCCTCACCTACATAATATTCAAGACCAGAAAGTGAACTCCCTGTTCCAAGTAGTTGGTCTAGTATATCTTGCTTGATTGGTACTTTAGTAGTTTCAAAATCCTCTACTTCTTCTTGAACGACTATGTATGTCATAATTTTTGTAAGTGAAGCAGGATATGCTTTTTCTTGAGCGTTCTTAGTATATACAGGTGTTTCTGAATCTAAATTTGCTAAATAAACAAACTCACTTTTAGGGTTAAAGCCGACATCGTCAACTAAAACAGCAGAAACACTTGTGCTACTAAACACAAGTAAAGTAATTAATAAAGCGATAGTGATTAAACTAATTTTTTTTCTCATTGAGTAATGCTCCTTTATGTAAAAAATATTTTATATGCATTTATATATTATATATAATACAATAAAATTGGAATTAATACAATATATATTATAAAAAATTAAGTTGAGTTATACTTATATAAAATTATTAAAAGATAAAAAAAGTAAAAATTTTATACTTTTTTTATTAAAATTACAGATACTCATAATAGTTTTGTTTATATTAATTAAAAAATAGAACTTTTATCAAGTTAATATGTTAAAGTTTCATCAATATGTAGAAATACTCTTGATTTTACCTAGATTTCACAAAACTATGTATTTCAATTTTACATTCGTGTAATATAATCTCAATTGTACTTAGTTCGTACAATATTAATTTGAAAATAAATTTTAAAAAACGAGGAGAACATTTTTATGAAAAAGATTATTTCTTTAGCGGTAGTTGCTTTACTAGCATGCTCAACTTTTGTAGGCTGTACAACAGACAATGGCTCAACTGATGCAGAGGGTTCATTTGACACAAGCCAATCAATAACAGTAATTTCAAGAGAAGAAGGTTCTGGTACAAGAGGTGCTTTCGTAGAAATCACTGGTGTATTAACAGAAGACGCTGATGGCAACGAAGTAGATAACACATCAAAAGGTGCTATAACAACAAACAGCACAAACGGTGTTATGACTCAAGTAGCAGGTGATGAAACAGCAATAGGTTACATCTCATTAGGTTCTTTAAACGACACAGTAAAAGCTGTTAAAGTTGGTGGCGTAGAAGCTACTGCTGAAAACGTAGCTAACGAAACTTACAAAGTTGCTAGACCATTTAACATTGCAGTTAAAAAAGATACAGAATTATCTGACGCTGCTCAAGACGTTATGAACTATATTTTGAGTGAAGAAGGACAAAAAATAGTTTCAGCAGAAGGATACATAGAAGTAGATAACAATGGTGCTTTCGAAAGCAATAACTCAGAGGGCACAGTATCTATAGGTGGTTCAACATCAGTAGCACCTGTAATGGAAAAAATAAAAGAAGCATACGAAGCAATCAATCCAAACGTAACAATCGAAATTCAAGCTACAGGTTCTTCAGCAGGTATGACAGCTGCTATTGATGGTACAGTTGATATCGGTATGGCTTCAAGAGAATTAAAAGATACAGAGTTAGAATCACTTGAAAACACAGTAATGGCTCAAGATGGTATTGCAGTAATCGTAAACAGCAACAACAGTACAGAAGATTTAACAATTGAACAAATTGCTAGTATCTTCACAGGTGAAACAGCTACATGGGCTGACATTAAATAAGTTATAGATTAAGATTATAGTTTCAAATATGTAGGTAAACATAGGGTTTGCCTACATATTATTGTTTTTTTAAAACTTGAAATTATGTGATAAAAAATTAAATTAGGGTAGAGTGAGATTGATGAAAATTGTAGAAAAACTTATGAAGTGCGTGTTCTTTCTATGCACACTGACTTCTGTAGTAGCTGTTTTATTAATTTGTATATTTTTATTCCAAAGTGGTATTCCAGCTATGAACGAAATAGGTTTATTTAACTTTTTAGGTGGACAAGATTGGGCACCATCTAATGTGCCACCAAGTTATGGTATTTTTCCTATGATTATTGGTAGTATATATGTTACGTTAGGGGCTATAATTGTGGGTGTGCCAACAGGTTTATTAACAGCTGTTTTCTTAGCGTGGTATTGTCCAGCGTGGTTATATAAATTTATTAAACCAGCTATAGACCTTTTAGCAGGTATTCCTTCTATAGTTTATGGTTTCTTTGGTTTAGTTGTTTTAGTTCCTTTTGTTAGAGAAAATTTTGAAGGTACTGGTAGTAGTATTTTTACAGCGTCTATAATACTAGGGATTATGATTCTCCCTACTATTATCGGTGTGTCAGAAACTGCTATTCGTGCCGTTCCTAGAAATTACTACGAGGGTTCTTTGGCTTTAGGTGCTAATAAAGAAAGAAGTATCTTTTTATGTGTTTTACCTGCTGCGAAATCAGGTATTACAGCAAGCATTGTTTTAGGTATTGGTAGAGCTATTGGTGAAACTATGGCAGTTGTTTTGATTTGTGGTAATCAAGCGTGGATTCCAGATAGCATATTCAAAGGTGTTAGAACAATGACAGCTAATATTGTTTTAGAGATGGGTTATGCAACTGGATTACATAGAGATGCTTTAATTGCAACGGGTGTTGTTTTATTTATCTTTATTTTGATAATAAACCTAACTTTTGCATTCTTTAAAAGGAGGGCTGAAAAGAAATGATAAATAAAAAAGAAACAGCTATGAAAATAGATGCTATCAATAAGCAGTCCTTTAAAATGAAGCTTCAACAATATAAAAATAAACCATTTTCACTTGTTTTATTGCTTTTAGTATTTGGTGGTACTATAATAACTGTAGGTGCATTATTTTTCTTAATAGGCTATATATTAGTTATGGGTATTCCTAATATTACACCAGACTTGTTTTCATGGGAATATACTACTGAAAATGTGTCTGTAGTACCGTCTATCATCAACACACTTGTAATCACTTTGGTATCATTATTAATTGCTGCTCCTATTGGTATTTGTTCATCAATTTACTTAGTTGAGTATGCTAATAGAGGTAATAAAATTGTATCAGTTATTAGAATGGCTACAGAAACATTATCAGGTATACCATCTATCGTATACGGGCTGTTTGGTATGTTGTTCTTTGTTACTACTCTAGGTTGGGGATACTCTTTAATTGCTGGTATTTTTACAATTACTATTATGATATTACCACTAATAATTAGAACTACTGAAGAGGCACTTAAGACTGTTCCAGACTCTTATAGAGAAGGTAGCTTTGGTTTAGGTGCAGGAAAACTTAGAACAGTGTTTTTGATAGTTTTACCTAGTGCTATACCTGGAATATTGGCAGGTGTAATATTATCAATCGGTAGAATTGTTGGTGAAACTGCTGCTTTAATGTACACAGCCGGAACTGTTACAGATATGCCAGAGGATTTATTAAGTTCTGGTAGAACACTTGCAGTACATATGTATCAACTATCTACAGAGGGTTTACACGTAGAGCAATCTTATGCTACAGCTGTAATACTTTTATTAATGGTAGTAGTAATAAATGCACTATCAGCATTAGTTGCTAAGAAACTTACTAAAAGGTAATTGAGAGGATAAAATTAAAATGGATAAATTTACAATTAATAACTTAGACTTATACTACAATAAATTTCAAGCGTTAAAAGGCATTAACTTAAATATAGCACCAAACGAAATAACAGCATTTATAGGACCATCAGGGTGTGGTAAATCAACATTATTAAAGTCTTTAAACAGAATGAACGACCTAGTAGAAGGTTGTGCAATTAAGGGCGAGGTTTTACTTGATGGTGAAAGCATATACGGAAATATGGATATAAACTTGCTTAGAAAAAAAGTAGGAATGGTTTTCCAAAAGCCAAACCCGTTTCCGATGAGTGTGTATGATAATGTAGCGTTTGGACCTAGAACACATGGAATAAGAAACAGAAAAGCATTAGATGAGATAGTAGAAAAATCTTTAAAAGATGCAGCGATATGGGACGAACTAAAAGACAGGCTTAAAAAGAGTGCGTTAGGATTATCTGGAGGACAGCAACAACGTTTATGCATAGCAAGAGCGTTAGCAGTAGAGCCAGAGGTGTTGTTAATGGACGAACCAACAAGTGCATTAGACCCAATATCAACAGGAAAAATAGAAGAATTATCTTTAGAGCTTAAAGAAAAGTATACAATCATTATAGTAACACACAATATGCAACAAGCATTAAGAATATCAGATAAAACAGCATTTTTCTTGCTAGGTGATATGGTAGAATTTGGAACAACAGAGCAAATGTTTACAGCACCAAAAGAGAAAAAGACAGAAGAGTATATAACAGGGAGATTTGGATAATGAGAGAATATTATGATTTAGAGTTAAAGAGATTAAACGATTTGTTGACAGAGGCAGGCAGTTTAGTAGAAACAGCAATAGACTTAGCAACAAAAGCATTATTAAATAGAGATTGTGAAACAGCACAAAAAGTTAAAAAATATGAAAAACTAACTGATGAAAAAGAGAAAGAAATACAATCATTATGTTTTAAATTATTATTACATCAACAACCAGTAGCAAAAGACTTAAGATTAGTATCGTCAGCACTTAAAATGATAACAGATATGGAAAGAATAGCAGACCAAGCAAGAGATATAGCAGATATAACAAGACATTTGTGTAATACAAAAGCATTGCAAAGTGTAAATCATATTGAAAATATGGCAAAAGAAACAGCAAAGATGGTAACAAATGGAATAGATGCATTTGTTAATGAAGACATAGAGCTTGCAAGAAAAGTTTGTGAACACGATGATGTAGTTGATGACTTGTTCTTAACAGTAAGAGGAGAAATAATAGAAGCTATAAAAGAAAATGGTGACGAGGGAGAAAACGCACTTGACCTATTAATGGCAGCTAAATACTATGAGAGAATAGCAGACCATGCAGTAAATATAGCTGAGTGGGTAATATATTCAATAACAGGAGATAGCTCAGTAACAGATAGTTAAGATGAGTTAAAATAATATATAAGTGGACTTACACACTAAGGTTGATATTAACAAGTATTTGTAGGGGAGCATTCCATATGCTCCCTATTTTTTGTGAATTTGAAGAATTTCGGGCGAAAATGGATTGTATAATATAGCATATGACGAACAATTTTCTAAAGGGGACAGCCCTTTTATTGTGATTATATAGCTAATCAACTATAAAATATTTATTAAATGGCAAATCACTCCCCAAACAGCACTTGCAAGAACTCCATAAACTAGCACAGGTCCTGCAATAACAAACATTTTGCTACCGATACCTGTTATAAAGCCCTCTACTCTAAATTCAATTGCTGGAGCGGCTACAGCGTTTGAAAATCCTGTTATAGGCAATAATGCACCAGCCCCACCAATTTTGGCTATATTATCATATACACCACAGGCTGTTAACATAGAGCCTATAAAAATGAGTGTAACTGATGTGATTGTTCTGGCTATGTCAAGTTCAATACCTAAAAATGTATATAATGTAGTAAGCGATTGACCTAATGTACATATAAAACCACCAACAAAAAAAGCTTTTACACAATTTAGAGGTAAGGTGCTATTTGGAGTTGCTTTCTTAGTCATTTTTGAATATTCTTTATTATTAACTTTCATAATATAAACACTACTTTCTCTATATATTATAATATTATAAGTGTTTACAAAAATATAAAAATTATTATAACAAAAACTGCACTCTACAAAAAATGTAGAGTGCAGTTTTTATGTCGTTGTCAATTTTAAGGCTTGATTTTATACCGTATAAAATTTAAGTTTTATATTATCAGCGTTTTACATCTGTGCTAGATACCTCTGATAATGCTTTTTGGAGTGTTTCGTATATTTGTTGATCAGGCCAATATCCCCATGATTCAGATATTTTGCCATTTTCTATTTTAAATATTTGTATAGCTTCCCAACTTACTTGCACTCCTGATGGTTCAATACCCATATAAGTATGGTTATGTGTTGCTGTAAAGTTAAGTCTGCAAACAACTTTATTGTTTTCTTCTATTAAATCAAGAATAGATACTTTCATATCTGGAAAACTTTCTTGTACTACTTTTAAAATGTCTATAGCTTGTTGATTAGAATTAGTGACTGCTTGGCTATGATGATTGTAATAATCCTCTGCTAATATCATCAATGTTTCTTCGTAGTTGTTGTCATAGTAACCACTCTTAAAAAATAACCTTACTAAATCTTTATTCGTCATTTTTCCCTAAACTCCCTTTCTCCATATGTTTTTATAATTAACTTCTAATTAAGTTGTTTTCTTCCAAATATTCATCATAACCTGTTGTTATGTCTTTAATTCCATCTTCTGTCACAAATATAATTCTATTTGCTATTGTAGATATAAATTCGTGGTCGTGTGATGTGAATAATACTATTCCTTTAAAGTTTTTAAGCCCATTATTTACAGCTGTTATTGACTCTAAATCTAAATGGTTTGTTGGTTGGTCAAGTATTAGCACGTTAGAACCGTACATCATCATACGTGAGAGCATACATCTTACTTTCTCTCCTCCAGATAAAACCTTTACAGGTTTTGTTACATCATCACCTGAAAATAACATTTTACCTAAGAAGCCTCTTAAATATGTTTCTGTCCTGTCGCTTCCCATATTATATTCACTTAACCACTCTAATATAGTGTCGTTACAGTCGTTGAAGAACTCAGAGTTATCTTTTGGGAAATATGACCTACTAGTACTTACGCCCCATTTAAATTCTCCCTCGTCTGTTTCCATATTTTCCATTATAATTTCAAACAACGCTGTTACTGATGTTTCTTTGTCACATATAAATGCAATTTTATCTTCTCTGTTAACTCTAAACGAAACATTATTAAGCACTTTTTCTCCGTCTATTGTTTTAGAAAGGTTCTCGACTGCTAAAACTTCTTTTCCTACTTCTCTATCTTGAGTAAACCCTACATATGGGTATCTTCTGCTAGATGCAGGCATCTCGTCTACTGTCAATTTATCTAAAAGCTTTCTTCTTGATGTCGCTTGTTTTGATTTTGACTTGTTTGCACTAAATCTTGATATAAAGTTTTGTAGCTCTTTTATCTTATCTTCGTTTTTCTTGTTTTGTTGTTTAATCATTGCTTGTACAAGTTGGCTTGACTCATACCAGAACTCATAGTTACCAACATACATTTTTATCTTGTTGTAGTCTATATCAACTATATGTGTACATACTACATTTAAAAAGTGTCTGTCATGGCTTACTACTATTACTGTTCCACTGTAATCCATTAAGAAATCTTCTAACCAACTAACCGCCATAATATCTAAGCTGTTAGTAGGCTCGTCAAGTAATAATATTTCTGGGTTTCCAAATAACGCTTGCGCTAATAGCACCTTTACTTTTTCATTACCTGTTAAGTTGCTCATCTGAGAATATAGTAAAGTTTCTGATAAACCTAAACCTTGTATTAATTTAGATACATCGCTTTCTGCTTCCCAACCATTCATCTCTGCAAACTGTGCTTCTAAGTCAGATACACGTATTCCGTCTTCGTCGTTAAAATCAGCCTTTGAATATAATGCATCTTTTTCTTGCATAATACTATATAATTCTTGGTTGCCCATTATTACAGTATCTAAAACTGTATATTCGTCGTATGCAAAGTGGTCTTGTTTTAATACAGACATTCTCTCTCCGTCCGATATAGAAACATTACCTTTGCTAGGGTCTATCTCACCTGAAAGTATTTTTAAAAATGTTGATTTTCCTGCACCGTTTGCACCTATTATACCATAGCAATTGCCTGGAATAAATTTAAGGTCAACGTCTTTGAATAAATCTGTACCACTAAAGTTTAAACTAACCTCAGAAACTGTTATCATTTACTTATCATTCCTTTAAAAGTCATATACAAATATTATATCATTTATTACTAAATAGAACAAGAAAAATTTGCTTATTTGCTTTCCAAAGAGTTTTAGTATACATTTAAATTTTTTGTATCATTTAGCTATTCTTTAACAGTCAAAAAGATACTTTAATCGCTTTATTTGCAAAATTCTAAATAGTTTTACATTAAATTTTAATATTTTCTTTACCATTACTGCTCTTTATGGTAAAATATATTAAAATAAATTTGGTGGTGATTTTATGTTTGAAAATATTATTGATTTAGACGATATTTCAGTTTCTAACATATATAGACTTGTTGAAACAGCTAAAAAAATTATGGATAATCCACAAGAATATAGCAGTGCTTGCAGTGGTAAAATTTTAGCAACATTATTTTACGAACCTTCTACACGTACACAAATGTCTTTTCAAACAGCAATGATTAAATTAGGTGGAAGTATTATAGGGTTTGATAATCCTCAAAACTCCTCTGTTTCTAAGGGCGAAACTTTAAAAGATACTCTTAAAATCGTAAGCACTTATGCAGATATAATCGCAATGCGTCACCCTCTTGAGGGAAGTGCAAAGGCAGCATCTTTTTACTCTAGTGTACCAGTTATAAACGGTGGTGACGGTGGACATCTTCACCCAACGCAAACACTTACAGACTTAGTAACACTTTATAACGAGAAAGGCACATTAGATAACCTTTGCATAGGTTTATGTGGTGACTTGAAAAACGGACGCACTGTACATTCTTTAATCAAAAGTATGGTAAGGTTTAAAAATAATACATTTGTGTTGATATCAACAGAAAAATTAGGAATACCAACATATATAAAAGATATTTTAAAGGTTAATGGTTGCAAATATGAAGAAGTTAATAATTTAGCAAATGTAATGGGAAAATTAGATGTTTTATATATGACACGTATACAAAAAGAACGTTTTGAAAATGAAGAAGAATACAACGCACAGAAAGGTGTGTATGTACTAGATACAGAGAAATTAAGCCTTGGAAAAAAAGATTTAAAAGTATTGCACCCACTACCTAGAGTAGACGAAATAACAGATAGTGTAGACAACGACCCACGAGCAATATATTTTAAGCAAGCAGAATACGGAATGTATGCACGAATGGCGTTAATAATGGAAATAGTATTAAATCCAGTAAAAAGAAGCGAGATATTAAAGTCAAACAATGTTCATAGTTGTACAAATCCAATGTGCATAACAGAAACAGAAAAATATTTACCAAAATCATTTAAAAGTGCTGGTGATATGTTAGTATGTTCATACTGTGAGCATAGAATGTTAGTATAAAAAACGATTTATAAATTTTAAACAAATTATATAAATTATTTTTTTAGATTACTCTTTAAAGTTGGCAAAATAAACATTATTTTACTGATGTTTTAACAATTTTTTTTATTTTTCGTTATATTAACTATTATATAGCGTTAAGTTTTGTTAAAAAAAACACTTTGTTTTCTTTGACCTTTTTCTTGATATATGGTATTATTAACAAGGAAGTAATATTTTTGAAATATTACTTTGTCTATTATTGTTTAGGAAGGGTTTTTTATGAGCGAAGTTATTGTTGTTTCCTCTGGAAAAGGCGGAACTGGTAAGTCTACTATTTCTGTTTGTTTAGGCAATTCCTTTGCTAAAATGGGTAGAAAGGTTTTGCTTATTGATTGCGACGCTGGTATGCGTGGGCTTGATATTATGCTAGGCGTTAGCAAGAGTCTTGTTTTTGATATTGCTGATGTAGTTAGTGGCAATTGTAAAACAGAACATATAATTTATCCTTGCCCATATATAGAAAATTTATTTTTAATACCTGCTCCTCAAAATGTAGAAGATGAGATTAGCAGTGGTATTTTAAAACAGTTTATTAACAGTATAAAAAAAGATTACGATGTAATTATCATTGACTGCCCTGCAGGTGTTGGAAAAAGCTTTGAAATTGCTGTTGCACCGGCTACTAAATGTTTAGTTGTCGCAAATGCTGAACCGACAAGCGTTAGAGGTTGTCAAAGGGTTAAAAGTAGATTGTTAGAAATCGGTAAGTCAGATATTAAACTAATCATAAATAGATTTAACAAAAAATCTTTTAAAGAACTTAATGCATACTACGATTTAGATGAAGTTATAGATGCTACAGGTATTCAGCTATTAGGACTAGTTACAGAAAACAAAGCTGTTGTATCTGCCATTCAAAAAGGAACTTCTTACGACTGTAAATGTGTTACTATAAAAGCAATAGATAATATAGCTAAAAGATTAGAGGGTCAAAATATACCTCTTGCAATAAAGTAATTTAAAATCAAAAAACATTATATGAAAGAAAAATAATTGGAGGGTTTTTATATGAATATCGCTTTAATAGCTCATGATGAGAAAAAAGAACTTATGGTACAGTTTTGCATTGCATACTGTGGTATTTTAAGTCGTCACGCAATATGTGCTACAGGTACTACTGGTAGAATAGTTGCAGAATCTACAGGGCTTGAGGTTCAAAAATTTTTAGGTGGCGTACAAGGTGGAGAAGAGCAAATTGGTGCGAGAATTGCTTGTAACGAAATAGATATGTTATTATTCTTTAGGGACCCACTAAACGTAAAACCTAACGAACCTACTGACATCAATCTACTTAGGTTATGTGATATGCACAACATTCCAGTTGCTACTAACATCGCTACGGCTGAGGTGCTAATACATGGATTAGAGCGTGGAGATTTAGAGTGGAGAAACATAATCAAATTATAATTTCAACATTATAATTATGATAAAACAAAATATTATTGCGTTTAATGGGGTGAGGTGCTGATTTGCATTTCACCCTGTAAGTGTGTTATAGTAATAGTATACGACTACACTACAATAAATTAGTTAATGAAAGGTTTTTTATTATGGCTTTAATCACAAAAAAAGTTTATGGGTCGGAAGATATTCTTCCTAAAGATAGTTATAAATGGCAGTTTATAGAAGATATTATGAGAAATGAATCTGAATTGTACGGATTTAAAGAAATTAGAACTCCTGTTTTTGAGCATACTGAACTGTTTAAAAGAGGTGTTGGTGATACTACTGACGTTGTTCAAAAAGAAATGTATACATTCGATACTAAAGGCGGAACTTCTATAACACTTCGCCCAGAGGGTACTGCTGGAAGTGCTAGAGCTTTACTAGAACACACATTATATAATGACGGGCTACCTATTAAAGCTAGTTACTTTGTTTCTTGCTACAGATACGAGAAAAAACAAGCTCACAGATATAGAGAATTTCATCAGTTTGGCTTAGAAGTTTATGGAACTGCTGACCCGATATCTGATGCTGAATTAATAATAGCTGCTGACTCATTATTCAAAAGACTACAAATAACTAACTTGCATTTAGAGTTAAACTCTATAGGTTGCCCAGTTTGCAGAAAAGAATATCACAATGCACTAAAAGAGTATTTTAGTAGCCACAAAGAGGACTTGTGCGAAACTTGTTTATCAAGACTTGATAGAAACCCTATGAGAATTTTAGACTGTAAAAGTAAAGTATGTTCTAAAATTGCAAAAGATGCACCAAAGGTTATTGACTATCTATGTGAAGATTGTGATACTCATTTTACACAAGTTAAAAAATATCTTGATAGTATTGGTATAGAATATACTGTAAATCCTACTATTGTAAGAGGACTTGACTACTACACTAGAACTGTTTTTGAATTTGTAACAGATAGCTTAGGTACACAAGGCACTGTATGTGGTGGAGGTAGATACGATGGACTTATCGAGGAGCTAGGTGGACAACACTTACCGTCACTAGGGTTTGCGTTAGGAATGGAGCGACTACTTGCACTTATGGAGGCTCAAAATATAGAAATACCACAGCCAGATAAATGTGATATATACTTAGCTTGCATGGGAGAAAATGCAAAAATAAAAGCATTCAACCTTTTAAAACAACTAAGAGAAAGTTCACTAAAAGCAGAAAGCGATATAGTATCAAGAAGTTTGCGAGCACAAATGAAATATGCAGACAAAATAGGTGCTAGATACAGCATAGTTATAGGTGATAACGAGATAGAACAAAACAAAGCAACAATTAAAGATATGAACAATAAAGAGCAATTTGAAATAACACTAGGAGAAAACTTTATAAACGAGTTTATTCAAATAGATACAGAAAATAAACAAAAAAAGATGTTTGCAAACTTATAAAATAATACAAGAGGTGAATTACTATGGCAGCAGAATTTATGACAGGGCTAAAAAGGACAAACTACTGTGGAGAAATTACAATAAACGATATAGACAAAGAGGTAACAATCTTTGGTTGGGCACAAAAAGTACGAGATTTGGGACAATTAATATTTATAGATTTAAGAGATAGAACAGGTGTAGTACAATTAAGTTTTGATGATGATACTCAAAGAGAAGTATTTAACAAAGCCATGACAGTTAAGAGTGAATACGTATTAGGCGTTGTTGGCAAAGTTATAGAGAGAAGTGCAAAAAACAAAGATATAAAAACTGGAGATATAGAAATAAAAGTATCAGAAATTAGAGTTTTAGGAGAAAGTTTAACACCTCCATTTGAAATAGTAGAAAATTGTAACACAGGTGACACTACAAAACTTTCTTATAGATATTTGGACTTGCGTCGCCCAGATTTACAAAGCAACATTATTTTAAGACATAAAATATCTAAAATTACTAGAGATTATTTTTACGATAACGGTTTTATCGACATAGAAACACCAATGCTTATAAAATCGACACCAGAAGGTGCAAGAGATTTCCTTGTACCATCAAGAATACATCAAGGTACATTTTATGCACTTCCACAGTCACCACAAATCTACAAACAACTTTGTATGGTGTCTGGGTTTGATAGATATTTTCAAATTGCTAGATGTTTTAGAGATGAAGATTTAAGAGCAGATAGACAACCAGAGTTTACACAAATAGACTTCGAGATGTCTTTTGTAGATATGGAAGATGTTTTAGCAATTGGAGAGGGATATATTAAAAAGTTATTTAAAGATGTTTTAGACGTTGATATACCTACTCCGTTCCCACGAATTAAATATACGCAGTCTATGGAAAGATACGGAAGTGACAAGCCAGACACTAGGTTTGAGATGGAGCTTTACGATATTACAGACGCAGTTAAAGACACTGATTTTGTAGTGTTTAAGGGAGCAATTGACGGTGGAGGAACAGTAAGAGCAATTACAGCTAAAAATGGTAATGCGAAGTTTACTAGAAAAGAGATAGATAAACTTACAGAGTATGTAAGAGGAATTGGAGCAAAGGGACTTGCATGGGCTAAAGTTACAAAAGACGGAATAACATCAAGTTTTTCTAAATTTATGACAGAAGAGCAAGTGAATGCAATTGCAACTGCTGGAAATGCACAAGACGGCGACTTAATACTAATAATAGCAGATACAAATAAAAACAAAGTGTTGTCAATACTAGGAGCACTACGTTTAGAAGTAGCAAAAAAATTAGAAATCATCAAAGACGGATTTAATTTCTTATGGGTAGTAGAATTCCCATTCTTTGAAAAAGATGAGGAAACAGGACAATGGCTTGCAATGCACCACCCATTTACGTCACCTACTGATGAATGTTTAGACACGCTAGAAGAAGATAAGAGCAGTGTTTTTGCAAAAGCATATGATATGGTATTAAATGGAGTTGAATTATCATCAGGTTCAATTAGAATAACAAATCCAGAATTACAAAACAGAATGTTCAGTTTATTAGGGTTAAGCGAAGAAGAAGCACATAAAAAATTCGGATTTTTAACAGATGCATTCAAATACGGAGCACCTCCACATGGTGGAATGGGAATAGGATACGATAGATTGATAATGGAAATGATAGGTTCAAGTTCGCTAAGAGATGTAATAGCATTCCCAAAAATTCAAAATGCAAGCGAGCTAATGACAAACGCACCTAGCACTGTAGATAATGAACAACTAGAAGAATTAGGAATAGCGTTAGTAAAACCACAAACGTAAAACTTTCCATATGCTCCCGTTGTTATATATAGAACAATGCATAACAGGAGAACAATTAATGGGTAAATACGTAATTATCCCAATAAAATTACGTTTATAATACTGTTCGAAATTAACGGGAGCATATGGAATGCTCCCATACAAATTGTGTTTTAAATTCTGTAAAATATCAAACATTGTTCAAGGTAACTTTTTTTGCGAAAAAAGTTACCTCTTTTTCTCCTCTGGAGAAAAATTCACCCTCAAAAAATCGCTTTACGCTAAAGGTCAAGAGCAGACCTTGAGGCGAAGACTTAAACACCACAATTTTTTGAAAAAAATTGAGTAAAACTTTAACGCTGTGAACGTTGTGAGTTGTCAAAAAGATTATCAAAATTTCACACTATAAACAACACACACAACACAAAACCTCCTGTTCATACATTTATGAACAGGAGGTAATTTGTTTTAAACTATTAAATATAATTATTCTTTACCTATATTTGCTAGTCTTTGTAGGTTTTCATATTTCTTCATTGCATCAGTTTCTGCTTCTGTAAACAGTCTTTCTGCTCTTTCTGGGAATGACATTGTTAATGTTCTATATCTTCCCTCACTCATAATAAAGTCACGGTAGCTTGCTGTTGGTGCTTTACTATCTAGTGTGAATGGGTTTTTACCCTCATCTGCTAGACGTGGGTCAAATCTAAAGCAGTTCCAGTATCCAGCTTGTACAGCTCTCTTCTCTTCTGCTTGTGCTTGACTCATGCCGCCTTTAATACCATGGTTGATACAAGGTGCATATGCAATGATGATTGATGGTCCTTGATAGCTTTCAGCCTCTACAAATGCTTTAATACATTGGTTGTAGTCAGAACCCATTGCGATTTGTGCTACATATACATAACCATAGCTCATTGCTATTGCTGCAAGGTCTTTTTTCTTAGTTCCTTTACCTGTTGCTGCAAATTGTGCTACTGAACCTGCTGGTGTTGCTTTTGATGCTTGTCCACCTGTGTTTGAGTAAACTTCTGTATCAAATACTAAAATGTTTACATTTTCGCCACTTGCGATTACGTGGTCAAGTCCACCAAAACCGATATCATAAGCCCAACCGTCGCCACCTAAAATCCAGATAGATTTTTTAGCTAGACAATCTTTATCAACTAATGCTTTTTTAGCTAAGTCTGCAACTTCGCATTTGCACTCTTTGATGCCTTCTAATTTTTCGATTAATGCATCTGTTGCTGTTCTGTTTGCTCCACTATCGTTAAATGTTTCTAAATAGTTTTTGCAAGCTTCTTTAACATCATCTTTTTCTGCTGTTTTTTCTATTTCAGATACGTGGTCAGCAAGTCTTTCTCTAATTGCGTTTTGACCTAGTGCCATACCAAAACCGAACTCTGCATTATCTTCAAATAATGAGTTATGCCATGCTGGTCCGTGTCCTCTTTTGTTTACTGTGTATGGTGTTGCAGGTGCACTACCACCCCAGATTGATGAACAACCTGTAGCATTAGCGATAAACATTCTGTCACCAAATAATTGAGTTGCTAATTTTGCATAAGGTGTTTCTCCACAACCTGCACAAGCTCCTGAGAACTCTAGTAATGGTTGTTTGAATTGGCTACCTTTTACTGTTGTTTCTTTAAACTTAGCAGCAACTTCTGGTTTTTCATCTATTGTAGTACCATATAGGAATATTTCTTGATTAGGCATTTGAGTGTCAATTGGTTTCATAATTAACGCTTTTTCGCCTTTTTTGCCTGGGCATACTTGAGCACAAGCTCCACAACCTGCACAGTCAAGAGTAGAAACTGTCATTGTGAAGTTAAATTCTTTAACACCTGTTAGTGGTAAGCTTTTTGTTCCTTCTGGTGCGTTTGCTAGCTCGTCAGCAGTTGTTACAACTGGTCTTATTACTGCGTGTGGACAAACATATGAACAGAAGTTACATTGGATACAGTTTTCTGCTTGCCATTCTGGAACGTCTACAGCAATACCTCTTTTTTCGTATGCTGATGAACCTTGTGGAGCAGTACCATCTGCTGAGAATGTTGAAACTGGTAATTTGTTACCTTTATATGTGTTTACTGGGTTTAAGATTTCGTTTACATATTTTGTAAGCTCTGGTCTGCCAGCATCTACTAAGTTAACTTGTGAATTATCTGTGCTTGAACCCCAACTTGCAGGTACTTCAACTTTAACAAAGTCAGTCATACCACGCTCGATAGCTTGGTGGTTCATGTCAACAATTGCTTGACCTTTTTTGCTATATGATTTTGTTGCAGCGTCTTTCATATACTTAACAGCATCATCAGCAGGAATTACATCAGCTATTTTAAAGAATGCAGCTTGTAACACTGTGTTAATACGTCCGCCAAGACCAATTTCTTTACCAATTGCTATACCGTCAATTGTGTAGAAGTTGATTTTTTTGTCAGCGATTAATTTTTTCATTTTGCCTGTTAGACGCTCTTCTAATTCTTGACCGCTCCAAGCACAGTTTAATAGGAAGCTTCCGCCTTCTTTTAAGTCTTCTATCATCTCGAACTTATCAACGTATGATGGGTTATGACACGCAACAAAGTCAGCTTTACTAATGTAGTAAGTTGATTTGATTGGTTTGTCACCAAAACGTAAGTGAGATACTGTTAAACCACCAGATTTTTTAGAGTCATATGCAAAGTAACCTTGAGCATATTTGTCTGTGTGGTCACCAATGATTTTGATTGAGTTTTTGTTAGCACCAACTGTACCGTCAGCACCAAGTCCCCAGAATTTACAAGATTTTGTACCTTGTGGAGTTGTATCTGGATTTTCAACAACTGGTAATGATAAGTTAGTAACATCATCAACAATACCGATTGTGTATTCTTTTTTAGGTGTAGCACTTTCCATATTTCTGAATACTGCTACGATATCGCCAGGAGTTGTATCTTTAGAACCTAAACCATAACGTCCTGTTGTAACTTTGATACCAGCAAATTTAGTTTCGTTAATTGCTGCTAAAACGTCTAGGTATAGAGGTTCGCCGATTGCACCTGGTTCTTTTGTTCTATCTAATACTGATAAGTGTTTTACTGTATCTGGTAATTCACTTATCATAAAGTCGCTTACGAATGGTCTATATAATCTAACTTTTAATAAACCTACTTTTTCGCCTGCTGCATTTAAGTAGTCTACAACTTCTTCTGCACAGTCACAAACTGAACCCATTGCCACTATTACGTTTTCTGCATCTGGTGCACCATAGTAGTTAAATGGTTTGTAGTCTGTTCCACATTTTTCGTTAACTTGGTTCATGTAGTCTACTACAACTTCTGGAACTGCATCATAATATGGGTTACAAGCTTCACGAGCTTGGAAGAATATATCATCGTTTTGAGCTGTACCTCTGATTACTGGGTGCTCTGGGTTTAAACTTCTGCGACGGTATTCGTCTACAGCGTCATAATCAAGCATATCGCCTAAATCTTCATAATCCCATGTTTGGATTTTTTGAACTTCGTGAGATGTTCTAAAACCATCAAAGAAATGTAAGAAAGGAACTCTACCTTTGATTGCACTTAAGTGAGCAACTGCTGATAAGTCCATAACTTCTTGAGGGCTGTTTGAACATAACATAGCATAACCAGTTTGACGACAGGCATAAACGTCTGAGTGGTCACCAAAGATTGATAATGCGTGAGTTGTGATTGAACGAGCTGATACGTGAATAACACTTGGTAAAAGCTCACCAGCCATTTTGTACATGTTAGGAATCATTAATAATAAACCTTGAGAAGCTGTATAAGTTGTTGTTAAAGCTCCTGCTGATAATGAGCCGTGAACTGCACCAGCAGCACCACCCTCAGATTGCATCTCAGTTACTCTTACTTCTCTACCGAACAAGTTTTTACGACCAACAGCCGCATACTTATCAGTTTCATCAGCCATTACAGATGATGGTGTGATAGGATAGATAGCAGCAACGTCTGTAAACGCATAAGATACGTGAGCAGCAGCACTGTTACCGTCCATAGTTTTCATTTTTCTAGCCATTTTAAATTTCCTCCTTAAAAAATATACATATTAAATTGCATGCATAAAAATAACATTAACAAATCCAATACATTATTAACATAAAAGTATTGTACCAACTTAGATTTTAACACTTTTTTAGCGTTGTGTAAAGTGTAAAATTATTAATTTTTTGTAAATAATGAATAAAAATGAAATATTGTCAAATATACTGATAAAATATGTAGATTTCATAAAAAAACAATGTATTTTGATACATAAATGACTTCAAATTTATTAAAAAATATTCAAGATATATCTTGATACTAAAAATTTAAATTTCAATCTAAAGCATTGACATAAAACATATAGTCATCTATACTTATAAGTAATAGAATAGAGTATATAATTGCATATTATTTTGCACTAAAAAACACTAAACAAGTGATTAAGGAGTAATGATTAACTATGAAAAAAGAAATAAAAGGTGTAATTTTTGATATGGACGGTCTTATGATAGATAGTGAATCTGTTACATTTATAAACCATAAGAAAATAATAGCTGATATGGGATATGACTTAACGTTTGATGTGTTTAAGAAAACAATAGGTTGCAGAAGTTTAGAAACAGGTGAATTTTATAAAAGTATATATTCTCAAGACTTAGATTGTGAAAAGTTAAGACTAGAATCTAAAAAACTTTATAGAGAATATTTGGAAAAAAATGGTGTACCAGTAAAAAAAGGATTGTTTGAGCTATTAGAATATTTAAAAAGTAAAAAAATAAAATGTGCAGTAGCAACATCAACACGAACACAGTCAGCATCGTATGCACTAGAAAAAGCTGGTATAACACCATATATGGACGTATTCGTATTTGGAGATATGGTAGAAAATGGAAAACCGGCTCCAGATATATTTTTAAAAGCATGTGCAATGATAGGAGAAAAACCAGAAGATTGTCTTGGTATTGAAGACTCTTACAATGGGGTACGAGCAATATACAGTGCGAAAATGATGGCTGCAATGGTACCAGATATATTACAGCCAACTGACGAGATGAAAGAAAAGACATACGTAATAGTAGACAGTCTAGATAAATTAATAGAAATAATATGAATTGGTTAGTAGGGTAGGGAAGTTTAAAATTGATGTTCTATTATAAAAGAATTACTAAATAGCAAAACACTTGTTAAATGCAAGCTGAACAAGCAAAAAACACTCCTCAAGAAAAGTCTTGAGGAGTGTTTTTTATAAAACTTAAAGATTGTGGTGCGATTGGCGATATAGGATTTGATTGAATTCGGACATAAAAAATCGCCCTTAGCACAAAACTAAGAGCGATTTGGGTGTCGAGTCTCCTCGACTGGTGCCGGTGGCCGGACTCGAACCGGCACGCCGGTGAAGGCGGTGGATTTTGAATCCACTACGTCTGCCAATTCCATCACACCGGCACGTATATTTATATATACAAACGATAAGCATATTATATACTAAAATAAAATATAATGCAAGAAAATTTATAAATAAATTAGTAAAAATAAATTTATATAAAAAAACAAGATTCATAATGAAACTTGTTTTTTTATATAAATCCTTAATTTAAAAATACTGGAGGCGACACTCGGATTTGAACCGAGGAATCAGGGTTTTGCAGACCCATGCCT
>CAYJGB010000016.1:0-40872 GCA_964369405.1 uncultured Eubacteriales bacterium
GCTGCGATATTAAAGGGGTTGATTAATTTTTCTTCATATGTTAAGTTTGCTAACAGTGCTGCAATATCTCTGCTGTTTATGTTCCCCTCTCCTGTTAAGTCGCCATATACTATAAACTCATACGAATTATACACTTTATCATCTTTTAGTAAATCAACTTTATAATCTGTACCTATTACTCCACTTGTCTTAATTACGCTTTCGTAATTGTAAAATTTGAGAGTATAACTACTATCAATATCATTTTTGAACTGTGCTATAGTAGTTGATACATCTACATAGATATGTTTATTGCTATAATCTATTTCAAAGTTATTAGAAGTTATGTCATTTTGGGAGTTTGTATCATTATCTGTGTCTGTGTCTGTGTCTGTGTCTACATCATTATCTGAGTTGTTTTGTGTTGGTGAATATGTTACTATTTCTACATCTGGAATTTCTTTTTCAGAATATAAAAACATATCTCCGTTTTCTGTAAAAACACATATTTTATCAGTTAAATATAGCATATTTACAATGTTGTTATTAAAAGTTTTACTTTTGATTTTATTACCATTATCATCATATGCTTCCATAATGTTTTTATTAGCAATATAAACTTTATCTTGTTTCCCTACTGCTATATTTGTGTAAACTTGCAACTTATATGCTTTACTTGTATTTTTGTAGATTTGTCTGCTTTTATCTAAATAGTAATTATTACCTATAGAATTTAATTGCTCATATGCATTATTTATATTTAGTTTCTTAATCGTCTTACTTTCATTATCAATATAATATAAACTCTCATCATCTTGCAAATATACTCTATTATCAGTAGGAATATACTCCATTTTTTCGCTATGAATTGGAGAATCAATACTATACAAAAATTCACAACTTAAATTATAAACAAACACATTTATATCTGAGTAGCTATCTATTAAATATATATTTTCCCCATCAAAAGTTATCTTATTATCAGACGATATAAAGCTATCGTTTATATACATAAAGTCATACGAGTTACTATTTGTATCATACTTGATAAAATGTATCTGATTTACTATACTATCATCAAATGTTAGTCGTGTGTTACCAGTGAATAAAATTATGTCGTCGCAAACGCTTACAGAAACAAGTTCAAAAGTAGTGTTTATTATATTAGAAGTTATATTCCCATTGGAATTAATAATATTTAAGTGAATTTTATTATTATTATAAGTAATATAATAAGCTTTATCATCATAATTTGTTTCAAAAAATTTATTTGAACTGCTATTAAAGTCATCAAAAGAATAGGAGTAGTAAGCGTTTATGTTAATTGAAAAAGATGTAAATGAAATTACTAAGCATATAAATAAAGAAGTAATTGTAATAATCTTTTTCATAAAAAAACCTCCTATTTTAGTATATGTTGTAATTATATACCAAAAAAAGAGGTTAAGTTTGTATTTGTGAATTTTATTCAACAAACCTAAATATTACATAACTTATAATTGTGCATTAAAGGACCTTGTCCTTTTCCTAAATTAAGCTGTGCTTTCAATGTATTGGTTAAGTAATTTTTCGCATTTAATATACTTCTCTTTACATTTAAGTCTTCTGCTAAACCACAGGCTATGGCTGCTGATAATGTACACCCTGTACCATGTGTGTTATCGTTATTTATATACTGAGTTGTATACCTAAATAAAACTTCTCCATCAAAAAACACATCTGCTGTATTAGTTTCAAGGTGACCACCTTTTATTAAGACAGCTGTTTTTATCTTTTTATTTATAATCTTACAGGCACTTTCCATATCTTCTTCAGATTTTATAGCTATTCCACTTAGCACTTCTGCTTCTGGTATATTTGGTGTAATTAAATCTGCCATTGGTAATAACTTAGTTCTTAAAACTCTTTGAGTTTCTAAAGTCATAAGTTTACTACCACTTGTAGATACCATAACAGGGTCTACAACTATATTTTTAGCTTCATATTTTTTTAAACTTTTTACTATCGCTTTAACATTATCTGCATTAGATACCATTCCGATTTTTATTGCGTTTGGATAAATATCTTCGAATACACTATCTAGTTGCTTTGTTATAAAACTAGGCGAAATATCAAACACACCTTGCACACCAACGGTATTTTGTGCAGTAACAGCTGTTATAACGCTTGTTGCATATAGTTTGTTCATAGTTATAGTTTTAATATCCGCTTGTATCCCTGCTCCTCCAGAAGAGTCAGAGCCTGCAATCGTCAGTACCGTTTTCATCTTTCTCAAACAATTCACCTATCCCTTTAAATGATGTTATATATATATCTACTTCTCTCTTAATTTTTTGCTGATTATTTTTCTCGCTATCATCATTAACGCCCACTACTTTATAACCCGCTTTTTTACTTGTTTTTATTGCATATAACGCATCTTCAAAAACGCACGTATCTTTTTTGCTTGACTGTAATCGTCTTACACATTCATCATAAATCTTTGCACTACTTTTAGAGGATTTTACATCTTCGCAAGAAATAACAAATTCAAAATAATCTAATATACCACATCTAGTTAAGGCAACTTTTGCAAGATTTGTTTCTGTAGCTGTAGCTACACACATTTTAATATCTTTATTTTTCATATCAATCAAAAATTCTTCAACATACATCTTAGTTAGAACCTTGTTCATATAAAAATCTGCTTTTATTTTATGAAGTCCCAATTTAATCTCTTTTACAGTTTTATCCACCTTATAATATTCTATAAAATAATTGCATACTTCATCTACTGACATAGTCCAAATGACTTTGTTTAAATCATCTTGTGGAGATACTCCTTGCGATAGCAAATAATCTTTTGCTAGGTTTTCCCACATAAACATAGAGTCTAACAAAGTACCGTCCATATCAAAAATAATAGCCTTAACTTGCATAATTAAACCAAACCTTTACATACTTTGAGTAAATTTTTACATTCTTTTGTTATATCATCACTTGCAAATATAGCCGAAACTAATGCAACTCCACAAATTCCGGTGTTATATAACTTAGGTATGTTTTCATTGTTAATTCCACCAATAGCAACTACAGGAATATCTACACTGCTACATATCTCTTTTAAAGTGCTATGAGAAACATCACTTGCATCTAATTTAGTAGTAGTGTTAAAAACAGCCCCTACTCCTAAGTAGTCTGCACCATTTTTTTGAGCTAATATAGACTGCTCAACTGTTTGTGTTGATACTCCTAAAGCCATTTTATTTCCTATAGCTTGTCTTACATCATATGCACACATATCATTTTGCCCTACATGAATAGCATCTGCATTACATTTAATAGCAACTTTTACATTATCATTTACTATAAAAGGAACATTATATGTTGTACATATATCTTTTATTATATAGCATTCTTTCAAAAAGTCAATGTCATTTGCACTTTTATTTCTGTATTGTATGCAAGTTACACCACCTCTTATTGCATTTTCGATTTTGCTATATATATTATTTTTATCGATATAAAGCTCGTCTGTCACTGCATACAAAAGCAATTTTTCTCTATTTAATCGCATATTTTGCACCTTTTTCTAGTTTTTCTGCTGTCATATTGCATATTTCATCTATTATATAATTTCTGTATGTAGCGTTTCCTTCATTTTCTTTAAGTCTTTTTTTTGCAAGTTCACCACTTAACCCCATTATTGTCACCGCTATAGCTGTCGCTTTTAAAACATTTTCTTTATTTGCTGTTGCAAACGCTGTTACAATTGCTGTTAACATACAACCTGTCCCTGTAACTTTGCTCATCATACTGTCGCCATTTTTAATTATATATGCTGTTTTTTCATCAGCTACAATATCTATTGCTCCAGTTATTGCAATTATACTATTAGTCTTTTTAGCAAATTTCTTTGCAAAATCTACAACACTATCTATATTTTCTTCTGTAACTATATCAGATACATCAGCATCTACACCTTTTGTGTTTCCTTGTCCCAATGCTAATGTTTTTATCTCTGAAATATTTCCTCTAATAACAGAAAACTCAACTTTTTCTAACAACTTATAAGATACTTCTGTCCTTAATTTAGTAGCACCAGCTCCAACTGGGTCTAAAACTACTATCTTATTTAAGCTATTAGCTTTTTCACCTGCTAATAGCATAGACTTTATTGTCCTTTCGTTAAGCGTTCCTATATTTATATATAGTCCACCACTAATGGTAACCATTTCTTCTACTTCTCTAATATCGTCTGCCATAATTGGAGACGCTCCACTTGCAAGAAGTACATTTGCACAGTCATTAACTGTTACATAGTTTGTTATACAGTGTACTAAAGGAGTATTATTTTTTACATTTTCTATAATTTTATTAAACATTCTAATCGACCCTTTCGTTATTAATTAAAATTTATAGCGTTTGGATTTTTATTTGTCTTAGGATAGTCGAAATTAAATTTTGTAGTGCAAGGCAAATTTAATTGGTATATTGTCATATTCCTATTAAATTTAACACAGCAATTTAAAATTTTAGACGGCTAGACAAGACTAATAAAAGTTCATATGCTATATTACTCATCAAATATAGATATATTTTCGCCGTCTAAAATTCTATTCATATTTTTAACAGCACAAAAGTTACCACACATACTACAAGTATCTTCTTTTTCTGGCTTAGAGGAATTTCTATATTCTCTTGCTTTTTGAGGGTCAATTGCTAGACTAAACATTTTTTCCCAATCAAGATTTTTACGAGCTGTGCTCATTTCGTGGTCAATATCTATTGCGTGAGGTATTCCCTTTGCTATATCTGCACTATGAGCTGCTATTTTAGATGCTATTATACCTTCTTTTACATCATTTATATCTGGCAAACGTAAATGTTCAGCAGGCGTTACATAACATAAAAAAGATGCTCCATAAGTTGCTGCTATCGCTCCACCAATAGCCGATGTTATATGGTCATATCCTGGTGCAATATCGGTAACTAACGGCCCTAAAACATAAAATGGTGCTCCATGACATAATGTTTTTTGTATTTCCATATTAGCTGAAATTTGATTAAGTGGCATATGTCCAGGGCCTTCAATCATAACTTGAACATCTTTTTCCCACGCTCTCTTAGTAAGCTCCCCTAGAGTGATAAGCTCTTCTATTTGAGATGCATCTGTTGCATCTTTTAAGCAACCTGGTCTGCATGCATCTCCTAAACTTAAGGTAACATCATACTGTCTACAAATTTCTAATATTTCATCAAAATGCTCATAAAACGGATTTTCAAGCCCTGTCATTTCCATCCACGCAAAGATTATAGACCCACCACGAGATACAATATTAGTAAGTCTTTTATTTCTTTTAAATTTATGTGCAGTTTCCTTATTAATTCCACAATGTATAGTCATAAAGTCTACACCGTCTTGTGCATGCATTTTCACTATATCAAGCCACTCTCTAGTAGTTATCTCTATAAGAGGTTTATGATAATATACTACAGCATCATAAATTGGAACTGTCCCAATCATAGCAGGACACTGAGCTGTTAATTTTCTTCTGAATTTTTGAGTATCTCCATATGAGCTTAAATCCATAATAGCTTCTACACCCATATCTACAGCACTCTTAACTTTTTGATACTCTACATCTAAGTCCACACTATCTCTTGATGTACCTAGGTTTACATTTATTTTAGTTTTAAGCATTGAGCCTATTGCATTAGGCGAAATACTTTTATGTAATTTATTACAAGGAATTATTATTTTACCCTCTGCTATAAACTTAATTAAATCTTCTCTTAAAATATACTCTTTTTTACAAACTTCTTCCATTTCTTTTGTAAATATTCCTTGTCTTGCTGCGTCCATCTGTGTTGTAAAACTCAAAACATCATCTCCTCTTTTTATAAAAAACAAAAATAAAAAGGTATACAATTACCGTATACCTTTAATATCTCTTTAATTCCTACGTTGGCATTATCCAAATCAGGTATATGGGTCAAAGTTTAAAACTTCCTCTCAGCCTGTTGACAAGCTCCCCTATTTATTCTTTTTTATTATCGTATCATTCTTTTCATACTTTGTCAAATTTTGTATTTTACTCTTTTATACTCCACTCTACTCCT
This sequence comes from uncultured Eubacteriales bacterium, assembly GCA_964369405.1. Lineage (GTDB taxonomy): Bacteria > Bacillota > Clostridia > Oscillospirales > Acutalibacteraceae > CAYJFG01. The sequence continues at coordinate 6,082 of CAYJGB010000016.1, forward strand.
TGTGGTGTATCTTTTAGTATAATATTTTTACTTGCAAGTTTATCTCTGATTTCATCTGCTGTTTTAAAATCTCTGTTCTTTTTAGCTTGTGCTCTTTTTTCTATCAACTGTTCTATCTCTTTAACATCTACTGTGCTGTTTGTAGTTTCTTCTTTATCTTCTTTTATTAGATTTAATGATAAAACTGTATCAAAGTTTTTAATCAAATATAATTTTGTTGCTCCTGTTATATTTGCTTTTAAAACATCATAAAGTGCAGTTAATGCTAAAGATGTATTTAAATCATTATCCATTGAAGCCTTGAATTTCTCTAAATACTCCTGTACTTTTTCTAAGTCGATTTCTCCATCTTCACTTACATTAGATATTCTCTTAATAAGTTTATCATATGCTACTACAGTATTATCTAAGCTTTCATAAGTAAATGTTAGTGGTTTTCTATAATGTGATTGTAAGCAAAACATTCTATATACTAGAGGATTATAATTTTTTTCTTCTAGTAACGATACTGTTAAAAAGTCGCCTTTTGACTTGCTCATTTTACCACGAGCATCATTTAAATGTAGCACATGAAACCAATATCCACACCATTTGTCGCCAGTGTATGCTTCGCTTTGAGCAATTTCATTTGTATGATGTGGGAAAGCATTATCTATGCCACCACAATGTATATCTAAGTGTTTACCTAAATGTTTTGCACAGATTGCAGAACACTCTATATGCCACCCTGGGTAGCCGTTTCCCCATGGGCTATCCCATTTTAGTTCTTGGTCATCAAACTTTGATTTTGTAAACCATAGCACAAAATCACTTTTATTTCTTTTGTTTTCGTCTTGTTCAACGCTATCTCTTACACCTACTGCTAAGTCTTCTTCGCTTTGATTTCCAAAAACATAATATGTTTCTATTTTAGATGTATCAAAATATACATTTCCTCCAGCTACATATGCATACTCTTTCTCAATTAAAGTTTCTATCATCTTAATAAAATCATCTATACAATTTGTAGCAGGCTCAATTATATCTGGTTTTTTAATGTTTAACTTTTCACAGTCTTTAAAAAAAGCATCTGTATAAAACTTAGCTATATCTAGCACTGTTTTATTTTCTCTTTTTGCTCCTTTAAGCATCTTATCTTCACCAGTATCAGCATCACTTGCTAAATGTCCAACATCAGTTATATTCATAACTCTAGTAACATCATAATTTAGATATCTTAAATATTTTTCTAGCACGTCCTCCATTAAATATGTTCTAAGATTTCCTATGTGAGCAAAATGATATACAGTAGGCCCACAAGTATACATCTTAACTTTACCCTCTTCAAAAGGTATAAAGTCTTGTTTTGATTGTCCTAACGAATTAAATAATTGCATTTATTTTTCCTCCATTTTTTCTATTAAAGAATCTAACACACCATATATTTTTTGAAACTCTTGAGCAATTGGGTCTGTAATGTGTATTTGGTCTAAGTTTTCAGTGCGAACACCATTAATACGAACCACTTTAGCCGGCACACCAACAGCAGTAGCGTTTGGTGGCACTTCATTAAGAACTACAGCACCAGAAGCAATACGAGCATTATCGCCAACATTAAAAGGACCTAACACTTTAGCACCAGAGCCTACAAGAACATTGCTACCTAGTGTAGGGTGACGCTTACCACATTCCTTACCAGTACCACCCAGAGTAACATTTTGATAAATAGTACAATTATCACCTATTATAGCAGTTTCACCAATAACAACGCCCATACCATGGTCGATAAACAAACCTTTACCTATTGTTGCACCTGGATGAATTTCTATACCAGTTTTATGTCTACTTCTTTGAGAAATAAGTCGTGCAATAAATTTGTGATTACGTTTATAAAACCAGTTAGCATATCTATGAGAGCGAACAGCTTTAAAACCCGAGTATAAAAAATACACCTCTAGTCTACTTCTAGCAGCAGGGTCCCTAGCCATAATAGAGTCGATTTCTGAAATAATATTTTTAAACATAGCGACACACTCCTTAAATTATTTTGTTAAACGGTTAACCGTTTACTTGCATAACAAATTCACACTAACAAATAAAAAAACTTCCCACCCCTTGTAACAAGGGACGAAAAGTTTCGTGATTCCACCCAATTTCAGTAAAGTTTAAAAACTTTACCCTCAAAAGCTTATAACGTAGCTTAACCGTATTACAATACTTAAATTTTCCTGTAATATGCTAAAAGGTGCATTTCTCAGCAATGATATCAATAGTCAATTTCAGCTACTATGACTACTCTCTAATGATACATTTATCTGATACTTCTCCTTCTAAACGCATTTTAGTATAAAATTTTATCTATATAGATATTATATAACATTCTAACAAAAAATGGAACAGCTTTAAATAAAATTATTTTGTATTACTAATAAATTTAATATTATCTTTAATATAAATAACACCAGAAATTAAAGTTAATATAACGCTTATATATATAAACACTAAACTTGCAATATTCAGCCCATAAGTTAAACCTTGAAGCTCTACACTAGATAAGTTGATAACATTATAATTTATAAGTTGTAGTATGTACTGGAATAACAGTATAAAACCAATAGCAACTATTTGACTTATAGTTTTGAGTTTACCCCAAATATTAGCAGCTACAACATCACCATTACTAGCAGCAACTAATCTAATAGAAGTAACTGTAAATTCTCTAAATAAAACTATGATAACTGGAACTGCTCCCATAATACCTAATTGAACAAAACATAAAAAAGCAGATATAACAAGAATTTTGTCGGCTAATGGGTCTGCAAACTTACCAAAATCTGTAATTAAGTTATGTTTTCTTGCAATTTTTCCATCTAACATATCAGTAATAGATGCAATAGCAAAAACAATACCTGCTAGTAGGTAACTATGTGGCAAATATGTAGAAAGTAGCAAGAACACAAAAAAAGGTACTAATATTATTCTAAGTAGCGTTAGTTTATTGGGAGTATTCATTATTATATCACCATTCTATTTTTATTTATTCTACTAATGTACCGATAGGGTCGCAATCTATAAAATCATCTACTAAAACATTTACATAGTCGCCTATTTTTATTTTTTTATCTAAAGCGTTAAAAAATACTTTTCCGTCAACTTCAGGAGCATCTGCCCTACTTCTACCAACATAACAACTTGCATACTTGTCATACCCTTCTACAACAACTTCTATAATCTTATCTTTTAGAGTTGCTTCGTACTTTTCCATAATATACTGTTGTTGTTGCATTATTATATCTTGTCTTTTTTGTTTAATCTCTTCTTCAATTTGGTTTTCAAAGTCAGCTGCCTTTGTATCTTCTTCTCTTGAATATGCAAAACAACCTAACCTTTCAAACTTAACTTCCTCTACAAATTCTGAAAGCTCATCAAAATCTTCCGTTGTTTCGTTAGGAAAACCAGTTATAAAAGTAGTTCTAATAACAACATCTGGTAATTTAGTTCTTATTTTATCTACTAATAATTTTAAACTATCTTTGTTTCCACTTCTATTCATACTTTTAAGAATTTTACCACTACAATGTTGAAGCGGTAAGTCTATGTAATTAAGTATCTTTTCTTCTTGTGCCATTACATCTAAAAGTTCATCTGTTACCCTGTCTGGATAACAATAAAGCACACGAATCCATTTAATTTTATCTATCTTACATATCTCTTTTAATAACTTAGGCAGCATAAGTTTACCATAAATATCTTCGCCATACCTTGTAGTATCTTGAGCAATTAAAAGAAGTTCTGTAACTCCATTATCTGCTAGTTTTTTTGCATCTTCGATTAAATCTTCCATCTTACGACTTCTAAACTTTCCTCTAATCAGAGGAATAGCACAATATGTACAACAATTATCGCAACCATCTGCCACTTTTAAATACGCATAGTGAAATGGTGTACTTTGTATTCTAGCACCGTCAAGTGGCATTAACAATTTATCTGGGAAACTTTCTACTTTGTTACCCTCTATGCATTTTGTTATGATATTTGCTATATCGCCATTAGCACCAAGCCCTACTACTGCATCAACTTCGTAAAGCTCCTTCATAATCTGTTCTTGGTACCTCTCTGACAGACAGCCTGTTACTACTATTGCTTTAATTTTACCCTCTTTTTTAAGTTGTGCAAGTTCTAAAATCTCGTCAATACTCTCTTGTTTTGCCGATTCTATAAAACCACAAGTGTTTATTATAGCTACATCTGCCATAGATGCTTCTTCTATAATTTGATACCCTGCTTGCCTTAGGTTAAAAAGCATCATTTCTGCATCTACTCTATTTTTTGCACAGCCTAAACTAATCATTCCAACTTTGTATGTCATTTTATACCTCTAGTTCTGTATTTATGTATACTCTTCTTCGTCTATATATTCATCTATAGCTGGTTTTATATCATACCAACTATATCCCATTCTTTGTAGTGCTTGAACAGTTCTTTTTATACTTTGCTCATCGTATAGTTTATTTCTATATTTTGTTTCAAGTAGTCTTTGTATCTGTTCTTTAGGGTCTATTTCTAGCTCTAATAAAATTTCTTCTATAAGCTCTCTATCAATTCCCTTTTCTCTAAGTTTATACTTGACTGCTCTTTGTGACATATGCTTTTTATTTATCCATTGCTCAGCCATTCTTCTTGCATATTTTTCGTCATCAATCAAGCCTAGCTCTTCCATGCGAGTTGTCGCATTAATTGCACTTTCTTCGCTGTAATCTTGCTTTATTCGTTGTATTAACTCTTTTTTTGTCCTATCTTTATATGCAATTAAATTCAACGCTTTATTTTTTGCTCTTCTTTCATCAGATAACTCTATTAACTCTTTTAATCTTTCGTCATCTATTTCTACACCTGCACATATATGATTTTCTATCAAAGTTTGTGTATCTAACTTAAAGGCAAATTCACCATCAATATAAACTGCACTAAACATCTTTTTACGTGGCTCTACTGCTGTTATTAGCATTATTAATCCACCATTATATCAATGTCTATATCATCATCTATAACTACTGGAATTGGTGTTTTAATTTCTTCTGCTACTGCTTTACCAGTTGCTTTTCCACTTCTTTTCATAGCTATTTCAGCTTTTACTTTATCTATATTTTCCATAAGCTTAGCTTCTATATCATCTGCTATATCTTGATTGTTAGATAAGAATATTTTAGAGTTTTCTCTACCTTGACCTAATTTGTCACCATCATAAGAGAACCATGCACCACTTTTTTCAACAATATCTGCTTTAACAGCTAAGTCTAAAAGTTCGCCAATTCTTGAAATACCTTGTCCATACATAATATCAAATTCTGCCTCTTTAAAAGGAGGTGCAATTTTGTTTTTAACTACTTTTGCACGAGTTCTAGCACCAATAACATCTGTGCCAGATTTTAAAGTTTCTATTTTTCTGATGTCTATACGAACAGAAGAATAGAATTTTAAAGCACGTCCACCAGGAGTAACCTCTGGATTACCATAAGACACACCAACTTTTTCACGCAATTGGTTAATAAATATTGCAACGCAATTTGATTTAGAGATTGAGCCAGTAAGTTTTCTTAATGCTTGTGACATAAGTCTAGCTTGAATACCTACATGAGAGTCACCCATTTCGCCCTCGATTTCTGCACGAGGAACTAATGCTGCAACTGAGTCTACAACAATAACATCAATAGCACCACTACGAACAAGAGCCTCAGTAATTTCAAGAGCATTTTCGCCTGAATCTGGTTGAGAAACTAACAAACTATCGACATCTACTCCTAAGTTGGCAGCGTAAATAGGGTCTAGAGCATGTTCAACGTCGATAAAAGCAACGTTACCACCATTTTTTTGCCCTTGAGCAATACAATGAAGAGATAAAGTAGTTTTACCAGATGATTCTGGACCATAGATTTCTATAATTCTGCCACGAGGCAGTCCTCCAATACCTAGTGCAACATCAAGAGAAAGACTACCAGTAGAAATATGTTCTACATTTAGGTTTTGACCTTGTCCCATACGCATAACGGCACCTTTGCCGAATTGTTTTTCTATTTGAGATAAAGCAGTAGTAAGTGCTTGAGCTTTATCGTCCTCATTTTTAGGAACGCTAACAGGTGGTTTTGGTTTTGCTTTAGAAGCCATAATAAGTACCTCCGATATTTTTTTAAATTTTAATAAATTTCTAATAAAAATTATATAATATAAAGTTGTAAAAAGCAAATAAAAAGGTAGTAATATTCTAGTTTTAAGTGTTAAAGAGAGTTAAACAGTACAATTAAAATTAAATTTTAACACCTAAAATACTTCTTTTACAATTACCAAAGTCCAACATATAATTTATATCTTTATAATCTGCATTTTTCATTAAGTTTTCTACATAATCGTACTGATTTTCTCCAAGTTCAAAAGAAAGGATACCGTTTTTGTTAAGCATATTTGTGTAGTTTTTAATTATTTCTCTGTAAAAAAGATACCCATCTTCTCCACCATCAAGAGCCATAAATGGTTCAAACTGCACTTCTTTTTGAAGTGACTCTATTTCCTTAGTAATTATATATGGTGGATTAGAGATTATAAGGTCGAATTTGTCTAGTTGAGATATTTCTTCAAAATCTTTTAAAACATCTGCTTTTATAGCTTTCACATTTAAAGCGTTGTTATAATTAATGTTTTTTTCTAAATAGACAAATGCCTTTTGCGATAACTCAACTGCAAAAACTGAAGCGTTTGGATAACTTTTTGCAAGTGTTATAGCAATTATCCCACTACCTGAACATAAGTCAAGTATCTTAAACGGTTGTATGTTGTTCTCTTTTAATGATTTTATAGAATGGTCAACAAGCACTTGTGTGTCATCTCGTGGAATTAAAACGCCATCACCTACAAAAAAATCTAAATCGCCAAAGCTCCAAACACCTATAATATACTGTAGTGGCACTCCTTGTATACGCTTATCTACAAGTTCATACAATTTTTGTAAAAGTGTATTATCTAATTCTTTAAATGGGTTTACAATTAAGTAGTTTTTATCATATCCAAAAACAAATTTGATTAGTTCATAAGCGTTAAAATCGCTATCTTCTATATTATTGTCTAAAAGTTTTTTTCTAATTTCCAAGTACACTTTTTTCAAAGTATAAATATTTTCGTTTGTATTTTCCATATTTTTCACTTTAGTGTCTAAGCAGATGTCTTATCATCTTCTGTACTTAAAATATCTTCACCATTTTCTGGTATTACAGAATTCATAGCCTCTATTGCTACTTCTATCATTTTATCATCTGGCTCTTTTGTTGTTATTCTTTGTGCAAGTAACCCTGGTGTTGCTACAATTCTAGTTAAAATGTTATCATATTTACCACACAATTTTATAAGTTCATAACCTATGCCACAAGTAAGTGGTAACAACGCAATTTTGACTGCTGAACGTAAAAATGGGTCTGTAAACGGAACAAATAATCCAATAATAATAGCTACTAATAGCATAATAACTAAAAAACTTGTTCCACATCGAGGATGAAAACGTGTATATTTTTTAACGTTTTCTACTGTTAATTCTTTGTCATCTTCATAGCAAGCTATTGTTTTATGTTCTGCACCATGATACATAAATACTCTTTTCATATCTTTAAGTTGAGAACAAAGTATTATATAAAGTAAAAACAATACTATTCTTAATACACCTTCAAAAGAACTTCTAAAAACCATACTATCTGCAAAATCTGGTAAAAAGTTTGATGTTAGCGTATTAAATAGCCAACTAGGAAACCAAAAAAACAAGCCAAAAGATATAGCTAATGCAATAATAGTTGAAAACACCATCAAAACTTTTGTAAATTTATCTCCTATTTTTTCATTTATCCATTTTTCGAATTTACTTGGTTCTTCCTCTTCTTCTACATCTTCCATAGCTTTATCAGCAGAAATAGCAAGTGATTTAAAACTTAATCTCATAGAGTCAATTAATCCAAATACTCCTCTGATAAATGGCACTCTAAACACTTTTGATTTAGATGCTAAACTTTCAAACTTTAAATCTTCTGTATATATTTCGTCACCATTTGTTCTAACTGCGACTGTTGTTTTTTTAGGACCTCTCATCATTATACCCTCTATAAGTGCAGAACCACCTATAGATGTAATCTTTTTACTTTTACTACTACTCATTTTTTTCTCCTTTTTATACACTATTACAATTCTAGTTCTTCATTTTTAGTGTCTTCAATCAACGGGAATTTGATAATTACAGTTGTTCCTATTCCCTCTGTGCTTTCAATATCTAGTGAGCCTTTGTGTAGTTGCATAATTTCATCTACAACTGCTAAGCCAATTCCGCTTCCTCTAACAGTTTGATTAGCTTTATAAAACTTTTCTTTAACCTTAGGCAAGTGAATAGCAGGTATTCCACAACCGTTATCACTAATTATTATTTTAAGCTCTTTATCACTTAATATAACTTGTATTCCAATTACACCACTAGATTGTGTGTATTTTAACGCATTATCTATTATATTTATAAACACTTGTCTTACTCTGTTTTTATCAGCTAGTACAAAAGCCATTTGCTCTGGTTCATCATACAAAATATGTTTAGACTCCGACAACGCACGCTCTCTAAGCATATATACTGCTTCGTCAAGCTCTGCAATAATATCTATTGTATCCATCATAAGGCTCATTCTTCCACTTTGTATTCTTGAAAAATCAAGTAATTCCTCTACAATACCTGTTAAACGCTCAGACTCGTTTACTATAATCGACATACCTTTTTCCATTGTAGGGTCAGATGTCATACCCATTTGCATAGTTTCTGCCCAACCTTTTATAGCTGTAAGAGGTGTTCTAAGTTCGTGTGATACACTGGATATAAAATCATTTTTCATCTTATCAGCTTGTGATAACTCTTTAGCCATATAATTTATAGATTCACACAGCTCACCTATTTCGTCATCATTTATTTTAGAAATTTTAGTATCAAAATCACCTTGAGCAATTCTTTTAGCAGTAGCACTTACTTCTTTAACAGGGTTTACTATACTTCTAATAAAGTACGAACCAGAAAGCACTACAAAGAATGTTACTAAAAATCCTGCAAGTATAAACGATGCAATAAATAAAAATATAACTCTGTCTGCCGCTTCTAAAGATACAATATACCTTACTGCACCAATATTATTTTGTGAAGCGTCTTTTATAATTCTAGTAACAGACATAACCTTTTCACCAGAGGAAAGCTCCCCTATCCAAGTAGCAAAACCATGTATATCTTCATTAGCAAGTTCATAGTCTGGCATAGGTTCATCTTCATCTGGTTCAAAACCTGTTGATGTAATTAACACCTTTCCTTTACTGCTAATAACCATAAGTTCCATAAGCTCTTTATCTGGAAAATTTTCAACATAGCTTCTGGCAGTAGAATTAAACTGTACTGAGTCAGTAACTGTGTAATTACTAAAGAAATTTACAAGCTCATTACTACGACCACTTATAGTCTGTTGAATACCATTATAATAGTAAGATTGAATAGTAAAAGACAAAATAACAATAATTGTAACTATAATAATCAACGTTACTCCTAAGGTGTTTAACAGCCATCTGCCAGTAATACCTTTTACCATATCAATCACACTCCTTTTGAAAATTATGTATATCTTTAAGATTTATCTTCCCATTTATACCCTAGTCCCCAAACAGTCACTATATATTTAGGGCTACTAGGCTCATCTTCAACTTTCATTCTAAGCCTACGGATATTTACATCTACTATTTTTTCTTCTCCTTGATATTGTATACCCCACACGTGGTTTAGAATATCAGTTCTATCTAGTGCAACGCCCATATTAGAGAAGAAGTATTCCATAATTTGAAATTCTACTTGAGTAAGCTCAATTATATTGCCATTCTTTAGTAAAACTCTATTTCTTAAATTAAGTATAAAGTCACCAGAAATTATCTCTTCTTTAAAATTCTTTTCGTTTCTCTCTTGTGCAAGCACAACTCTTCTATGAAGTGCATCTACTCTTGCCACTAATTCAGATGGGCTAAATGGCTTTGTAACGTAATCATCAGCACCTAGCATAAGCCCTGTTACTTTGTCCATCTCTTGAGTTCTAGCAGTTAGCATTATAATACCTAATCCACCGTTTTGTTTTCTAAGTTCTTTACAAACAGTGAAACCATCAATACCAGGCATCATAATATCTAAAATTGCTACATCAAATTCACCATTGTTCTCTTCATATTTTTGTAGTGCTAATTCTCCGCAATTCGCCTCTACCACGTTATACCCTGCTCTTGTAAGGTTTATTACGACAAAATCTCTTATTGCGTCTTCATCTTCGCATACTAATATTCTTTTCATAATCTTCTTACCTTTCTACAATAATTTTATTTCTATCACTCTATTAAATGTAAATTTTCTTTAATTTCTTCTAGACTGAGCAGTAAATCAGATGTACTATCACTAGGTGTTTTTACTGCATATATCAAGTCTGTAGTTGCTTCCATCTCGATAAAATCTTTTGTTCCCTCTTGCTCGTTCCAATCTTTTATAGAGAACACTTTTATTGTAAGTAATTCCTCACCTTTAAGCCCACTGTCGCCCATATATGTCCATTCATAAAACGTTAGAGAGCGTGAGTTAATATCTTGTCTTGCTGTAACTGTATCTTCCCATTTTTCTGGGATAGTAAAATAGTAACCGTCTGTTGAGCTTACCACTGTTTGTATAATAGGGTTTAATTCTTGCTCATCGGTAAGTAAAGTGTTCCACTGAGTAAGCCCTACTGCCATATTTAGAGGCTCTTTGCCCTCAAGTGGCATTATTGAATACGTTGGTATATCTATAATACCATCATCATTTATATCTGTACAATAAGTTGTACCAATTCTAAATGTAGGATTTATTTCTAATTCATCTTTTCCATCTACATTATATAGTGGGTTTTTCAAAGTGTTAGTAAAAGTATCCCAATATATTACTTGAGAAACAATTTCATTATTACTTCTAGTTCCATCAACAAAAACACCTTTTGTAGTATCATTAACACTACCGTTTTGAATTAAAGCATACTGTATAACGTTCTGATCCATATTTACTACTGAACGTACAAAAATTTTGTCTGATTCTTCATTATACTGCATTAAAGATGCATTTGCCTCAGCTACCTGAGCTCCAAGAGTCATAAGGAGCAAATTGTCTTTTTCCTCCCCTTCAATATGCATAACTGCAAAATCATTATATTCTTTCTCAACATCTAACATTTTAACGCTGTTCTGTTCTAGAAAATATATAGACATATGATTTGCAAGAGGCACAGCACTTAGATAGCTAACAACTACTTCGTTGATATCATCGCCATTTACATCTGCAAGCGCAATTTTGTCTATATCATTACTATAGCCTTCAAAATCACCTATATCTGTCCATACTCCATCTATTTTCTTCATAAATAAAATATGAGTTGTTGTATTTTCTGCAGTAGGATTATAAAGTGCTATAGCTTCTTGTGTACCGTCATTGTCGATATCTTCCATTATAATGGCACTTCTGTAGTCGCCATCTTTTGGATACTTTAAAATATAATCTCCACCGGCACGAGTGTTTATAATACTCTCTATATATGCTTTTTCGCCAGTACCTTTTGGAGGTCTGAGTAAATCTGTGCTATCTAAACCTGAAAAAGAACAGCCAGATAAAACTGTTGATGCTAACACAGCAATTAAGATTGTAACAGCTACTATTCTAAATTTCATACTGATTGTTCTCCTTTCAAAGTATTATCCTTTATACACTACATTACAAGCATATATTTTTTTACCCATATCGGTAAACATTTGCTCATGCTCTGTAATTATGTTGTCGCTTAAATTTAAAGCGTGTAAATCTTCTGTACTAAAAGTAATTTCTAAGTTACTTTCTTTAAAATATATTAAACTATCTCTATATAGTTCTTCATCATCAGTTTTAAATCTAATTTCTCCGTTTTGAGATAATATTTTTTTATATAGTTCTAACTGTCTTGTATGTGTAAGTCTTCTTTTTTTATGTTTTTCTCTTGACCATGGATTACAAAAGTTTATATAAATTCTATCTATTTTATCATCTTGACCAAAAATTTGGTCTAATCTCTCGATATCCCAAGACATCATAAGAATATTTTCTACATCTCTATTATCTTCATCGAATTTTTTAACTATATTTCTTCTACCCACTGCTAAAACTTCGCTTTTAATATCTATAGCAATATAGTTAATATTAGGATTTCTAAAAGCAATTTCAGCCATAAAAGTGCCTTTACCACAACCAAGTTCTAAGTGCAAAGGTTGTTCTACTTTATAACTTTTTGCCCACTTACCTTTCATAGTAATAGGTTCGTCTATAAAAAACTTACATTCTGCAAGTTCAGGTCTAGCCCAAGGTTTTCTTCTCATTCGCATAAAATCACCACGTAATAACTCCTATTTTACATTTTATCACTTAATTATAACAAACTTAACTTGCATTTGCAATTGATTTTGATATAAAGTTTGATTTAACGAAAAAGTTCACCACTTTTTCCTTACACTTTAAACGTGACAACACAAAAAATCGGGAGCATATGTAATGCTCCCAACAAAAATTTGGTAATATTAAAATTAGTGCGACTGCCCTTTTAGCATATTTATTACTCTTTTTGACCCTTAATATATTTCTTGGTAAAATCTTCTATTGGCATCGGTTTATCAAAGAAATAACCTTGTCCTTTATTACAATTCATCTCCTTAAGAATTTGATATTGCTCGTAATGTTCAATTCCCTCTGCTACTGATACCAATGTTGTCAATTCGTCACATAAATTCAATGCTGATTTAATTATTTTTCTTGATTTTTCGTCATTGTGCAGATTATTAATCAAACTCATATCTAATTTTAATTCATCAAAATTAGACACCATTAGTGATGATAAATTAGAGTAACCACTGCCAAAGTCATCTAAAGATACACTAAATCCACATGTTGAAAATTGGTCTATAATATCTGCAAGCACATCATCACCAACACCATTTATTGTTTCTGTAATCTCTACCACAATTTGAGATTTATCTATTGCATATTTACTAGCTATATTGCAGAACTTTTGAACAATATTTTCTTCTGTAACAGTTATCCTAGAGCAATTTACAGAAACTCTAATATCTTTGTTAACGCCTATTTTTTTCCATTCTTCTAATTGAATACATACTGTTTCGAGCACAAATAAATCAATTTTAGATATTATACCTTCTTTTTCATAAAACGGTATAAAAGAGATTGGTGGTTGAACAAAACCATCTGCTCCTTTTCTTCTTATAAGTGCCTCAGCTCCACTAAACTCTCCAGTTTTGATGTCAATTTGTGGTTGAAGATATACTAAAAACTTACCGCTTGCTATCTCTTTGTCTAAGTTTGCTGAAAGTATTTTAGAATATTTTTCTCCTGTTTCCATGTTATGTGTTTCTTCAGTACTATAATTTTTATTCCATGTGTAACCTATAGTTGTTTTAAAATCTTCTTTACTTAGAATGTCTTTTAACTCTTTTATCTTATTTTCAAATAATTGTTCATCTATGTTTTTGCATAAGACTACAAATTCATCTCCACCAACCCTAAAAATATCTTCTACAAATATATTTTTTAAGGTATTAGCTAGTTTTATAATCACATTATCTCCATATTGTGTACCATTAACCTCGTTTATAGACGACAGTCCTTTTATATCTATATAAGCAACACCTAAAGATTTTACATAGTATCTATCAATTCTTTTAAGAATTTTTCTATAACTATGTCGGTTTTTAACTCCTGTTAAAGTATCGAAATAACTCAATTTTCCAAGCTCAGAAAGAAGTTCAGTTTCGTCTAAAAAGTTTGATATAAATTTAGACACAGAACGAAGTATAACAGTTTTCTTAAGATTTTGTTTTGGATTATCTACACCAATAAAACCAGTTGCCACTCCGTCCATATCTTTAATAGGAGCTGTTACAAGTGAATTTATTCCTTGTGACGAAATTATTTCATACTCTGGAGATTCTGGAGTTAAGTCTTGACTCACTGAGTCTATATAAAACTCTCCTACTGTCTCGTATTTATCGAACCAAGACTGAATAGCATCTTTAGGAACTTGTTGTAAATTATCTATTTGAGGTATTACACCTTCTGCACACCACTCAAATGTATTTGTTACAGTTTTTCCATCCTCATCTACATCAAATATATAACATCTTTCAGCCTCATGAAAACCTGCTACTATTCCTAAAAGTTTATAAATAGAAGTTTGTGGGTCTTCTCCTGAATGAAGAGTTTCTATACAATTAATCAAGAGTCTTTCTTCTTCAAGTTTTTCCTTTAACTCGTTTTCTAGCTCAATTAACTTAGTTATATCGGTAGCTATTTCAAGTCTTAGTGTTTCACCCTCAGTTTTTACTAATTTATCTTTTAACAAGTAAGTTTTATTAAAAACTGGATTAGTATATGTCCACTCATAATAATTATCATAATTCAAGAGATGGTTAGTACAAAACTCACAAGGTGCGTCTTTTCCTTGTAAGAGTTTATAACATTTTTTACCTTTCCATTGACTCTCTTCTGTAGCACCAACTAGGTTAAGACCTTCTTTATTTAAGTAATATAACTCATAATTTTCAATGTCACTCATATATACTATATCGTTTGCATGGTCTGCTACATAAGCAGAAATTTTATTATATTCTACTATTTCTTTTACTTCTTCTCTTAAATGCTCGCCTTGTCTTATTATTGATATAACTTTTGCTATATATTGTAAGCTATTTATTTCTTTTTCGCTCCACACACGTCCTTTAGTGCAATCGTCCAGCCCTAAAATAAAGTTTACATTGTTATCTTTTCTAATTTGAGCGTGTAAAAAAGATTTAATATTTTGTTTAGCCATAACTTCATAGGCTGCATCAGTTTTAAACAGTGTTTGCATATCGTTAGAGTAAACTATTCCACCTTGAGCCGCATCAAATAAATCTTTAAATAAAGATTTTGGCATTTTTTGCAGGTTATTAATCTCTTTAGATATACCATTATTGCACCATTCAAAAGTATTATTATAAGTTTCTCCATTGTCTGGTGTCTCAAAAATAAAACATCTGTCGGCATTATATTTTTGACACACATATCTAAGTGCTTGATTAACAGATAATGCATCTCCACTTCTCTCATATAAAATATCAAATGTTGCAGAAATTAAATCATAATCAAAGAACGAACCAGCTATTCTGTTTGCATTTTCTAGCTTTGTAAGGTTTCGCATAGTACCATCTACTAATGTTTCATCATAGAAAACAAATTGATTTTTCCCTTGCAACTTTGCTTGATAAAGTGCTTTATCAGCAGATTTATATATTTCGTTGTAAGAGTCACCAGCTGTTGGATACATAGCAATTCCAACACTGCCCGAAATAGAATAGTCTTTATAATCACCTGAATACGTTTTCTTAAACGCATCTACTATAGTTTGAGCTTTTTTCTCTAACATTTGCACATTACTTATATTCTCTAAGAAAACTATAAATTCGTCGCCACCAATTCTAGCAACAATATCATGTGACCTAAATGAATTTTTTAAATTTTTAGATACTTCTTTTAAAACTTCATCTCCAAAAAAATGACCTAAATTATCATTTATAGCTTTGAAATTATCTATGTCTACTATGAAAAGAGCGTGATTTTGTTCTTTGTTTTCCATTATTTTTTCAGTTATAATATTTTCAGCACTGATTTTATTATAACAACCTGTTAATAAATCTACTTTCGCACGTTCTTCTAATATTTTTTGGTCGTGTATATCTAGCCCTTTGCCTACTACAAATATAGGGTTAGAGTCTATATCACGTATAGTTTTATATACTAAACGATAATATCTAAAAGTATCATCTTTTTGTTTATATCTTATATCTATTGGCTCATATATACCTTTTAACATATTTTTAGTTAATTTTCTATATAACTCAACGTCATCTGGATGTATATGCCCTGATTTTAAAGTCACTCCAAAGTCAACAGATATTCCATTTTTATAACCATTTCCAGTTACACTTCTGCCATAATATTGTATAACTGATGTTCTAGTGTCTAGCGCAAAAAACCAATCACTAGAAAGTTCTGCTATAACATTGAGTAAAGTTTTGTCTGAAACTTTATTGAAGAAATAATTTTCGTATTGATTATCTACTGCATCTCCAATAAACTCATGTCTTAAATCTCTAGTAAATCCTGCTACAACCTCTTCGTCATTTATTTTAATCTTACACAACGTTATTTCAGCAGGTATTTCCTCACCTTTTAAATTACAATGTAACCAACTAAATTTACTATAACCAGTAGCAAAAGCTTTTGTTATTTGCTTAGCAGCCAGTTCACTACTTAATTTCCCATTTGGTTGGTATTCTGGCGATAATTTAAAAAATTCATTTAAATATTGTTCTTCATTTTCAAGGCTAAAAAGTTCAACTGCTTTTTTATTACATAGTATGTTTTCGTAATTTTTATTCCATAAATTCAAGCATAAAGGATTAGCATCAATTACAGCTTTTAACATACCAACGATTTTAATATCTTTTTCTGTTGCATGTGTATAAACACCCATATCTTGCAAAAGTACTAAAATATATTGATTTTCTTTAGGTTTATTAGCGTTTGTCAAAATTAAAGTAACTCTTAGTTTTATTAATTCTTCATTAGAATTATAATGAGTCCATTCAGTTTCGTAATATCCTTTGTCAAAAGCTTCATCAATCATAAATTTAAATTTTTCTGCAGATGATTTCCCATCTAATTGAAACTGTGGAGAACGTCTCATTAAATTAGTTTTTAATTGTGACACCTCAGTAAATCCATATAACTCTAGTGTTTTGCTATTACTCATAACTACTTCATAATTTTTGTCAAAAAACAATATACAAGCAGAAATACTGCTTAATAAAACGTTATTTAAGCTATTCATTTCTTCAATGTTTTCTTCTATAAATTTTCTCATTAATTCATCTTGGGTTGAATAAAATATTTTTCCTTTCATAGCTACTCTCCTTTTAATGGAATTTTTCTTTAAATATAATTACTCTCAATATTTTATTGCTACTTCGCCTTGATTTTTATAAATACTATTTTCAGGAATAAATCCACGCACCATAGATAACGGGTAAACATTACTGTTTTTGCCTATTACAGTACCAGGATTTAAAACACTGTTACAACCTATTTCAACTTCATCTCCAACCATAGCACCAAATTTTTTACGTCCAGAGTTGAGCTTTTGACCATCTACATTTACAAACACTTCGCTTTTATCTGCTTTTAAGTTAGATGTTATTGACCCTGCTCCCATATGAGATTTATATCCTAAAATTGAATCCCCAACATAATTGTAATGTGGCACTTGTACATTATCAAAAAGCAAAGAGCCTTTAATCTCTGTGGAGTTTCCAACAACACAATTTTTACCAACTAAAACATTCCCTCTAATAAACGCACAATGTCTTATTTCTGTGTTTTCGCATACGATAAGTGGTCCTGTTAAACTAGCAGTTTTTGCAACTGTAGCTGTTTTATGAATCCATATATCATCACTTATTTTGTCGTATTCATTTAAATCCAGTGTTTGTCCCATTTTTACAATAAACTGAGATAATTGAGATAACACTTCCCATGGGTACTCTTTACCCTCAAACAATTCTTTAGCTATAGTTTTTTCTAAGTTATATAATTCCTTAATTTTTAACACTTTAAACATAATTTTTACCTCTTTCTCCATATATGTAAATTTATTTGTTTTCTTTATTTATTCTTCGTATTCAAAAAAACCGATAGAGCCATCAGACAGCATACCACTGACGAACAATAAATCTCTATCGCCGACGGTTATTTTATGTACTGATAAACTTCTTGCTTTTTTATTAGTAGGGTCCATAACAATTACACATCTACCTTCTAAAACCCACTCATATTTATAAACATTAATACCTTTAATAATGAATTTTTGAGTAGTAGTTTTTCCTAAATACTTATATTTTTTCATAATCAAGCCTTCTTTTTTTCATATTTAATATATATTTTATTTACTATAAAATAAGCAAGCGTTGCACAAATAAGACCTAGAGCAGCCCCAGCTAATACATCTGTAGGATAATGCACATAATTGTAAAGTCTTGAAAAAGCTATTAATATAGCTAGTAAAATTGCTAGTATGCCCCATTTTTTATTAGCGATAAACATTATAGTTGCCGCTGCTACAGAAGAGCAAGTATGTCCTGATGGGAACGAGTAACTATGTGGAATATCTACAATCATATTTTCTATAGGATAAGCTACACATGGCCTTTCTCTGCATATTATGTTTTTAAGAGCTAATTCACCTATTAAAAGCCCTAAAAGCATTGCAACAATTGCCATTATTCCAAACTTTCTGTATTTTTTAGTACATATCATAACTAAGGATATAACTATCCAAACTACTCCACCTTCGCCAATTAAGCTAAATATAGGCATTAAAAAATCTAAAAAAGGATTTCTTATATATTCTTGTATAAAATTAAGTATTGCTAAATCCATATTATCTCCATTCAATTATTTTTTACTTCTTATTTTCTTTATATTCACCATATTCTGTAAAATAAAAACTAAAATATATTCTTTTTGTTATTTCGTCATAGTTTTCTATATCATTTTTTATTGTGATTATTAAGTTGAGTATCTCTTTTCCACTTTTTTTAAGCACACTTAGTCGGTTTACTACTGGCATATTTTCTATATTTTCTGTAACTAGTGATGCATACGCTTCATTTACTACTAGTTCCTTATATTTTCTGCCTGTAATTTTCGCTCCGGCTTTTTGCCTTTTTTTAAGTTCTTGTGCTGTTAGTTTTTTAGGTAGTTTTACCCTTGCTATCTCTATAGTTACTGGAGATTTTCTAAAATCGTCTTTGCAGTCAGCCGAAAAAACAATTAGCTCTCTGCCCATATAATCACTTTGACTAACAAACGCTGATGGTGCGTTAAACACATAGTCTTTACCTATTATTTGAAAACCTGCCCCAAAATTTAAGTAGCCTTTTTTTTGTGTTGTCGGAAGTTCAATTTTTTCTGCTATTTTTTTAAGTTCTTCACCCATATTATTACTAGCGTTTCTAATCTCTAGCACAACATCTTCATTGCTACTATATCCAGCTGCATACATTTCACTATATCCACCAGTTGTATGCTTTTTAATGTTGTCTTTGTTCCCCTCATCGCTACTCGGGTTTAAATTTTCTTCGTTTATATTCAATTTAAGCCCTCCTTATATATATTATATAATACAACAAAAATCCAATTCTTGCAATTGATTTATATATATTTGTATGTATATTTTTTAAAAAATTATATATTTTGTTCACTTATTTATATTTATGCAATTTTTTCTTTAAAATGCTTATAAAGATTTATTTTTTCACTAAAAAGTTATATAATAATTATCTATGCTATTTTTATTTGAATGGGAGTGTTACTTTGAACATATTAAAAACTTCTAACTTACCAACTGATTTTAATTTGTCTAATTATAAAAATATTCATTTTATCGGAATAGGTGGCTCTGGAATGTGTCCACTAGCAGAAATATTAAACTCTGAGGAGTTTAATATTACAGGTTCTGATATGAATGAATCTGATACTTTAGAGCGTATAAGAGAATACGGTATAAAAGTATATATGAGCCACAGTAGTGAAAACGTAAAAGATGTAGATTTAATTGTATATTCAGCAGCCATAAAAGCGAGCAACCCTGAACTTGTTTATGCAAGCGAGCATAATATACCAGTTATGGAAAGATGCGATATGTTAGGAGTTGTTACAAGCAGATATACACGCTCAATAGCAGTATCTGGAACACATGGAAAAACATCAACTACAGCTATGATAACACAAGTGTTGATTGGCAGTGGCTTTAATCCCTCTGCAATAATCGGAGGCAAATTACCTTATATTGGAGGTAACAGCTATATCGGAGAATCTGATATAATTGTGTGTGAGGCTTGTGAATATGTAAATTCATTTTTATCGTTAACCCCTGCAATATCAATAATACTAAATGTAGATGCTGACCATTTAGACTTTTTTAAGGATTTAGACGATATCAAAAAATCGTTTAACAATTTTGCAAGACAAACAAGCAAACTCCTTATAGTAAATGGTGATGATAAAAACTCAAGAGATGCAATAAAAGATATAGATACTAAAAAAATATTTTTCGGTTTTAACAGCGATAATGATTATTATGCTGAAAACTTAAAAATGGTAGGTGCAACATCTACATTTGATTTAATGCATAAAGGTAATAAACTAACTACAATTACATTAAATGTACCTGGCAAGCACAATGTTATGAACTGCTTAGCAGCAATAAGTGTAGCAATGTACTTTGAAACAGACCCTAAACTAATAGCAGAGAATTTAAACAAATTTTCTGGAGTACACAGACGTTTTGAAATACTTGGCACACCATGTGGAATAACAGTAGCTGATGATTTTGCACATCATCCAACAGAGTTAACAGTAACATTAAATGCAGCTATGAATATGGGATTTAACAAAGTATGGGCAGTATTTCAGCCACACACATACTCAAGAACAGCGATGTTACTAGATGATTTTGCAAAATCGCTATCTATACCAGACAAACTAGTAATGTCTGAAATATTAGCAGTACGAGAAGAAAACACATATAATATATACACAAAAGATTTAGCCGACAAAGTAGATGGTAGTGTGTGGTTTAACACATTTGAAGAGATAACAGAATATATATGTAAAAACGCACAACCAAATGATTTAATTATAACATTAGGTGGAGGCAACGTATATATGTGTGCAAATATGATATATAAATCATTACAAACAAAAGAAATGGTACAAGAATGATAATTTTGAAAGTAAGATAAATTTATATTTTGATATAAAAACAAAAAAGGGCTGTCGCAGATGATTTTACTCATTTGCGACAGCCTTTATTTTTATACTTTATACTTTATCAATTTTAACATTAAGTTTTATATTACTTTGGTTGCAATAAACCAAACGCACCATTTTCTCTTTCATAAACTACATTTATTTCGTCAGTTTCAGCATTTAAGAACATAAAAAACTTATGGTTTACCATGTTCATTCTTAGTATCGCTTCGTCTACTGACATTGGTTTAAGTGGAATTTCTTTTGTTCTATATACTTCGTAATCTACTTCTGTTTCGATAGTGCCTTCGCTTACAAAACTATCATCTATCAACCCAGTTCTTAGTCTTTTTTCTAGTTTAGCTTTATTTTTTCTAATTTGTCTTCCTAATACATCAATAACTTTATCTAGTGATTCATTCATCTCTGCACAAGTGTTTTCTGCTCTATATACCATGCCATTATCTTTTATAGTAACTTCGACAGTTTGTCTGTTTTTCTCAACTGTCACTGTAATATTAGCTGATGCTGTATCGCTAAAAATACGTTCAAATTTTTTTAGTTTTTTCTCTGCTTTCTCCTTAAAGTTATCTTTTAATGTTACTTTCCTTGCTGTGTAAGTTATTTTCATACCATATGCCTCCTTCGATTTATGATAAAAATTAATTAAAACTTTTATCTTGATACAATTATACCACATTGCATATAAAAAATAAATAGCAAACTAACATTTTTATAGGTTTTAACATAAATTTGTTCAACTTTTATCTATTTCTACTACTATATCTTTTATTTCTTCTTTAGTATATAGTAGCCCCAATGTTTCTACCATTGCATTAGTTGATAAATATTTCGGCAAATTTAAATGATTTAATACTTTTTCTCGCTTTGTTTTGCTGTCTTCTTTTCCACATAGCCCTAATTCGTAGAAGTCTATTTTTTTTATCTTTGACTTTACTTTTTCTACATATGAACATAATGCTCCACTTTGCTCTATAGCTTTTATTATCTCTTTTTCTTCTACTCCTTCTACTCCCAAAATACCCTCTTTTGAATATTTTTCTTTTCTTTTTTCTTTTCCTAATATTTGTGGTATATATGCATTATATATTCTTTTATCTTTAATTATATTCTTTAAATAATTTCTTATTACAAAGCCTGCTGAGTCACTATCTGTAATAATTAATATATCCATTTTTTTTGATATTTCTCGTATTAAATTCTGCTTTTCTTTATCTTTGAAAATTCTAAATCCGTTTGTTTCTATTATAGGCGCATCTATTATCGATGTTAATTTTATTTTATCATATTTTCCCTCTACTATTACTAACTTATCTACCTTTATCAAACTTCTTACCTCTTATCTCTAATTATCATAAGTTTTGTTATTAATTCTTCTACTAATATCTCTTTGTCTACTCTAACACTTTTTAGCTTTTTATCTGTTTGTGCTATTAAATCTATACTTTCTCTTATCTCGTCTGTTGTAAGCGATGAGGCTATCCTTTGAGCGTTATTTAATCTGAACTCTTTTCTCTTGTAGTCAAAATCTTGTGCTATATCTGATACTTTTTTTCCACTCTCTATAGCTATTCTAACTCTGTACATATCTACATATGTCATAGACAATATAGAAACTATGCTTATAGGCTCTTCTCTTTGATAAAATAAGTCTGATAGCAATTTATACGCTTTATCGGAATTTCTGTTTATTACTAGCTTTGATAAATCAAATATTCGTGCTTCTATAGTCTTTGTAACTAGTTTTTCTATAACATCTCGTGTTATCTCTCCTTTATCCACATATGCACATAGTTTGTCTATTTCGTTTCTTAGCATATATAAATCGTTTCCACAATATGTTATAATCCTGCCTGCGTCTATAGAGGATAGTTTTACTTCTTTTTTTGCAGCCCAACTAACTAGTTGTTTTTCAAGTGCAATATCTCCTCTTTTTTCTATGTTTGCAACTATTCCTTCTTTTTCTATAAGTGCAATTATTTTTTTTGCTTTACTCTTTGAATTATCAACTTTTATTGTTTGTTGACTAATTACTACTGTAACTGTATCGCTTAAATTTTTTATAAGGTCTATTAGTACATCAAATTCACTATCATTTAATTTGTTAAAATCGAAATCTCGTATCCCTACATATGTTCTATCTCCCATAAAAGATACTGTATTAATTGCAATAGAAATTTGCTCTAAGTTTTCCCCATCTTCAAAAATATGGAATGAAAATTCAGACGGATTTTTACCACCAATTTTCTCTTGCAATTTTTCTGTGTAAAATTTTATTAAATACTTTTCCTCTCCATATATATAATATATTTTGTGAGAGTTTTCTCTTATCACTTTCTTTAATTCGTTTTCATTTAATTTTGCCATTTAATCTACCTCATCTAATGATATAACTTGATTTTCATACTCTGTAGTATAAACATTTTTATCTTCTATAAAATCTGATATTTCTTTTTCTATCTCTTCTATCCCATTTCTAGAACTACTTATTATCACTGTGGAACACTCTACTAAATCTATATTTTGTGGTGCTTGATTTATAACTAGATAATCAATATCTAAATACTGTGCATCTATATTGCTAAAGTCGCCGTTGTTCGGTGCTATTAGTATTTTGTTATCACTACATTCAATATACTGCCATAGTTTATCGTCTATATTTAAAAGTTCGATTTTTACATCGTCCCACAACTCTATATTTTGACTATCGTTAAAATAAATAATATTTTCTTGCTTGTTTTCTGCAAGTTTAATTTCTAATTCGTTTGCATATGTATCTAGTATTACTACAGAATTAACGTTTTGTGTATATAATATCTCTTGTGAATATGCTTTGTTTACTTTTTTATCTCCTATTATCTGCAAATCTATATTGCTATACTTGTTCAGCTCGTTAATTGTATTGTCATTGCCATAACTTCCACCACTAGACAAAACAGCACAATCATCATCTTTATAAATTATAGCACTAATACCGTCGCCACTACATATAAAATTAAGAGTAATTTTATTTTGATTAATTACTGTTGTTGAAATAGATATAACGACTAATATGCATAGAGATAGAGGAACAGTCAATTTTAAAGAAGATTTTTTCTTAGTAAAAATCAAAAAGCTTAAAATTAATATAATGGAGATAATCAACCAAATTTTTATAAAGCCTAAATTTATATCAATATTAGAATAAGGCAAATTATCTATGAAATTAGCAGTATTAATCATATAATCACATATAAAAGTAGATACAAATGCAAAAGCAGTTGAGATTATTGAAAACACTGGAACAATAGAAAACAAGAGCATAAGGATAGTAGATATTAAAAGAATAGTTGCAGGATAAACTAATAATAAGTTCGATATTATAAAATAAGGAGAAAACGTACCAAAGTAAATAAATGTGATAGGAAGAGTGATAAATACAACACAACAAGAAATTATAGAAACAGAAATAAAGTAGTCTAGTATTTTTGGTACAGGTTTTTTCTTGAAGAGTTTTCTGTATAAATAATATCTAGTAGGCATATAAAACAATACAATAGCTAGAGTAGCCCCAAAAGATAGTAACAACCCTACATCTAGCATAGAATATGGATTTACAGCACATAAGACAAGACCGGCAAAACCGATAGAGGTTAGTGAGTCACTTTTATATGATAACAGGTTAGCACTAAACATTATTATGAGCATTAAACCGGCTCGAACAACAGAAGCACTAAAGCCTGTTATTATCATAAAGATGATAATAGCGATAATAGCAGAAATTGAGGCTAATTTGATATTTTTCTTAATAAACATAATTAACAAAAATATAAAATTAGCTACAATAGAGAGATGTAACCCAGACACGACAACTAAATGACTTACACCAGTATCATAAAAATCAGTTTTAATATCGCTTTCAAGACTTTGTTTATCGCCTATGATTACGGCATTTGCTAGAGTTGCTTGAGTATAAGGCATTATATCGTATACTCTATTTATAATAGCATCTTTTACATTCAACACTAACGAAATTAAGTCGTCGTTAGTATTTTTATCAATTGTAATATTATCGTCTAAAAAATTAGCACCAATAAAAATATTTTCAGCGTAGTTATAATTTTTATACGTTTCATCAAGTTTTATAAACTCCACATCTAAGTAGATACTATCGCTATATGTAATTTCAAGTGGTGAATATGTGTGTAAGATTAAATTTATATTTTGAGGTGAGTTTTCTTTATTATGTAATTCTATACTATTAGTAGAAATTTTATAAAAATAGTTTTGATTTACTTGATAAGGGCTTTCAATTAATCTACCATTAATAGATGCACTGTGTTCCTCTAAGTTAGTTATAGGTTGAACATAAGAAGTGTTATAAATTAAGAAAACAACAAAAGCACTTATAACTGATATAAAAAACAAGTTAAGTGCTTTTCTTTTTCTTCTGTTTTTGATAAAAAATGATATAAAAAACAATAGTGAAACAAATAAAGCTAGATATATTATATATTCATATGCTATGAAATTAACTATTAACAATGTAGCCATAACTGTAAACCCTACAATTGCTAATGGTCTTTTCATTTTGCTCACTTCCTTAAATCACTCGTTAAATAATAGAGGTAATTCTTCTAAATATGTAATGTCTTCTCTATCTACAGCATCGCCCTCAGCTAAAATAGCAAATTTTCCAACAGTTGTACCACCTGCTAATTCTACTAATTTTTCTAACGCTATTAATGATTCACCTGTACTTATAACATCGTCTACTATTAATACTTTTTTACCTTTTATCATTTCAACATTTTCCTGTGATAAATGTAATTGTTGTTTTTTTCTAGTCGTTATTGTGTTTACATCAACGCTTATTGGATTTACCACATACACTTTAATATCTTTTCTAGCGACGATATAATCTTTTTTGCTCTGTTTAGACATCTCGTATGCTAGAGGTATACTTTTAGCCTCTGCAGTCAATATAACATCAAAGTCAGGTGCTTTTTTAAGCAGTTCTTCTGCTGATTTCTCTGTTATTTCAACATCTCCAAACACAACAAATGCTGCTATTGATATTTTTTCATTTAATTTACATATTGGTAATTTTCTATTGCAACCTGCAATAGTCATATCATAATACTTCATACTTCTTTAATCTCCTTACGCCATTTGACCTTTTAATTGTTTGCCACCTATTAAGTGAAAATGCAAATGATATACAGATTGACATCCATCTGATTTACAGTTTGTAACTACTCTGTAGCCATTAGATAAGTTAAGTTCTTTAGCAATAGTCGGTATTTTTGAAAATATATGTGCGATTACATCGCTATTTTCTTGTGTTATTGCATCGACGTTTTCTATATGTGTTTTAGGAATTATTAATATATGCACAGGTGCTTGAGGCTCTAAGTCATAAAACGCTAATATTTTATCATCTTCATACACTTTTTTAGATGGAATATCTCCAGATATTATCTTACAAAAAATACAGTCCATAACAGTTCTCCTTCAAATAGATTTCACCTCAATTTTACCATATAAAGCAAATCAAGTAAACATATTAATTATAAAATAATAAAATTGTTGCAATTTTATATAAAAAAATGTATATTAATAAGAGAGAAAATAAAGGAAGTGAATATATTGAATTCTGAAAACAAGAAAGACATATCAGTAAAAGATAATAATGTAAATAATAGTAATAATAAGGTTGCAGCAAAAAACAATAATAAGTTAATTGATTTTTTTGTTAAGTTTCCACTAGATTATTATTTTGCAACGTTTGTAGCTAGCTTTTGTCTAGCAAACACTATGAATTTATTTACTTTACAAGAAACATATATTAATCTAAATTCTGTACTGACTATATCTATACCATTTTTCATAACATATATAGTTATGTTTTTTGTGGCAATTTTGTTTATAGCTTATATGCTGAATAGGATTAATTTTATACCGATTGTACTTGCCATATCGGCGACATTTTTCGCCTCATCTTTAGCTTTTTATAACCCTGATAATATATATTTTAATATAGGTCTAGCTTTTATCTTATTTATGGTTTTTGCATGGATATCTAAAAAAGACAAAATGAATTTATCTAAATTAAAACTTGGTAAAAATACTGAGTGGATTATTGCAATTGCATTAGCATTAATTTTTATTTTAGTTGTTTCCATAGCGTCTATATCAAGATACAGTGCTTATATGGCTCACAATTACGACTTAGGTATCTTTGCTCAAATGTTTAAAAACATGAGCACAACAGGTCTGCCTGACACAACAGTTGAAAGAAATGTTTTAATGAGTCATTTCGGCGTGCATTTTTCACCTTTCTACTATTTGCTTTTACCTTTCTATATGATTGCACCTTGCACAGAAACATTGTTGGTTATTCAAGCAGTAGCTATCGGAGTTGGAGTTTTCCCATTAGTATTAATATGTAAAAAGTTAGAGTTATCAAGACTTTTAACTGTTGCATTTAGTTTTATTTACGTTTTATTTCCAACGCTTTCAAACGGAGCTTTATTTGATTTTCACGAAAACAAATTCTTAACAGTACTTATCTTATGGGCGTTATATTTTATGGTATCTAAAAAGACAATACCATTTTTTATATTCTCAGTGCTTATTTTAACTGTTAAAGAGGACGCTGCTATTTATGTAATAGCTATAGCATTATTTATGATGTTCTACAGAAAAGAATATAAAAAAGGTGGTATACTACTTGGTATAAGTATAGCTTACTTTGTCTTTGCAGGAGCAATGGTTGCCTACTTTAATATATTAGATGACGGTGTTATGATAGCAAGATTAAACAACTATATTGCTGATGACGGAAGTTTCTTATCTGTAATAATCACTTGTTTTACGAATATAGGATATTTTATCACACAAGTTTTCACTTTAGAAAAATTACCTTTTATATTATGGATGTTCTTACCTTTAGCGTTTGCACCATTTATGAACAAGAAAAAAAGCGTACTACTTTTATTAATTCCAATGCTTGTAATAAACCTAATGAGCAACTGGCAATATCAATATGATGTAGCGTATCAATATACTTTTGGAGTAGCGGCATTAATTATATTTATGGCTATATTAGGAATTCAAAAGCTAAAAACAGATAAAAGAATAATGGTAGCAACATTATCTATAGCCATGTGTTTTGTTTGTACTTTCTCTTTATTCGTGCCACGAGCTATCAATTATATTAGTTATGATAATCAGTACAAAGATACAAACAATGCATATGATGAGCTTATATCAACTATCCCTAAAGATGAAACTATTACAGCAAATAGTTTATTTATTCCACATATGTACGACTTTAAAGAGTTATATCAATATCCAACACATTATGGTGAAAGTGCTAAAACAGAATACTTTTTAATATCATCTGTAGATTATGATAGTAATAAAGATAATTTAGCTACATTTATGGGTGATGATTATGAGTTGATTAATTCAGCAGGAAATATGCAACTTTACAAATTAAAATGATAGAGTAGTAATCAACTCAAAAAACTAAATTTAAAAAAGATTATATTTTGAAATTCAACTACAAAATATAATCTTTTTTTCTTGACAATTTTTTTCTTTGTGGTATGCTCATACTATATCATTTATGTAAAAATAAAAAGGACTGAATTTTATGGGAAAAGTAATAGAAAGTATACAGAGATTTTTTGCTGGCAGAAACAAAATGGATATGTTTACATTTGCATTATTGATAGCATACTTAGTTTTAAGTATAATTAATATGATATTTACCACGTGGATATTAATAGTAATTGAGCTTTTGATTTTAGGATATGCAGGATTTCGAGCATTATCTAAAAACATACCTCAACGACAACTAGAAAACGAAAAATTTTTATTTATATGGAATAGAATAGTAGCATTTTTCAAATTAACGATAAACAGATTTAAATATATTAAAACACACGTTTACAAAACTTGCCCTAATTGTAAAGCAAAAATAAGATTACCTAGAAAAAAAGGTAAACATGAAGTGTGTTGCCCTAAATGCAGAAAAGATTTTAAAGTTAACGTGTTATTTTGATTACTAATGAAGGTGTATATATTAAATTAGTGTTTAATCAAAATGGAATAATCGCTAAAAAGCCTAAAAAGTGTTTAAAACAAATACTTTTTAGGCTTTAATTTTTAGTTGTTAAGGTTCTTCTATTGTATATTCTGACAATGCATTAACTATACAATCTTCAAAGCTATCTGCAGCACCCCAATCAATGTTCAGAATACCATCTCCACCGCCACCAGCTACTATATGAACATTAGTTACATCTTGCATATCATCTAGCACTATAGTAAGAGTTAGTCTGTTGCCAGCTCTATAATAATGTTTTTCATACACAGCAACTTCAAATGTGTGACCATCATTTGTCTCGATATTGTGAATATTTATCAGGTCGCCCGTTATACTACCAGACACAATCTCGTTATATATTAAATCAGATGTTTCTTCTAGCGATAAATTAACTTGAATATCTACAGCCATAATTATACCACCCTTTTAAAATGTTATTCTTCATCTTGCATTACTGATACTGTAACAGTATTGTTAGCCACATTATACGACCAACAGTTGCTAATATCGCTTATTTCAACAGTAAAAGGCATTTCGATTGTTCCAACTGCTTTTTTATCACGCAAGTCAATAACAGCTTTCACATTTCCTGATTTTATATTTGCAATATCTTCACTAGGACCCATTATATCAACATATACTGATGATGTTGTTACTTTTGCTGATAATCCATTCTCTATATTTGTGACTTTAAAGTTATCAATTTCTAGTCTTGTGCTATCATATCCAGAGAAATTAAAAGTAACTGTTGCGTTATTAATATTATTGATATTTATACAATCAGACGGTAATTCAATAGGAATTTCTATTAAACTTGTTTTAGGTGTAATGCTGTTAAAATCAATAGCACTTAAAGAGATATTTTCCAATTTATCAAGTGTTTCTTCTGGTCCTGCTATCATCACTGTTTTAGGGTCTACACTTACTAAGTCTAATGCATTTATTCCTTCTGGAACGTTGTTAAATGTAACTGTAACAGGTAACTCTTTTTTGCTTAGTATATTTATTGATACAGTGATATCATTGTTTTCTATATCTGTTGTGATATTTGGGCTAACTACTTCTTCACCATCTTCATCATATAATTTTACAGTATAGTCAGCAGTTGTTGTTTTGTTTAAATCACCAGTGAACACACCTTCTATAGTAGCACTTTCAACTTCATCTACCTCAGATTGAGGGCCTTTTATTACTATTTTATCATTAGATAATACAGGTTTAACTGCATAATATTGGTCATCAACTGTATAGGTGTAATCAATATTATCTGTTATTGCTATTTCTTTTTCTCGTATTCTATCTACTACTACAGTTACAGTTGTAGGTGTAACTGATAATATTTCATAATTAGATTTAACACCACTCTGTTTTGCTACCAACTCTAATGTATATGTATTGGGAGCTGTTATTGTAGTTATTGCTTGGTCTGCGACTACTTGAATATCACTTTTTGTTATATTTCCAATCGTTAACCTATTTCCACTAACTCTTACTGAGGCTAATGTATCTGCACCACTAACTACTTGTAGTCCATCATCTTTAGCTTCTTGACTTAACTCTATACTTATAGGTATATCATGTATAGTTGTAGTAAGGTCTTCTTGTGTGTTTTGAGAAAAGAATAACCATATAATACATGCTGTTACAAAAGAAAACAATAATAAAAATTTATTGTTTCTAAACAATGTGGTCATATTAAATTTTTTTGTTTTATTATTTTTCATTGTTTTTCTCCTTTTTTCTTGATGAGAAAATAGGAATTATATCAACTATATCTGATATATCTGATTTATCAGAACTTAGTACAATCTCCTCTAACTTAGCTTGCAATTCTTCTCTTGTGTAATCTCTTGTTATTCTGCCCTTGTATGCTATTGATATGTTTCCTGTTTCTTCTGATACTATAACTATAACTGCATCAGATACTTCACTCATACCAATTGCTGCTCTATGTCTTGTTCCTAAATTAATATCTATTTCTTCATTTTTAGTAAGTGGTAGTATGCACCCTGCTGCATATATCTTACCTTGTCTTATAATTACTGCTCCGTCGTGAAGTGGTGCTTTATTAAAGAATATATTACCAAGCACTGCTACTGATGATTGAGCATTTATTATTGTACCTGTGTCTATAATATCTCCAAGTTTTGTAGTACATTCAAATACTATTATCGCACCTGTTTTTGATCTTTGGAAAATTACTGCAACATCACAAACATCATTAATTGTAGATTTTATTTGATTTTCGTTAAGTATACTATCTTTATTTTGATTTCCAATTTTAAAACCTTTAGCAAATTTACTTCTACCGATTTGCTCTAAGGCACGTCTAATTTCAGGTTGGAATATAATAAAGAGAATAATTACACCAAATTCGAAAAAGTTGTTAAGCAAGGCAGACAGCATTTTTAAATCAAAAATATAGGCAGCAAAATACACAACTACTAAAATTAAGACACCTTTTAATAGTTGCTCTGCTCGTGTTTCTTTCACTAATTTTAAAATACCATATATTACGATAGTAATACATAGAATATCTATTATATCTGTAATAGCAAAAGTGTTAAATACTGCTATTACATCTTCGAACCAACTCAAAATAGCTTGCATATTTATCTTCCTTTAAAGTTTGTAAATATATTTTAACACATTTTTTTGTAGAATGAAACACTTTTATAGATTTTTATATTTTAGATATTCCATATGATAAAATTTCTATATCTTTCATAGTATTAAAATACGATGGACTTACTCTTATACTACCTTTTTCTAGTGTGTTATATGCTTTATGTGCAAGTGGTGAACAATGTAGCCCTGCTCTTAGTGCGATGTTGTAATTGTTATTCAAATATTGTGCTACTATTTCGCTTTCAAGGTCATTTATATTAAAAGATAATATTGGTGAATGATACTCTGTTTTATGTCTTTGAGTATATAACTCAACTTTTGATATATTCATCAAATTATCATATAGTTTAGTAATCAGTTGCATATCTTTTTTCTTAATTTCGTCTATGGAAATTTTGTTTATAAACTTGATTCCTTCGTGTAGACCTACTATCCCTACTAAGTTTGGCGTTCCACTTTCTAACTTATCTGGCATAAAATCAGGCTGTTCTAGTAATATAGAACTGTTACCAGTCCCACCTTCAACTATTGTTTCTAAATGTTGATGTTTATCAGTAATTAACAAACCTGTTCCCATAGGTCCGTATAATCCTTTATGACCAGCTGTACATAAAAAGTCTATATTGCTATTTTGTACATCTATTTTTTCAGTTCCAGCAGTTTGAGAAGCATCTACCATAAAATTTATTCGATACTCTTTACATAACGCACCTATTCTATCTATAGGCGACATAACTCCCCATACATTTGAGGAATGTATACATATCACTAATTTCGTGTTTCTGTTTATCGCACTTCTAAACGAATTAATTGTTTTATCGTTATCTTCTTCATAAATTTTTGCCGTTGTATATGTTATATCTTTTTTAGATAAACTTTGCAATGGTCTTACTACAGAATTATGCTCTAAATCAGATATTACAACATGGTCGCCAGACTTTAAAAAACCCTTTACTACAATATTTATTGCGTGAGTACAATTCAATGTAAACACAACGTTTTCGACACTTTTAGCATTGAAAAACTCAGCAACACATTCCCTGCAAGTGTAAATTTCTTTTGAGGATTTCATAGCTAATTTATGACCACTTCTTCCAGGGTTTGCACCATATATATTAATCGCAGAATTAACTGCGTTGCTTACTGATTTAGGTTTTGGGAATGAAGTTGCAGAATTATCTAAATAAATCAATGTAATTCACCTCTGGTAGTACGCCCTAAAATTTTAATGTTGTGTTCTTTTAAAATTGCCTCCGCCTCTAATGTTCTTTTTGGAACGTACAAGCTATATCCGCACCCGTTAAGCCCACCGTTTCTAGGAGTTCTCTCGATTGATGCAAATATACCATAACTTTCTAAAATACTTTTTCCTTTAATCGCATAAGTTATAGAAGTCAACATAATTAATAGCTTATCCAAACAATTCACCTCGTTTTATAGTTGTATTTTTCTCTTATATAGCATTTGGACTTTTATTTGTCTGAGGATAGTCGAAATAAAATTTTGTAGTGCAAGGCAAATTTAATTGGTATATTGTCATATTCCTATTAAATTTAACACAGCAATATGAAATTTTAGACGGCTAGACAAGACTAATAAAAGTTCATATGCTATAATATGCTAGAGATATAGAATATGTTAAATTATATAAAGTACATAAATTTGATAAAAATTGTTAGTTCAAATATAGTGTAATTAAATTAGATTTAATATAAAAATCCAAATAAACAGTAAAAAAGACACAATTAACATAGTTTGGTACACATTAGACAAAACGTATTGATTTTTAGAAATTAATGAGTTATGATATAGACACAGTAAACAACTAGTTCAACAGTTGATTACATAAAACAGAATATTTCTTTTTCCATATACATATACCCAATTTGCTACTCTATTCAATAGAGTAGCAAAACCCCAATAATTTAGCTTTTTTGAAATAATGGCTTTCGAATATAATATGACCTCTAAATAAACTACTTTCTCCGGTTTATTTAGAGGTTGTATTTTTATATAAAAAGAATTAAATGCTAAAAAACAGGTTGACAACATAAAAAAAATAGTATATACTAGCCTTAGTTAGTTAAAGCTAACAAAGTAACTACTGGATAAAGGGTAGTTATTTTTTCGATATTTAGTTAGTCATAAATAACTCAACTTTTAACTATAAAATTTGAAATATGAAAGTAGGTTTAATATGAGTGTTGTTATAATCGGTGGTAACGAATGTATGGAAAGAAGATACATTGATACTTGTAAGCAATATGGGTATAAAGCTAAGGTTTTTACTAAGATGAAAGGTGATGTGCGTTGTAAGTTTGGTTCACCTGATATGATAATTATGTTTACTAATACTGTTTCTCATAAATTAGTCGCTTGTGCTAATTGTGAGGCTAAACGTTGTAGCGCTAGAGTTGAGCGTTCTCACTCAAGTTCTCTTGCAGCGTTAAAGGGCATTTTAGAAGCTATATAACAGGTGATATATATGAACTTAGAAAAAATTTTGATAGAACACTGTGCGCCAACTCTTGCAGGTTTAAAGACTGCAAACCTGTTTAAAGTGAACTATGCAGATGTTCACACTTTAAAAGTTAGCATAGATAATTTAAATGATAAATTCTTTGATAAAGGTATATCTTTCAAATTAGTAAAACTTAATAAGTCTAATGCATTAGTATATGCGTATAGAGAAAGTATGTTGATTAAAGATTTTTCTAACAACTTAGCTGTAAAGATATTAAATGAATTTGGATATAAAAATATAGATTTAGAAACATCTATACAAAGGTTATCTAGTAGACTTAATACATATAAAGAGTTTCCACATGAAATAGGGTTATTTTTGGGTTATCCACCAGAAGATGTAATGGGATTTATTTGTAATAAAGGACTTAATTGTAATTTATGTGGATATTGGAAAGTATACGGAGATACCTCTATAGCAATTGAGAAGTTTGCAAAGTATGATAAATGTAGAGCAATTTACAAAAGGCTGTGGGAAGATGGTAGAGATATTATGCGATTAACAGTTAAAAAACAGTTAGTAGCTTGATATATATAATTAAACTATACT
>CAYJGB010000017.1:0-4941 GCA_964369405.1 uncultured Eubacteriales bacterium
ATATTCTATAGAACGCAAAAAAAACTCCTAGAATTTCTTCTAAGAGTTCTGGCTCACCATTCAATAAGCTATCCGAACATTCAGTTTCACTTGCTAACTGTTGTGTATGCTCCAACATATCTATATAGCTAATTTGTTTTCCGTCTTCTATATTATAATATATTACCACTTTATCATCATACAAATATATACAGTTGATAAAAGTGTTTATTATTTTCTTTTGAAAGTCAAGGTCTAATGGGTCACCCTTGCAAAAATCTTGTAACCATAAAATTATTTCATCTTTCGTGATATGTATTTCGTTTGCTATACGAAGTTTTGCAAGTTCGATTTCCGCTTCTGTTTTTTGCATTTCTAGTAGGTTCAATCTCTCATTAATTTTATCTATTGCTACTTGATTACTAGTCTTTATTAACGCATCAACCGAAGTGTTAATGTTATTTTCTATACTTAAAAGCCTTTTTTCAAACTCTTTTATTTTATCTTTGCTAAATTCGTTATCATAGCAAGCAGTTACTCTTTCGGCAATATATTCTATGCGTGTAGGGGTTAATACATATTCTTGTGTTTGTTGGACGAGATACCATTCAAGAAAACCTTTTCTCTCACTTTTTTTCGCACAAGATTCACCACTTCTGTTTTTATTCTTTCTTGTTGAACATGTATAGTAATGATACTTGACACCACTTCTGCTTGTTCCCTGGTCCCCGCTCATAGATTTTCCACACAAACCACAAAACAGCTTACCAAAGAATAAATATTCCACCTCTTCTGTTGTTTTACGTCCATAATGTTTCTTTTCTCTCTCTGCTCTTGCTTGGCACTTATCAAATAAAGCTTTATTAACTAAAACAGGACACCCACCCTCTACTAGTATATCTTTATATCTAAAAACACCTGTATACTTAATGTTGTTCAATATGTATGTTATGTTCTGAATTGTTAAACATTTACCATTAGGCTTTCTATAACCTTTTAATTCAATTTCTTTACGTATTGAGTTCTTTGTGTCGCCATTAGCGTAGGCATTAAAAATATATTCGACATATTGAGCAGTGCTATTATCTGTAACTAGCTTTTTATTTTCTATTTTATATCCTAACGGTACTGTACCTCCTGTGCTATTCGCTTTTAGCGCACTTTCACGCATACCACGTTGTACATTTTGACCTAGCTGTTTAGAGTAAATTTCTGCCATAGCACGTAACACAGCTTTAACTATAATGCTTTCGTTCCCCTCGCCTACTTGCTCTGTTACAGATATGACCGTAACACCATTAACCTCTAGCTTTCGTTCGTAGATGGCACTGTCATACATATTACGTGCAAATCTATCAAACTTGTACACAAGTACATATTTAAAATGTTTTTTTGAGCTATCAGCAATCATTTTTTGGAACTGTGGGCGGTTGTCGGTAGTACCACTCATTGCTCTGTCAATATACTCCCCCACTATTTTTAAATTGTGTTTCTTAGCATAGCTTAGACAATCTCTCAATTGTCCGTCTATGCTTTGTTCTGTTTGCTTATCACTTGAATAGCGTGCGTATATTACTGCGTTCATTATCTTTACACCTACCTCACAATGCTTGTTATTTAGCACCCTTGCTTCTATTGCATTTCCAACATAATGTTTGTAAATTTTCTTCGGTAGTAATTCCACCTTTTGCTATTGGTATAATATGGTCAATTTCTAAAAGTAAATTTGGTTCAAATCTCGTTGAATTATCACACATTTTACAAGTAAAATTGTCACGTTCTTTAATATATTGTCTTAGCTTTGGTGTCATCAAAGCACGTTGCCCCTCTGCAGACTTTCTGAATTTAACTAACGTAGAGAGATAATTAACAAAAGACGTTAAGTTTTTAATATCCAAAGTAATTTTACATTGCTCGTTTTTATTTCCCCCAGGACTTATGTACCTAAATGTATATGTTGGGAAATACACAGTACTAAAATTAACACTGTTAACACCTAAATTCTTTATAGTTTTTTTCATGCTAAAGAGCGATATTAAAAACGGTAACCTGCCCTTTAAATCTTTTTTCAAAGTATTAAGTTGATTTTTCAAACCTACTTTGCCGTCTTCTGCTGCTAAAAAATTGTTCAAAACTTTCTCATATTCTTCTAACGTTTCTTCTGTAGGTTGAATGTCAAAATATTTACAAAGATATTTAAACGGTTGAGCATGTGCGTTTTTTAAAACGCTAGCCGTACAGTCGAATACAAAAGCATTTTTGGTAGTGTTTTTAGCTTTTGTGTTTTTATAGTTGTAATTGTTGTTAAAGTTTATCGTGGCAGTTCCATAATCAACTTGCTTAATATTACTGTAGGTGTTTTTTAATTCCTCAATATAAGAATTCAATTCGTTGCAATCGATAGCGTTTTTTTTAAACTCACTCTTAATATTACTAAAATTATCGCTTCTATAATATAAAAATTCGTAAATTTTATATGCAACAAATATTGATAAGGGCACCCCGTAAAACAAAAGAATGCCTATTTCAGAAAAATCCATATAAACCACTTCCTTAAATTTTAAATTACTTAAATTATAAATCCTAAAGTAACATTTTTCCACAAAAATACACCAAAAAAATAAATTTTGTAGCAATTAATAATAAAAATATGTATGGTTTGGTTAATTTAACTATAAAACATCTGCTATCCCTAACACTACACCTAAACAACGACACTCATCATACTCATTTAACTGTATAGGACTATATTTAGGGTTTAATGACACAAGCGTACTTTGATGTATCTTTTTAACATATGTTTCTCCGTTAAGCACAAACACACCTATAGTACCGTCATTAATGCTGTCGCTTTTTTCTATCAACAGTTTATCTCCGTCATAAAACATAGGTTCCATACTGTCACCAGACACTTTAATTATGTAATCGGCACTTGTAGAAGTGTCGGTTTTTATTATGTTTATATATTCCACAGGCGTATCACCGTCAACATAGCTACCAGTACCAGCGGACGCAGGAGTTAAATAAAAAGGCAACATTATTGTTTTTTGTGTAGGCTTAATAGTTTCAATCATTGTATTTGGTTTATATGTATCGTTAGGTGTATCAACACGGCAAAGTAAGTAATCGACTGAACAGTCTAAATAATCAGCGATACGAGCAAGAGTAATACACGATAATTGCTTGCCTTTTGAAAATTCTGAAATGGTATTAATTCCTAAACTTAAATCAGAAAGCATATTTTTGGCTTTAGCATTATTGTCTTTTAATCTCTGTTTAATCTTGTTTGCTATATCTTGTGTAAAATACATAAAAAAACTCCTTTCTTTTGTGCATACGAACAAAATAACGTTATTGCGTGATTAAATGTTGACTATCACACTATAGCGTGATATAATAACATCAAGCTACTAAATTAACTTAGTTAATTAAAGTATATCACACAGCAACACAAAAAACAACAAAGGAGAGCTTTTTATGAACAACAAAACTATCAATATGCAAGATTTATGGAGTTACTGTAATAAGTACAACAGATTTACAGGAGGCTCTGTCGAAACGTATGACAAACTATTTGTCTTAAATGAAAACGGAGCTAGCATAGATGTTTTAGCCGGTGTAATATTTGCTAATTCAAATGTTGAAAGTTTTACCGATTATGGCACTATAAAAGAAGAGTTGGAGCAAATAAAAATCAAGTAAGAGAGGTTGAAAGGTATGAAAAAAGAATATTCAGTTAGATTTGGAGTAAAACAGACAACACCTTTTATGGGGGCATTTGTGTCATTTTGTACAAATGTCAGTGCTATCAACGAAGAAACAGCACTGAAGAAAGCTACAGAACAGTACAAGATAAAATCAAGAGGCGGACCTATGTCACCATTGCTAAGTATACACACTAGAAAATTTTGATTATTCAGCAGGAGAAAGCAAGGTGCTGTAAATGCTCCTTGCAGTTACATCAGACGGCAGTGCCGACTGTATTAACGGCTAGTTTAAGCGATTATTAGACAAGCTACAAAAAACATTAAAAGGTGATGTAATTAGCCGTTTATGCTCTGTTAGGTGCTGTAAAGTGGAAACTATCGCATAAACAAGAGATTTTATAGGTGCTGTAACAGGTGCTGAAAACATAAAGGAGATAATAGAGATGAAAAGACAAAAGAAATGCACACAGCCAATTGAGTGTAAAATGCGTGATGATATTGCAAAAGAAAAAATCATTAAAGCGTTTACTAACTCTGACTATGAATACACATCACGTGAAGCGGCAAACGTTTTAAAATCGTTGATTTATGCAATTAACAATAGTCACGATAGGACAAACTTTAGACATCTAAATTTAGACTTAGAGAAAGGAGAGAGATAATTTGAATGTTGAAAAACTTAAAGATGTATTAGAACAAAAGAACATATCACAAAAAGAGTTTGCTCAAGAGATAGGAACATCAGAAGCATTTGTTAGCAATATGCTCAGAGGGTTTAAACTACCCTCACTAGAAACAACAAAAAGGATATCAAAGTATCTTGATATCCCAATAAACGAAATTATTTAAGGAGGCATTTATATGGCAATGGTACAAGTAGGAGTAATAGCTCTTAGAACCCCGGACGGTAATTTTTTACCGGCAACACCGTTATACAAGGAAATACCCGACGAAAACATCAACAAAGAAACAGGTATGACTCATGCAGAAGAAAGTGCATATAGCGATTTAGCGACAATGCTCGCTAAAAAATTCAAGCAATACAAAGATGGCTGTAAAAACATAGGCGAAGAGGACAATAAAAATGATGTACAAGACGTGTGAGAGTTGTGGCAAACGCTGGAACGTAAGTGTTTACAACAAAAGCCGTAAATACATCTGCCCTAGATGCACATCAAAAAAGAGGAGTGAGAACAATGAGAACAATTTCAAAAAAAGGTATAGAAAGACTGGAGAAGCTGACGTCGCTTTGTAA
>CAYJGB010000017.1:5041-40042 GCA_964369405.1 uncultured Eubacteriales bacterium
GAACAATTTCAAAAAAAGGTATAGAAAGACTGGAGAAGCTGACGTCGCTTTGTAACCAAATATTACTAAAAGGTGAAAGGCACGTGTTTTACGAGGTATTTCCTCATGTTGAAAACCTTGATATTAGCATACACGAGGGCGAGTGGGTGTGGGACAAGCCACCGATAGAAAAAATATCAGTGGATTTGTCTGGAAAACTTTTTTCAGAGGATAAATTTAATGATGCAGTTAAAATATTAGAAACATATGCAAAGGAGGGTTGATTTATGAAAAATTTTCTAATAGGAGTATGGTGCTTTACATACACTAAGCCACACAGAGTAGTTAGAGCGATTGTTATTATAGAAACTATGATAATGTTACTCCTTAACACAAGTCTATATATTGAGATACCACATCTTATACTATCGGTAATAGCAATAATGCTTACATATGTAGTTGAAAAAAAGTAAGCCCTACAAGTCATAAAGACTTGCAAGGCAAACTAAAAAAATCAATTTAAAAATACCACAGAAAAGAGGAAATGTCAATGCAAAATGAAATAATACTTATAAAACAGTTGCCGATCATCGAAGAACAACTCAATAGCATTAAATTAGGATTTCAAGAAAGTGCAAACAATGCTTTAAGTCTTGAATGTACAGAAGATACATATAAGACTGTAAAAGATGCACGAACTCAAGTCACAAAAACTTACAACGATTTAGAAAGCAAGCGAAAAGAAGTAAAGAAAGCTATATTAACACCTTATGACGAATTTGAGAAGATATACAAAAATTGTGTAACCGATATTTACAAGCCTACTAAGGTACAGCTTGATAAAAAAATCAGTGATGTAGAAAACGGCTTAAAATTACAAAAAGAAAGTAAAGCAAAAGCATATTTTGAAGAGTATGCACTGAGTAAAAACATAGACTTTGTAATACTTAAAGATGTTGGACTAGCTGTTAATATGAGTACTAGTCTTAAAAGTCTAAAAGACAAAATCAAATTGTATTTAGACAAAGTATCAGATGACTTAGATATGATAGACACGCAAGAACATAAAGCAAGTATACTAGTTGAATACAAAAAGTCACATAATGTATCACAAGCAATATTGACTGTTAATAACAGAATGAAAGCGATAGAAGAAGAAAAGAAAAGAGAGCAAATCAGACAAGAAAAACTAGAAGAACAAAGAAAAGCATTAGAAGAAATCAATAATTTGATAGATGATGAACCTACCCCACCAATTCAACCACCACAAATAGTACAAGCACCGATTAGAACTTCTGTTGAATCTACACCGTTCGACCCGATAGAAGAAATATCAGAAGCAGTTACAAAACCACAAGTTACATTGCTTACTGCTAAGTTTACAGTACACGGAACACTTGAACAACTCAAGGAACTTAAAAAATTTATGATAGAAAGAGGAATAAAGTATGAATAACCAAAAAGCTATAGAGCGTTCTCCGAAATTTTCCCAAGCGATACAAACACAAACATATCAGAAGTTAATATCGGACACTTTAGGAGATATTAAACGTTCAAAAAGATTTATTGCAAGTATCTCATCAGCTGTATCTGTAAACCCACAATTACAACAATGCACACCAGGCACTATACTATCTGGGGCACTCTTAGGAGAGTGTTTAAACTTATCTCCGTCACCACAGCTAGGACAGTTTTATTTAGTACCTTTTAACGATAGAAAAAACAATGTAACTAACGCACAATTTTTATTAGGGTACAAAGGTTACATTCAGTTAGCGATTAGAAGTGGCCAATATAAAAAGCTGAATGTAATCGAAATAAAAGACGGTGAACTTGTAAGTTACGACCCACTTAATGAAGATATAATATGTGATTTTATTAGCGATTATGACCAAAGAAAAAACGCATCTACAGTCGGATATTACGCAATGTTTGAATATGTAAATGGCTTTAAAAAATCAATATTTTGGAGCAAATCAGAAATGGAACAACACGCAGACAGATACAGTCCAGCGTTTAATATTAAAGTTTATCACAAAATTTTAAACGGTGAAATTCCAGATAACGAAATGTGGAAATATTCAAGTTTTTGGTACAAAAGTTTTGATGATATGGCAAAAAAAACAATGCTTAGACAACTTATCAGCAAGTGGGGCATAATGTCTACTGATATGGTTACAGCGTTCGAACATGATACAGAGATAGTTGAAATAGATAATGACAGCAATTTCAAAAATGTACAATCAGATTTTGATTATGACACTCAACAAGTAGCACCAGAACCACAAAAACAAACTATAGATGTTGATTTCACCTCAAACACTGTAGACTTAAACGACTTATGATTAATTATAACATCATATCCACAGGTTCAAAAGGCAACAGTGTGTTAATAAATAAATGCATACTTATTGACGTTGGAGTAAGTTTTAAAGCACTTAGCGAAATGTATCAATCAATTAGTGTGGTGCTACTTACACACATTCATTCAGACCATTTCAACAAAACTACAATCAAACTATTAGCTGAAACAAGACCTACAATAAGATTTGCGTGTTGCAATTATCTTATAAAAAATCTTATTGAATGTGGTGTAAAACCTCATAATATAGATGTTCTAAAATTTGATGAAATTTTAGATTATGGAATTTTTAAAATAATACCATTTTATCTAACACACAACGTACCTAACTGTGGCTTTAAAATTCATTTTTTAAACGGAGAAAAGTTAATATACGCTACTGACACAAACGACTTAAACGGTGTATCAGCAGTTAATTACGATTTATATATGATAGAAGCGAATTACGAAGAAGAAGAGTTACAAAAAAGACTTAATGAAAAAATAGAAAAAGGTGAGTATGCGTACGAAATGAAAGTTATTAACAATCACTTGTCTAAATCAAAATGTGATGACTTTTTATATAAAAACATGGGGCCTCATAGCAAATATATATATATGCATACTCACGACAATAAGGAGTATTTAGATGAATAAAATTATACTTATGGGCCGTTTAACTACAACTCCAGAACTTAAAACTACACAGTCAAATTTATCTGTAACAAGTTTTAGCATAGCAGTAGACCGACCATATTCAAAGCAAGGCGAACAAAGACAGGCTGATTTTATCAACATTGTATGCTGGCGACAAAGAGCAGAGTTTATTTGTAAATATTTTACAAAAGGACAACTCATAGCATTAGATGGTTCTTTGCAAACACGTCAATATCAAGATAACAATGGTAACAATAGATATATTACAGAAGTGTTAGCTGATAA
This sequence comes from uncultured Eubacteriales bacterium, assembly GCA_964369405.1. Classification (GTDB taxonomy): domain Bacteria; phylum Bacillota; class Clostridia; order Oscillospirales; family Acutalibacteraceae; genus CAYJFG01. The sequence continues at coordinate 8,304 of CAYJGB010000017.1, forward strand.
TGTATATTTTACAGGCGACAGGAAGAACACAGAACAACAAAACGTAACAACATCATCTAGTAGTGTCAATAGCACAAATGCTGTTAAACAAAGCACAGTACAAACACAGCAACAACAAAATGAAGTGTATAATCAATTAGATTTAAATTTTATTAATGTAAATCCGTATGACGACGACTTACCGTTCTAAGTTGACTATTACTAGTCAACAAAACAGCAATCTTAATGTATTATCGAATGATTTTATAATTGTTCGATAATACATTGCAAAGGAAGTGAAAAATTGCATTCTGATATATTAAATGAAGTCATTGACTTTAACTACACAAATGAAGAATATATAGCAGGTCTTGATAGTGACGAATCTTGTTTAGGAGATGAAACATTTTACAGACTGTTTAATATAACAAATCCGTTAGAGCTTGAAAAATATAAAAACTCATTAATCACAAAAGCAAAAACTTTAGGTGTGTCAAAGTCAACAGTAATTGACTTCATAAAAGCATGGAAGCAACAACTATGCATTGACGAAAAAGCAGACGAGAATTATACGCAATTTCCTACACATAATATAGTGCTTAGGTGTGGAGATTGGATAGCAGACACATACGGAGTTAAAAAAACAAGCTATAGAAACGATAATCATCTACCAGTGGACGAGCAAGCGTGCCCACATCCGATATTAATATCATCAAGAATTACAGACACCAATATTGAGAAAGTAGAAATTGAATTTTTCAAAGACTATAAGTGGAGGTCAGTGGTTGTTGATAAATTTTCTATATCTGATAAAAATCAGATTATAAAAACGCTGTCAAATATCGGTGTGGAAGTCAACAGCGAAAACGCTAGAAATTTAATACAGTATCTAGCTGATTTAATAGCTTACAACAGAGATATAATACCACTGTACGCTGGATGCAGTAAACTAGGGTGGCACAAAGGAAGTTTTATACCGTATGATGAAAACATAAAATTCACTGGTCAAGATAATTTAAAGTCAATTTATGATGATGTAACACAAAAAGGAAGCTATGATTTATACAAACAGGTCATAAGCGAAACTATCAATAGTAACACTATTTTAAAAATAATGTACGGTACTAGTCTAGCTAGTCCACTATGTAGCATATTAGACATACTACCGTTTATAACACACGTATGGGGAGAGAGTGGAACGTGTAAAAGTGTAGCGTTAATGCTTAGTATGAGCATATGGGGAAATCCTACAATAGGTAATTTAGTTCGAACTATGAAACTAACTGATGCAAACTTAGAAAGCATTGCAGAATGTTTAAATAACGTACCGTTCGCTGGAGATGAATTACAGTTAATAAAAAGCGAATGGCGAGCAAATTATGACGACATAATTTATTTTACAACAGAAGGCAGTGGCAAGGGTCGAAACAAAACAGGTGAAAACGTTGAACGACTAAAAACGTGGTGTAACACATTTTTATTCAGTGGAGAAGAACCTATCATTAAGACTAACTCGGGAGCAGGAGCAAACAACAGAGTTATTGAATTGTTTGCAAATGAACCATTGGTAATTGACGGAAATTTTATGTCAAGTTTCGTAAAGCAGAATTACGGACACGTTGGAAAAGAATACATAGAAGTTCTAAAAAAGATAGACAAGAAAAAAATAAAAAAATACTACTTGAAAAATTTCGAAGAAATCAATCAAGCAGTAGATACTACAGAAAAGCAAGCTATGGCAATGGCAGCAATAATTACAGCGTATAACATAGCTAGTAAATATATTTTTACAGATGAATATGCAATTGAACCACTCACTGTAAATGATGTAATACCATACTTAAAGAACAAGAATGAAATAGACATAGTTCATAGAGCGTACCAGTGGACGCTAGACTGGATTTCTAAGAACAGTCATAGGTATTATATCGATACAGAGGATAACACACTTAAAACGGAAATATGGGGCAAAATAGAGCGTGACTATGTAATGATAAATAAAACAGTATATAGTGATGAACTTAAAAAGCAAGGATATGACTTGCAGGTGCTACTTAAAGAATATAGCAAGCGTGGTTGGATAATTAAGAACAGTGAAAACAAAAATGTTCATTGTACAAAGATTAACGGCATTAAAAATAGATTTATAAAATTATCAACATCAGAAGATTTTAATGTCAGTCAAACGCAAGATTTAGAATTTTAAAAGTCTCACATTTTTAAAAAAGTCTCACCCAAGTCTCACAAAAAATTTAAAAAGGTGAGACACTTAAAAATGGCTATTTAATCAACTAATTTATATTATATTATATTAAAGTCTCACTAGTCTCACCTAAAATAATATAGTATATATAAAGAAAAAAATATAAAAAAATAATATATATAAATAAATTTATATATATATAAAGACTATGACTTTAACAAAAATGGTGAGACTGGTGAGACATTCAGTATTCAAGCCATTTTTTACACTAAAAAAAGTGAGACTTTAGGTGAGACTTTCAATCAAAAAGGTAAGCCTAAAAAAATAATAAACAAAAAGAAGTGATAAAAAATATGCAACTTAGACAATACCAACTTGAAGTACTAGACAATGTAAAACAATGTTGGTTGCAAGGTAAACGAAAACCATGTATTGTTCTCCCTTGTGGTGCTGGCAAATCTGTAATCGCTGCTGAATTTGCTAAACGTACTACAGTCAATCAAAAAAACGTATTATTCATAGTTCACAGGAAAGAACTTAAAGACCAAATTCAAAACACTTTTTACAACTGGGGTGTTAATATGAATCATTGTGATGTGTCTATGGTTCAGACTGTTGCTAGACGTTTAGAGCAGATTAAAAAACCTAGTCTTATTATAACAGATGAGAACCACCATTGTCTAGCAAATAGTTATAAAAAAATTTATAACTATTTCGACCAGTCATATATGATTGGACTTACAGCTACACCCGTTAGATTAAACGGTAGTGGTTTAGGAGATGTTAATGATGCACTAGTAGAAAGCGTTAGTACAAAGTGGCTTATTCATAATAACTTTTTATCACCGTATGATTACTATGCTCCACAGGTATCAGACCTCTCTAAACTACATACTAGACGTGGAGAATACGTTTCAAGCGAAATTGAAGAAATGCTTGATAACTCAAAAATTTATGGTGATGTAATTAAATATTATCATCAATTAGCACATAATCAAAAAGCTATAGTCTACTGTGCAACAGTTAAGCACAGTGTAGAAACAGCAAAGGCATTTAAAGCAAATGGAATAACAGCAGTACATATAGACGGCACTACATCTAAAAACGCAAGACAGCGAATTATAGACGACTTTAGACGAGGGTATATACAAGTACTATGTAACGTTGATTTAATCAGTGAGGGGTTTGATGTGCCAGACTGTACAGCAGTAATACTACTAAGACCTACTAAGTCATTATCACTGTATATTCAACAGTCAATGCGTTGTATGAGATATAAAGAAAATAAACGAGCAACTATTATTGACCATGTCGGCAATGCGTATAGATTTGGGCTGCCAGACGAGGACAGAGTATGGAGTTTAGAAACAAAGAAAACAAAAGTTAAAAACGAAGATGAAAAAGAAGAGAAAGTAAGGCAATGTGATGAATGTTATTTTACACATACTCCATCTCCGATATGTCCTAACTGTGGATATGTATACCCTAAGCAAGAGAGAGAAGAAAAAGAAGAAATAAAAGACATCAAACTTGAAAAACTTACTAGTGATGTTCAAAGTTACACAAAAGCTTGTGAGTGTCAAAGCTATAGAGAGTTACACATATTCGCAAAACTTAAAGGATATAAACCAGGGTGGGCATTTTATCAAGCAAAATCAAGAGGTTTTATAGCATGAGAGAAGTAGATATACAAAATCAGATTAGAAAAGAACTCTCAAAGTACGGTGTAGTGATAAGACTCAATACTGGTAACTTTGAACTTAAAGACGGTAGACGTATAGTATGTGGAGTCAAAGGTTTATCTGATTTACTGTTTGTAGGACAAGGTGTGATAGCTTTTATAGAAGTTAAATCAACAGGAAAACCAACAAAAGAACAACTTAATTTTATAAGGGTAATTAAAAACTTAGGACATAAAGCAGGCATTGCAAGAAGTGTAGAGGAGGCATTAAAAATAATCAATGAGTAATTATGATATTGCAAATATTGAAAACAGAGCAAAATACATAGAAGAAAAAGCAAAACAGCTAAGCAGTATAAACGAAATTAAACTTAACAATTTTGCAGAGGAGTATTATTTTATAACGCTTAGAGAACTGTTACGGTCGTATGTTCATAAGCTTATTGATAAGCAGTATTTACTAGCAGAACAAAAGAAATTAAAATCAACGTATCAAAAGTATGCACTATGGGCAAGTATATATGAAGATACTCACAAAATGAAGTTACAGTTAGGACAGATAGCTAAAGAGGTTTACACACATAAAGAGTGTAAAACGTGCTTAGAAATGCTAAGAATTTTTGATAAAATTTATAACCCAATCAGCACAGCTGAGTGATGCAAACACGTGACGACATACACCTTTTATCCTGCTTAACATTCTGCCCTTTAAAATTCTAATACAAGAAAGAGAGACAGACAATGAACAAACAAGAGATTGAGGAAGCAATAAGACATTTAGAGTACGGATTGTTAAGTTTCGGATTGGCTACAAATGACACAACTGTACTTTTATATGAAAAAGAACTTGAAATAGCGATTGAATGTCTAAAAGCTGAATTAGAAAGATTAGAAAACAAACCAACGGAGGAGATATAATGAACACATTTATTTTTTCAAAAGAAGAAATTAAAGCAAGCAAAATTGCTCAACAGCAAGAACAAAAATTTAAAACGAGAAATGTAAAAGACACTGTTATTTTGAATTGTCCTTTTTGCGGCGAAAAAGCAGTACATAAAGAAAGATTTGAAAGGCACTCAATCGAATGTGTGAAGTGTGGTATTCAAACACAAATAAGGAACTCAAAAGAAGACGTAATTAAATTGTGGAACAATAGAACGAAAGAAGGTGACCTAAATGCTAAGTGATATATTAACATTTACAATAGGTGCAATAACAGGTGGGGCGATAACGGCAATGATAATGTGTTTTATGTTTATAAACAAAGAATAGACTGTATAAAATTAATCAGCTAAAAGGAGAGTGTATATGACAATTAAGAAATATCTATCACAAGCACTAACGCTTGATAGGAAGATTAATACAAAAATGGAAGAATACGAAAAACTTAGACAATTAGCATATTGTCTTGATTCTCTTAACATAAGCGAAAAGGTAAAAACTTCACATGAAAACAACGTCAATAAAAACATAGATAAACTCATTGATTTAGATTATGAAATCATTGCAGATATAAACAAACTAATTGACATCAAAATAGAAATAAAAAACACAATCAATACACTCAATAACGAAAAATACAGACAGGTGTTATTCAATAGATATGTTAATTGTCTAAGTTTTGAAAAATGTGCAGAGGTTTTGAATTATAGCGTACAGCACATTTTCAGATTACATAATCAAGCAATAAAAAGTTTAAAAAAGTTATAAATGTGATAGAATGAGAGTATTGACATATGATATAGTATATACTGAGAAAGTCGAAAATAAAGCCTTGTAGGAGAAATCTTACAGGGCTTTAACTATACCATTTTTAAGGAGGTATTTAATATGCACCACTGCCCTAATGTAAAATGTAAATACGCTAATCACATAAGGCAAGGGGTCAACTTCTGCCCACTTCCACATAGTGCGTGTAAAGAAACGTTAGTTGAGGAGTACAACAAACTCAATAAGCTAAAAAACTTCACATATACACAAGCCGTTCAATTTGATAAATTGCGTAAAATCCTCTTTGATAGTGGGTGATGTGTAGATGACGGAAAAGCAAAAAAAGTTCTGTTTAGAGTATATTAAGACTCTCAACGGTACAACAGCCTACAAAAACGCTTACAGTGCAACTAAAGACACTGTTGCAGCTGCTAATGCTAATAGGCTTTTAAAAAGAGAAGATATTAAAAGCTACATAGCTAAACAGATTGATAAACAGAAAAGCAAGCAGACAGCAGATATAGAAGAAATACTACAATTTCTAACAAGTGTGCTTAGAGGAGAAGTTCCAGAAGAGATTACGCACTATGACAAAGATTATGCTAGATTTAAATTTGCAGAGAAAAGACCGGCTATAAAAGACCGACTAAGAGCGTGTGAGCTTTTAGGAAAAAGACTAGGACTTGATAAGATTGAAGAAGATAACGAAGACATACGAAAACTTGAAGAGGTCTTAAAAAATATCAAAGGTGTGATATAGTGGCATTCAGCCAAAAACAAATTGAATTCTTAAACAACGCTGACAAACGTTGGAATTTTAAAATAGGTGCTACACGTTCCGGCAAAACATATCTTGACTATTTTGTCATACCTAAAAGAATTAGACGCATCATAAATAAAGACGGCTTAGTTGTTATACTGGGTGTATCTAAAGGAACTATACAGCGAAACATAATAGAACCATTACAAAAAATATGGGGCTACAAACTTGTAGGGGATATTAACTCACAAAACAAGTGTTATATGTTTGGCGAATGGGTGTATTGTTTAGGTGCTGAAAAAGTTAATCAAGTATCTAAACTGCAAGGTGCTAGCATTAAATATTGCTATGGTGATGAAACAGCACGCTGGAATGAAGACGTATTCAATATGTTAAAATCAAGACTTGATAAGCCGTATAGTAAATTTGATGGCACTTGCAATCCAGAACATCCGACACACTGGTTAAAAGATTTCATAGATTCTGATGTAAGCATATATAAACAAGAATACACTATTTTCGATAATCCGTTTTTAGACAAAGGCTTTGTTGAACAACTTTGTAATGAATATCGTGGGACCGTCCTCTATGACAGATACATAATGGGACAATGGAAACGTGCAAAGGGCCATATATACCCTCAAATAGCAGACAACATAAAAAATCATATTTTAAGCGATATACCACAAGATATAATTTTTGCTCAAATAGGTGTTGACTTTGGTGGTAACGGCTCTGGTCATACGTTCCAATTAACAGGCTTTACAAAAGGTCTTAAAAAAATAGTAACACTTGAGGAACATTACCACAGTAACAAAAAACAAGGGATACTCTCCCCTACTCAGCTAGAGCAACAATTCGCAGATTTTATTAAAATGTGCAAAAACAAATACAAGTTCCCAATAGTTGATGTATACGCAGACAGTGCAGAACAAACACTTATTCAAGGTTTTAAAATTAAAGCTGTTAGAGAGCACTTAGGAGTAGAAATACACAACGCACGAAAAGGGCCTATAATAGACCGAATACGCTTATATAACAGTCTTATATCACAGCATAGATATTACATTATGGATTATTGCAAAATTACACAAAACGCGTTTTGTGATGCACTATGGGACGAGAAAAGTCTTGAGGATAAAAGGCTTGATAATAATACAACTAACATTGATACTCTTGATGCACAAGAGTACTCTACAGAAAACTATGCACGAGATTTAATGGAGGTGAGATTATAAACATTTTAGAAGCTGTTCAAACAGCGTACAAAGAGTTAGACATATGCGACTTATCAGAAGATTACAACAATATAAACTTGTGGAAAGACATATATAAAGGTGATGTTGCATGGAAGAAAGCTAAACGCAGTGGGCTAGCACAAAAAAACACAAGAGCTATCAATATGTTAAACACTGCTAAAGTTTTAACTGATGAACTCTCAACACTCTGCTTTTCGGAGCAAGTTGAGATTACAGTAAACAACGATAACGCACAAAAGTATTTACATAAACAGCTTGAAAATAACGGATTTTGGAATAACGCACCTAATTTTTTAACAAGAGTATTTGTATTAGGTTCCGGTGTGATTAAAGTGTTTGCAAAAGACAATAATGCATATATAGACTACGTATCTATTGAAAATTTTTTACCTATTGAATGGACTAGCAAAGAAATTACAGGAGGTGTATTTCAAACTGTAACCCATAAAGGTGATGAAGTATATACGCTGTTAGAAAGGCATTTTACAGACCTTCAAGGATATAAAATTGAGTTTAAATTATTTCACAGTGAAAACGACGAAGATATAGGAAGTGAAATTGAATTAAACACCTTATATCCAAATTTAAGACCTTTAGTTACATACGATAAGCAAGATGTCAAGATGTTTAGCGTGCTTAAAACTGCTATTGACAACAATTTAGATTTTGACTCACCACTTGGTGTATCAGTATTTGAAAACGCACGTGATACGCTAAAAGCGTTAGATGTTGCTTTTGATAGCTTTTGTCGTGAGTTTGTTCTAGGGCGAAAAAGAATAATAGTTCCATCTTCTTCAATACGTACAATTGTCAATCCAGACAGTGGCGAAATGGAACGCTACTTTGATGCAGATGATGAAGTGTACGAAGCTTTAAAATGCGAAGATGAAAATGATTTAAAGATAACTGACAACACAATGGTTTTAAGGATTGACGAACACGTAAACGCTATTAATGCACTTTTAAACATACTATGTTTTCAGACAGGACTTTCAGCAGGCACGCTATCCTTTACAGGAGCAGAAGGAGTTAAGACTGCAACAGAAATAATATCACGAGATAGCAAAACAGCTAGAACTATTAAAAACAACAAAAACTTAATAACAGAATGCATTGAAGATTTATGTTATGCAATTTTAAACATTGGTATAACTTTGGGCGATATAAAGAACGCTGACTATGTAGTTACAGTAGGCTTTAAAGATAACATTATAATTGACGATAACACAATGATTGATAATAACATAAAGCTAGTACAATCTGGTCTTAAATCGAAAGTATCAGCTATTATGGAGGTGTTAAAGTGTGATGAAAAGACTGCACAAGAAGAACTATCTAAAATAGTAAAAGAACAAAATGTAAACGGTGTCACTATTGATGACTTTTTAAGTAGTGAGGGTGATAACGAATGACACCACTAGAGCTTATGGAAGAGGCAGAACCTTTATCAGCTTTATATACAGGACTTGAAACAGACTTAATCAAAAACATAGCTGACTGTTTAGCAACCGACAAATTAGAAACAGATACAGCAAAATGGAAAATCAAAAAACTAGCACAACTAGGCGCATTAAATCAAAAAAACATTAAGTTAATAGCAGAGTATGCAAAGATAGCACCAACGCTACTAGAAATCGCATTAACTAATTCAGCATTAAAAACTATTGAAGAAATAGAGCCTATGTATAGAACTATAGTTAAAGACGGTATAATCAAAGACACAACTGTCCCTTTAAGCACAACTGTAGAAAACAGTATTAAGGCGTATTACAAACAAGCAGATGATGCACTCAATTTAGTTAATACTACAATGTCATATAAAGCAAATATTGCAGCTCAAAAAGTGATAAACGATACAGCAGAACTTGCACAAAAACAAAGCTATATTGATATGTTAAATAAATCTACTGGAAAAGTAGTAACTGGAATAGAGAGCAGACAGTCAGCACTTAGACAAACCATTACAGAAATGGCAGACAAAGGTATACCGGCATTTACAGATAAATTAGGTAGAGAGTGGTCGCCAGAGGGATACATTAATATGTGCATACGCACTACAAACGCTAATGTAGCACGTCAAGTAACGTTTGATAGAATGGATGCGTATGGTATTTCATTAATTGAAATAGACAGCCACAGTGGAGCAAGACCAAAATGTGCTAAGGACCAAGGACGAATATTTGACAGAACAAACAAGTCAACAAAATATCCACACTGGAGTGCAAGCTCATTTGGAGATAAAGACGGATTGTTTGGTATAAATTGCAGACATAGAGGTTATCCGTTTGTAGATGGAGAAGATATTCAACGTTACTATCCAATAGACAAAGAAAAAAACGACAAAGTATATAAGCAGGCACAAAAGCAACGTGAATTAGAACGAAACGTTCGTACAAGCAAAAGAGAATGTATAGCACTAGATAGCGTAGATGATAAAGAGGGCTTCCAAAAAGCAAGCGTTAAACTCAAAGAGCGTGAAAATCGTCTAAAACAGTATTGTAAAGATACAAACAGAGCATATAAACCAGATAGAACTGCTGTTGTGGGGTATAATAAAAGTTTGTCACAAAAAACATTAAAATCTTATAAAAATGACTTGTATAATAGAGATTATGAGAGTATAATTAACTTAAAAGGCACGCTATCTAATTACGATGCAAGAAAGTGGTATATTGCTCAAGATAATAAAATCCCTTCAATGATAGACAAACGTCTCTCGTTAGAAAATCAAGCAAGGCAAGCTTGCGAATTAAGGAATACTTACAGAACTCAAGCTAGAGAGTTAATGAAAGACCAAAATAAGCGAAAAGAGCTAGATAAAACAGACCCAAACAAAACCTTTGAGGAACTTCTTGAAGATAAAATCAAACGAAAACATATAACTAAAGAAGAAGCTGTTCAAGATATTTTAAAGACAGCTACCAAGACTAGAGAATCTGTAAACAAAAAATTTGGATTGGAGTGATATATTTTATGTTTGAATATAATATTTGCACAAACCCTAACGAAGATATTTATAAAAAACAATGTAAAGCGTTAGAAAAAAACATACCTAATATTAAGAAAATTCGTGAGTTGCATGATGTTGATGACACTAAAATAATGATATATGAAAAAGACGGAAAAGAAATTATTGTAAAAAACAGTTATTATGTAGGTGCCGTTTTTATCGAGTCTGAAATAGAACTTGAACAATTCTTCAAGAACAAATAAACCCCTAAATAAGCAACTTTAATAATAGATAGGTAAAAAGTTACTACTTTGTTCTAAAAACCAAAATTAAACGGATTTAAACACACTTTAAACGCAATTAAAACTAAATATAAATTTAAAAAGTATTATACACAAGTATAGTGCTTTTTTTGTTGCAATTTTTATTAAAAGAGAGGTGGTTAATAGTCCAATAGTGGTTAAGACATTAAACTGTTCACAAATAAAAAAAACAAGGAGATACGAGCATGGACGAAACAAAAGACAAAGATTTAGAGAAAGATGAGCAAGAAGAACAAACAAACGAAGAAACAGAGAAAAACGAACAAAACACTGACAATGACAATCAAAGTAAAGGAGATGATAACAGTAAATCTAAGACAGACGATAACTCAAGCAAGCAAGACAATAACAGTGATGATATAAAAGCACAAAATGAGAAAATATCAAACCTTGAAAGCAAGCTAATTTGCTATGAAAAAGGTGTAGTTAAAGACAGTGTTAATGATGTTATTGCTATTGCAAAATCGTATGTAAACGATAAAACAGACATAAACAAAGCTGTAGACATGGTGCTTAAAAAGTATCCGACTTTTGCAAATTCACAAAATGGTGATATTTTTGACTCTGGTGTAAAATCTAAGGGTGGTAACACAACACTTAGTGGAGTAGAAAAAGCATTTTATAAAAGAAATCCAAGTTTAAAATAATAAAAAATATGAAAAGAGGTAAATCATGCCACACGAACAAAGAGACAGATATTCAAAATTAATACTTGCAAAATTAAGACAAGACTTAGTCTTAAAAGACGGAGTAGTATTTAACAACGATTACGAGGGTAGCCCAAAGGCTGGTAAAGTTAAAATCCCTGTGCGTGATACAGAGGTAGAAGTATCTGATTACGACAAAGCAAAAGGTGTAACTGCAGGTACAGGCACTACAACATATGACAGTATGACAATAGATAAAGACAAAGTAATAAACGAAATTATTGACGGCTATGATGCACAATCAGTACCAGACGGAATATTTGCTGAAAGGTTAGATAGTGCATCGTATTCACTTGCTAAAACTATAGACGGCGACGGTGGGAAAACGCTTATTGACGGAGCTACTAAAAATCATATGGGGTCAACGTCAATTACTAAGGCTAACATATACGAAAAAGTAATAGTTGCTGCAAGAACTGCACTATCAAAAGCGTATGTACCAAACGACGGCAAAAGATTTATGTTAGCAACTCCAGACACTATGGCATTAATAATAACGGCTCCGGAGTTTATACACGCATCTAACTTAGGTGATGAAGTTATAAAAGAAGGTGTTATTGGTAAAATTGCTGGATTTAAAGTTATTGAATGGAACACAGACGAATCAAACTTAATAGCATTGTTTGGCCATCTACGATTTGCAACACGTGCTAAAGAGTTTGCAGTTGATGTACATATTCAAGACTTGTCTGGTTCTGGTAATTATATTGGTGCAAGTGCTGTACAAGGCAGAAAAGTATACGGACATAAGGTGTTACGAAGCACAGCAATTCAAAGCTATTATAGTGGTTCTGCAGCAAGTAGCGAATAATGGTAGATTTAGCATATTATCAAGATGTGTATAAAGGTGATGAAGTTACTGTACAAGATTTTGATAGACTAGAACTTCAAGCAAGTCAAATTGTAAATGCTATAACTGGATATAAAATAAAAGATATAGACAGTTATAGCGATTTTATAAAAGAACAGATAAAACAAGCAGTATGTTATCAAATTGATTATATAAGCGAAAACGGTGGAGTTACAACAAGTGAGGGTTCAGTTGCTATCGGTAAATTTAGCTATAACAACTCACAAAACAGTAACACAGAAGTGTTAGTGTCACCTATGGTGTATATGTGCTTAGAACCAACAGGACTGTTGTACAGAGGTGATGTATATGTATAAGCCTATACCTAAAAAATTATTAATACATAATATAGAAATTAGAAAAAAGCCAATACCCGACAAATGGGGAAACTCTAACGAACCACGACCAACAAAAATTAACAACGTACGCATAGAACCTATCAACAAGCAAGTTTTATCTAATACAAATACTCAAGTAACCTTATCAGCTTTATTGTTTTATGATATCAAGAACTCATCACCACATTATAATTTTACTGTTGGTGATGAAGTCACTTTTAATAATCAAAAATATACAGTTGAAACAATAGAGCCGATATACACTAACAAATTACACCATTTAGAAATAGGTTTAAAAATATGAATGCTAATTTTAAGTTTGATAGACACGCTACAATAGCACGACTGATAACAGCAAAAAACAAAGCTATTACAGCAGTTTCTGAAAAAGCACTAAAAGACAGTAATAAGTATTGTAAATTCGACCAAGGCGAACTTATGGACAGTGCTATAAAATCAAGCAAACCAGAAGAGGGGCTTTTGATATGGGACTCAGTATATGCTAAACGTCAGTACTATTTAGACACAGCAAACACAGAAGAAAACGAAAACGCTCAAAAAATGTGGGCACACGTGGCACATGACAAACACGGTAAAGAGTGGAAAGTAAAAGCACAAGAGGAATTTGAAAGGCAGGCTAAAAAATGACCATTCAAAACAAAATATTTGACTATGTTACAAATATGTTTGATGTTCAAGTGTCAAATAAATTAGATGCTACAAATTCAATCGCTGCACAAATAGCAACTATCAACATTAATGACTTTGACTTAAACAACAATTCAAATCAAACAATGTCAATACTTTTGTTAGGCAAAGACAAAGACCAGTTAGCACTGTCAGACAAGTTATTTAGCATTTGTAACAAAATATCTAAACGTCAAAAACATCAACATAACATATACAAGATAGATGTAGCAACTCCACCCTCTTTAGTTACACAAGAGGGTGAGTACTATATTTGGAGTTGTATTATAGAAGTAAGATATATTATTAATTTAGAGGAGGACTAAACTAATGCCAGAAGAAAACACAACACCAATTGAGCAAAAATCAACGCAAGCAGAAATAACACTTAACTATGATTACACTTTTGAAATAAATACCACCCCAACAGCAGATGTAGAAACATTTGCAAGAGTTGGTGATGGATTTAATAATGTAACAAACGCATTAAACGAAGTGTTATATCAAGCATCATTTTTAACAGATTACGGATACGGCAGTACAGAAGTTACTGGTGGACAACTTATAGTTACGCTGAGTGGTGTAAGAAAAATAGGCGACACTGCACAAGATTACATTTTCAGTGATGCAGTTAAAAACAACTTTGGAAAAGCACGTAAAACAACTTTCAAAATGATAGATACTCAAGGTAATACTATTAGTGGTAGTTGTACACTAGCAAAAATCACCGAAAGTGGTGGTGACAGTAACCAACCAAACGCTGTAACTGTAGAAATCCATTTTAACGGGAAACCAACATATACGCAGGCAACATAATAAAAATAAAATCAAGGAGTGATGTAATATGGCATATCAAGTAAGGCAAAAACAGAGGATACAAGAAGAACTAGAAATAACTAATGCTTGTGGTGATAATTCGATAACCTTAAAAACTGACATAAATATAACACAAGTAGCAAAAGAGTTAAGAGGGCTGTTTGTAAAACTTGTAGAAACACAGAAAAATGTAGAAAAATCTGCTACTGACGAAAACATAGAGAAAGTAGGAAATACTTTTATAGCACTGTTAAAACTGATATTTAGAGAAGAACAAACGCAGACTATACTACGTTTTTACGAGAGCGATTATGCTGAGATGATAAGCGATATATCACCTTTTATTTTTGACGTTGTTAAGCCTGCAATTGATAAATATGTATCAGATTACAAAACAAATCTAGCTAAGAATAACAATCTAAACAGAAGACAGAAACGCAAACTAAAAAACGGATAATGAAAAATAAAAAATATACAATTCACAAATTCAAGAACAAAAAATACAAGCTAGATTTAGATTTTAAAAACGTGCTAAAAGCGTATGAAGTGTTTGATGATGATATTTTAACAGACTTCGAAAAATCTCAAGCGTTTATTTATATAATTTCAAAAAAAGCATACAGGTTATCACAAAATGACCTTATGCTTTTTTTAGATGAAGTTGTAAAAAAATATATAAACACTAGCACAAAAGCTAGTAAGAAAAATAATACTAAGTGTGTTGATTTTAAAGAAGATGAAAACTACATTAAATCAGCGTTTAAACAGTCATATAACATAGATTTAAGTGTAGATTATTTAGATTGGTTAGATTTTGTATCATACTTTCAAGGCTTGCCAGACGACACTAAGATAAGAGAAATAATGTCAATTAGAGCAAGACCAATACCAACAAGAACAAAATACAACGCTGATGAGATTAATAACCTTTTAGAACTTAAAGAATTTTATGCACTAAACAGTGTTTCTAAAGAGAATAATTTTAACAGTGCAATAGGTAATTTATTCTCAATTCTTAAGCGAAGGGCGGTGAACTGATATAGCAACACCAGACGGACAAGTAACCTATGAAATACGAGGAGACACCTCAAAACTTGATAAAG
This sequence comes from uncultured Eubacteriales bacterium, assembly GCA_964369405.1. Classification (GTDB taxonomy): domain Bacteria; phylum Bacillota; class Clostridia; order Oscillospirales; family Acutalibacteraceae; genus CAYJFG01. Next base: position 23,670 of record CAYJGB010000017.1, read on the forward strand.
ATTTATCTACAGCAGAAGATAAGATTAAAAAGTCATCACAAAAAAATGTTGACTCAAGTAAAAAAATGGGTGATGCATTTGATGATGTTTCTAAGTCGACAAAAGAATACAAAGATGAAACTGATAAAGTTACTGACTCTAGTTCAAACCTTAAAACGCAAACAGACAAGACACATTCATCTACTAATAAGCTAAAAAACCAAACAGACAAAACGACGGAATCCACAAAGCAGTATAAAGAAGAAACTGACAAAGCTACAAAACACAGTAAAGATTACGAAGAACAAACCAAAGACTCTACTAAGCAGACTGAAAAACTAGGAGATGTCAGCAAAGAAACGTCTTCTAAAATGACAGGCTTAACAAAGTTTGCAAGCACTACAGCAATTGCAGTAGGTTCTGCCATAGTAGCTGTCGGTGGTATTGCTGTTAATCTAGCTAATGACATGGACTCTGCTGTTAATACTGTAATATCAGCAACTGGTGAGAGTGTAACGGAAAGTGAGCGTTATCAAAAAATCATTGAAGATATATATCAAAACAATTACGGTGAGAGCTTTGAGGATATAGCAACAAGCATATCAAAGGTAAAACAGCAATTAGGAGATATAGACGATAGCGAACTACAAAACATAGTAGAAAAAGCATACTTGATGCAAGATACTTTTGAAATTGGAGTAAACGAAAGTGTAAGAGCTGTACAATCAATGATGAAACAGTTCGGTATGGATAGCGAAACAGCATTTGAACTTATGACACAAGGAGCACAAAAAGGGTTAAATCAAAATGAAGATTTAGCAGACCAGTTATCAGAGTATTCAGTCTACTATGCTGATTTAGGATATACAGCTGAGGAAATGTTTAATGCGTTAGCAAATGGAGCAAAGGACGGAACATATCAAATTGACTATTTAAACGATGCAATGAAAGAGTTTGGATTGAGAAGTAAAGATAACTCTGATACATCAAAAAAAGCATTTGAGGATTTAGGGTTGAACGCTGATGACATGACAAAAGCATTTGCAAACGGTGGAGATGGTGCAAAAAAAGCATTTGAAACAGTTGCAAAAGAACTTAAAAATGTTGATGATGCAGTTTTACAAAACGAAATAGGAGTAGCTTTATTCGGTACTAAGTTTGAAGATTTAGGAGCAGATGCAGTAATGGCACTATCTAACACAAACGGAGCAATAGACGAAACTAAAAAGAAACTAGACGAAGTAGAAAAAATCAAATATAACTCTCTGTCAGATATGTTCGAGGAACTTAAGCGAACCGTTGAGGGGTTATTACTACCACTGGGTGAAAAGTTAATACCAGTAATAGCAAGTTTGATTGAAACTATAAGTCCTATTATATCGGATTTATTGCCACCTATCTTAACTATTATAGAAAAGTTAATGCAACCTATAGCTCAATTGATTAATGCAATACTACCAACGCTCGTAACTGTAATTTCTAAGATATCAGAGGGATTAACACCGTTCATTCAATATGTAATGCCAACAATACTAACGTTAATAAATGCCTTAATGCCAACTATTCAATCTATTATTGAAAACATACTACCTACACTTTTTGATGTGCTAAACATTTTAGCAAAACCTATGACCGAACTTGTGCAAAAATTGTTACCGACGCTCAACGAATTGTTTGATGCAGTAATACCTTGCGTAGAAGCGCTAATGCCTGTAATATTGCTTTTGGCAGAGATATTAAGTTTCGTGTTAGGAAACTCGCTAGACAGCATATTGCCTTTAATTGAGGGCTTGATTGACGTATTAATTAATCTGATGAATTTTATTACTGCTGTTTTTACTGGCGACTGGGAAAAAGCATGGGATAGTATTGTAAACATCTTTAAAGGAATATTTAATTTGTTGCCAACGATTATAGAAGGAGCGTTAAACACAGCTATAGGGTTAATAAACGGTCTTATAGGTGGTGTTAATGAACTTACTGGAGTAATAGGTATTACAGCAATACCAAACATACCTAAAGTACAATTACCACGCTTTAAAGCTGGCATAGACTTAATACCATATGATGATATGCCAGCACTTTTACATCAAGGAGAGGCAGTTCTAACGGCAAGTGAAGCAGAGATATACAGGAGTATTGGTGGTAAAGGAAGCCTTGAGAAGATGTTGTCGCAAAACGTTTCTAATACATCAATCAATAGCTATAAAACCACTTCTAATGTTAATACAGATAGTAACAGCACTAAAAATACAACTGTAATAGTTGCTAAGCTAGAGTTAATTATTAAACTGCTTAAAAATCAAAAACAATCAATAACGCTAGACGGTAGAGAGCTTACAATAGCTCAAAAGAAATACATAGAAGAAGAACTTAATTTCAAGTAAGGAGGTGTTATCATTTTTGAACTGCTAATAAACGAAAAAGATATACTAAACACTTACAATGCACGATTAAACAACTACACTGTAGGTGCATTAGAGTTTAACAACAACGTCTTTAAATCACTTAATATATACGATAAGCCTATTTTGTATAATCGTGAATACGGTACTAAAACTCTAACAATTGATATAACTTTTCTGCCTACTTTTGGTGACACACCTCAAGAACTACTAAAGTCAAGTGGTGAGTTAAAATCAAAGTTTGAAGTAGATATATTAAACTCTGAACTAAATATAATGCTTAATTCTGGTGATAGATATAACGGCTTTTTAAGTTCTTTTGGGGAAGAAACACATATAAATTCAATTGGTTATATCTCTAAATCATATATTTTTAATGTTATGCAAATCGGAAACGTACAGCACATTGAGTTGGATAATGGAACTAACTCTATAAACTCTAAATCATTAATAGATACACCTTGCATTATTTCTGTAACTAACACAACTAGCGAAGATAAGTTAGTGACTTTTTCACAAGATATAAAATTAAAACTCAACGTGCCAAGCAAAAAAACATTAGTTGTAAATGCATCAGATAAAACTATCTCTATTGACAATGACAATGCTTTTCTAAACACCGTAGATTTTGTTAACTTTCCAATACTCAAAAGTAAAAAATCAAATATATTAATTGAAAACGCAGAGGGAGTAACTATTAATCTTAGTTACTATCCTCTGTATCCGTAGGGGGTGAGTATAATACTTTTACTTTACACAAATACAAATGATGTAATCCCTTTAACTGATATAGACGCTAATTCATTTTACGTAAATTATAGCTACTTCGGATTGATTGATATTCAATTTGATATGTCACCAAACAGCAACTTGTACAAACATATCAAAGTTGAAACGATACTCGAATATGAAAACAGGTTTTTTAGCATTAATAGTATAAACCAACGTCAAAATATAGTTACCATTACAGCAATGTTAGATTTAAGTGCTTTGAAGTCTAAAATCATAAAGAGGGTAAACGCACCTCTTATGCTCAATGTTATATTTGATACTATATTTTTAAATACAGGTTGGACATATTCATTTACGAATTTAGACCCTTTTGTATCACAGCTATATGTAGATATCAACTATAGCACACCTCTTGATGCATTACTTAATATAGTTAAAACAGATGTTTTCTCTCTTGTTTATAAATTCGATACTAAAAACAAAAATGTAACTGTCACAAATATTAATGCTGTTAATGAGCCGTCTGGGGTGTATTTCACAGACGAACTCAATCTACAAAACACAGTATATAAAGCAACGAGCACTGAACTATACACACGCTTATATGCATATGGTGCTAACGGAATATCAATAGCTGATGTAAACGGTGGTAAAGAATATATAGATAACAATACGTATTCAAACAAAACTATCAGCACAGTTTTTGTTGATGAAAGATACACTAATGCAACATCATTGTTAAATGCTGCTACAAAAAAGTTAAAAGAACTGTCAACACTGAAAGAGTACTATCAATCAACTGTACTGGATATTGCAAGCGTAAACGATACGTATAAAAGTTTACTCAATTTTAAACTACACGACGTGATAACTCTAATTGATAGATACAACAACTCTTGCATTTTACAACGCATCACAAACATTAAAAAATACCCACTCAAACAATATTTAAACGAAACAACGCTTAACAACATAAACTACATACCAAATTATTATTAAGAGGTGAGAAAAATTAAAACATATTTAGATATAACATTAAACGTACTCGACAATACACACAACGTATACAGGTACGCAAAACAAGGCGACAAGCAAAGCAGATATTTAAGAATAACTTTAGCAGATGATAGTAGCGAATTTACGTTTACTTCAAGTGATACAGTAAAAGTTAAGTGTGCTATCGATAATAAAACAATAGCATTTAACAATTGTGAAATCATAGACAACAATGTGATTGTAGAGCTTACAGAAAACATATTAGCTAAAAGAGGAAATTTACAGTTAGAGATAGTTGTATACAGCTCTGATGGTTCAAAACTCACTAGTGCAACGTGTTTGATATCAATAGCTAAAAGTATAGACGAAAGCGACATTGAGCAATCACAAGACTTTAGTGCATTGACAGAAGCATTAACACAAGTTCAGTCAGTCGAAGAAAGACTAGATAATGTAATAGCTGGTGCAACTGTTGATACAGAAGTAATTGATGCACGTGACGGAGAATCAGTGCTGTATGACAGATTGTATAAGATAGAAACAGGCGAAAGGATACACGATAACGCAATTGAAACGTTACAGCTAGGCTATCAAGCTGTTACCACTGAAAAAATATGTCCACAATCAGTCACAGAAGATAAATTGTCAAGTGAGGTAGCAAAAAAATTAAACAAAGATGATACAAAAATTGAAACATACAACATAATTAGCTTTGAGGACTTAAACAAAGAACTCAGCGTTTTAGCAACAAATTTTTTATCACAATTCCAATCTGAATTTACATATTATTGTCAAAGGTATGCAACCACATATCAAAATGTTTCTTTCAAAGGAATTTCTTCAAATTTTCCAAATTTAGAAAGTGTTGAAAATGGCGGAAATGAAATCAAACAATTATTGATAAATGAATTTCTAACTCCAAAAAAGCTTAATTTTGACACCTTACTATACTATTTTGATTTAGCAATTGAAATTCCTATAAACGTTGATGGTAGTATGCCTTTTAGTAATTGGAAAATATCTTTTATTGATAGGGCAGTTAACTGGAACATTGACTATTACGAAAATTCGTCTCTTTCATATGGTGATAAATCAAAATTTAGATTAATATCAAATTCAGAATCATATTCTACACCTGTATATTCGTTGACTTTTAATACTTCAACTGTTGAGTTACAACAAACTTCTATCACAAAAGTAGATGGCATTCAAAATATTTCTTTTATTCTTGCCATTGACGAAAATTTAACAATTACAGACGAAAAAGCTAAAAGTAGATATTTTGTGTTAAACAAAGAATTAGCACAAATATATAAATACTTTGAAAGTAGAAACTGGTTAGAAGTAGAACAGTTAGTTATGATGCATTATGCAAACAATAAACAAATTTCTACCACCGAATCAATACTTGAAAATCAAAACAAGTATAACATAAACTATATTACAAAAAATTTAACATTACAAAAAACAGATACTTTTATCAGTATTAAGCATAATGGAATTAGTTCTTGTCAAAATGCTGAAAAAGAAAACCAACCAATTTTTAGTCACGCATCTACATATTTCAATAATTATGTAGATATACTAGATACAAAAAGCAACTTATACAATCCTGCTGTGTTTGAGTATATAACGCTACAAGATTTAAGCAGTCCGTTAAACAGTTGGGCTAAAGGAGTTAATGAAATAGAATTTGAAATCATATTTAGAGTTCCTAAAAGAGAAATCAATTTCAATGGTGAAAGAATAGACGTCACTAGTTTTTTTAGAACACAGCCCTTTTATTATAACTTTAATATATTAGAAAATTTCTTAAAAAATAAAACAGTCAAAGCAACACCGATAACTTATTTAACTGACTCAACTGTTTTTGTGTTAGGCATTAATTTTGTATTTGAAAGTAATGGTAATATCTTCATTGAATGTGAAAGTGACGAAGTGTATATACCAAAAAGTGAATCTTGCTTTGTGTTTAAAATTAAATCAGAAAATGAGTATGAGATAACCAATAAGCAAATTGGTAAATTATCGGACTTGACCACTACAGAAAATTCAAATATAGTTAATGCTATCAATGAACTAGACGCAAATAAAATACAAATTTGTGGTTATGACAACTTAACATCAGATTTACAAGACAGAGTACAATATCCAGTATTCGAAGAAGGTGGAGCGAATTTTAAATTAGACCCAGATACCATAAACGAGCAAGGAATTTACAATAATTTTTTTGAAAATGAAACGCTCATCCACACTGTTTTTGGCATTGCTAACTTTAGTCAAATTTATTCGTCTAATAATGAATATAAATACAGATTTTATGATTTAGACACACAAGCGTGGCTTGAGTGGCACACTCTAGCAGACCAAGAAATGATAGGCGAATTAGAAAACCTAACGACAACAGACAAAACAAGCCTAGTAAACGCTATAAACGAAGTCAATATAAAAGACTTTACAGGAACTCAAGCACAGTGGGATATCTTAACAGAAGAACAAAAGCTAGAGTATGACATAGTTTATATTTATGAATAGGTGATATTATGTTAATTAAAAATAGGAAAGACGTTAAATCAGTCAAAAAAAATGTAAATGGTGAGTTTAAAAGTATAGTGTCATTATTAAAAAATATAAATGGCGAGTTTAAAGAAATATTAAGCACTGAACCTAAATATTATCACGTCGCTAAAAAAGAACGTGCATATTATGACTTAGGTGAAATTATAACTCCAGAAAAAACTATTGAGATTGATATAAATTTCTCAATTGTAACTGGCAATTTAATATTTGGTAGTAGATTTGGATATAATGCACCTGATAGTTATGCAATATACCAAAACAGATTTGATGTAGGAAAAGCAGGTGACTTTTTCTCTGGAATATTTCCCGAGCAAATATTTTGTACTATAAAATTATCTGATAAAAAACTATACGTAAACAATGAATTAATGGTAGCTTACTCAGAAAATTCATTAACTACACAAACGTTATCATCATATTTATTTGATGTAAACACAAATGGTTTGCCAACAGGAAGCAATGAAACTTATGTGCTTGAAGCTTCCACTAAATTATATGATGTGCGAATTTATAATGAAGATGGAACTATTAAGCATAATTATGAACCACAGCCAGACCAGAGCCGAAAATGTTCAATAACTGGCAAAGTATTAAATAAACTTGGTACAGGTAATTTTGACGTTGTCGAAGATACTCAAGAAGCTAAAATTTTAGAAAGATTAGGAGTTCAACCGCCGACAACTCTTAGTGAGCAAATTGAAACTTTAAATAATTTAGGGGTGAATGTGTAATGATTTTATATAAAGAAGAGGAATTAACAGCAATTATAAAAGAAGTTGTGATGAAATCTGATTTGAGTGGAATGTATGATTTGTGCTTAAGATTGCCATTATATATGCTTACAGCGTACAACAACGAGAGATTATATAAAAAGGGTGAAGCCTTTCAATTTAATGGTGTTAAATATTTAACGCTACAAGATATAAAAGATACAAATACTGATATAGACAACATTGAATATTATCAACCGGTGCAAACTAAAAATCTTGAAAAATGGGTATATGGTGAATATATTCAAAAAGATATGAAACGTATATCTTTAGAAAATAATCAAATTTATCAAGCAGTAAAATTTATAAATCAAGCAACTATAGACCCTGCACTTGTGACTGATGATAAATGGGTTTTAGTCGAACAAGAAATAATATAATAAGCAATAAAAAGGAGATTTAAATATGAGTAACAGTAAATTAGTAGTACATACAAACATATCACCAAATAGGTCAAGCCCTAGAAACCATAAAATTGATACAATATCAATTCATTGTGTTGTAGGACAAGTAACAGCTGAAAGTTTGGGTAATATATTTAAACCAAGTTCAAAAGGTGCTAGTTCAAATTATGGTGTAGATAAAGACGGACGAGTAGGAATGTATGTAGAAGAAAAAGACAGGAGTTGGTGTACATCATCAGCAAGTAATGATAACCGAGCAATAACAATAGAGGTTGCAAGTGATACGAAGCACCCATACAAAGTAACAGATAAAGCCTACAATGCGTTAATAGAATTAGTTGCTGATATATGCAAAAGAAACGGGATTACAAAGCTAGTATGGTCTACAAATAAAAGTGACAGAATCAACAGGGTTAATGGTTGCAATATGGCAGTACATAGAGATTACGCAAATAAGAGTTGCCCTGGTGACTATTTGTATGGCTTACATTCTGACATTGCTAAACAAGTTAATGCTAAAATAAACAGCAGTGAAGTTGAAGAAAAAGAAACAACAACACAGACAACAAAAGAGGAAGTGTATAGTGAGAGTGTTAAGGGTGTGCAACAATGGCTAAATGACAAGTTTAAAACTAAGATAGATGAGGATAATATCTATGGTCCTCTTACTAAGAAAGCTATAGTAAAAGCTCTACAAACGCAGTTAAACTTACTGTATAACACTAGACTTTCAGTAGATGGCATATTTGGTAATCTAACAAAATCGCAAGTACGCAACTTGAAAATTGGAAGTAGTGGGGATTACGTACAGATACTACAAAGTGCGTTAATTTGTAACAAGCGTAAAACAGGTGGATATGACGGTATATTTGGTAATCAAACTGAGCAAGCAGTAAAGGACTTTCAAGCTATTAATAAGATAGTGGTTGATGGTATTGCGGGTAAGTCCACTTTTGAAAGGTTGTTGAAGTAGTGGAAGGGCAATATATATCAGCAGAATTAATTATAGCGATAGTCACAGCTGTAACAAGTCTTGTTGGTAGCTTAGGAGGTATTTTAATATCAAACAAACTAACTCTTTATAGAATTGAACAGCTAGAAAAAAAGGTTGATAAACATAATGATGTGATAAAACGAACATATGAGGTCGAAACAGCTATTGGTTACATAAAAGATGATATTACAGAATTGAAAGGGAGAGAATAAGAATGTTAGAAAATTTAAAAGAAAAATGTAAAAGTTGGCCCTTGTGGGTAGCAGTTGCAGCACTAGTAACTTTCTGCGTTAAGGAGTTTACAGGTGTAGATATAAACAACACAGTAGACGGATTGTTAAATGTATTGTTACCAGTGCTTATAGGGTTTGGAGTAGTGAATAATCCTAACGACAAAAGCCATATTTAAATATAAAAATTAATAAAAATCGTGCAAAAAACCTCTATCTACTTTTTATAGTAAATAGAGGTTTTTTTAATTTCTAAAAAATACACACCCGAACACACCATTTACAAAAATAAATCTGTGTTCGAGTAGCGTTAGTTCTGGCTCCTCAAGTTGGACTCGAACCAACGACCCTGCGGTTAACAGCCGCATGCTCTGGCGAGTATATACTAAAACACCTATAATTACTAATTTTTTTCTATTTTTTTAATATATCTTCAATTTCACTATTTGAATAAAGCTTTCCTGTTTCAAAATTAAATTTATACCAAATATATTCAATATCTTTTTTATTCAATATTGTAAATAATAATTTCATTATATGATTATGTGAACATATAATTATATTTTCATTTCCACAATATAATTTTATAACTTTTTCTACTCTTATTCTTAAGTCATCAAACTTCTCTCCATTTGGAGGTGTTAATTCATATCTATATTTTTTATTAAGAAAAAAATCTCCATAATTTAAAATAGCATCTTCTCTATTCATATTTTCAAATATTCCCATGTTTCGTTCAATTAAAAAATCTGTATAAATCACTTTAAACTTCAAGTTATAAAAATCAATAAATTTTTCTACCGTATCTTTACATCTATACATAGTAGAAGCCAAAATAATTGTTTCATTATTAATCTGAGTGTTTGAGTTCAGCATAAGTTTTTCTTTATCAATAATTGATATATTTTGTTGACCAGTGATAATATTATTAGCACTATTTAAAGTTGCGCAATGCCTTAAATAACTAATATTATTTCTATTATACTCATTCATAATAGTGTACTCCTTCATAATCTTTCGAAAAGACCGCAACTGGATGCAACACAGCTTTTATTTCACCTTGAATGTACCTGTGATATTTATTTATATTATTCTTTTCATATGATTCGTCCCATAGATTTCTAACTTCAGACATTTCACTAGTAAATCTATCACTATAATTAAATGATAGTCTTTTTAATTCATTATCATTCTCATCTTTAAATATAATATTATTTTTTAATACCTCTAGTTTACACTTACTTAAATCTTCAGTATTTTCTAACCCTAAAAATTCATAACTAATTTCTTTACCCCATCCATGAGGAATAATATATTTTTTTTCATTACCTAGTTTAATATGCCACATCTTATTGCTAGGTTTAAATAAACAAATCGGTAATCCTTCTTTTGAAAATATTGGTACTACTTGATTTTCACTTGCTACAAAAGTTCCTATTGCTATAGAATAATCTGTTGGCATACCATAATGGTGACAAGTAGTTCGCCTAATTATATTATTAACTCCACATAAACTATCAGCAAACCAATCATGTATATATTTATTTTCTTCATTCATTCTTTGAACTATATTGATAAAGTCAACTGCTACTTGATCTTTAATATATCTTAAAAATCTCCCAGTATTATCATCTTTAATTGTTTTAATATTTTTATAATACCAATTTCCTTTCTTAGGATATAATCCAGAATACGCATCTTTAAACTGTTTAGCAGAGGAATGCATTACCAAATAATATTTATTCTTTACTTTATCTTTTGCTAACATAAGAAAATGATTGCCTGTATTAAAGCTAAATGCTAAACCTTCATCTTTTGAACCTATATTAATAAATTTGTTAATATTATCACTATTAAAAAATTTTTTAATAGTTCTTTCGTTTACAATTGATGATTCTAATTCATAATAACTACTAGAACACACGTTAACAGTCGTATCGACTGGAATTATTGGTGTTCCACATTTCCAAACAATCAACACACCTGTCGGAAACCCACCAGCTAATCTTAATCTATTATTCGGAATTCCAATATCTAATGAAGGAAATATTTTTGCAAAACCCAATTTATCATATTTTTTTACAAGTTTATTCAATAAAATTTCTGTGTTTTTTACATAAGGCAATAATATTTTTTGTGTAGAATCATTTAACAAATTCTCTGAACAGTACAAATCATTGTAACTTTTTATATATTTATTATTATTATTGTTAAAAAAGCTACTTTCACTTTCGTTTTGCCAATGATAGTCAATTGATGCATTTCTATAACTTGATTCCCATGTACCATGTATGGAACTTATAAGTTGCATTCTATATAATTTATACAACTTTATTTTATTGTAAATCCCAGTATGATATTGATGTTCGTAAATATATTTTCTCCACTTACAATGATACTGTGAAGCATTTGAATCATTTTTATCAATTTCGCATTTATTTATATCTATTTCTATACATTCATGTTTTAGTCTATCAACATATGCTTTATAAACATTATACATAGCACTCTGAAAAATATTGTTATCAGAATTTATATCTACTTTCTTACAAATCAAAGGTGTTGCCTTATATTCACTTTTGTTAGTCCACAATAGCGTATTTCTCAATAACAATTCACCATTTGCAAAAACCATATGGTCCAGTTGTACAAGTGGTATAAAATATATACTAAGTGTTTGTTTTTCACCTAGTTTATCTATTATTTCAGTGAATATAGACATAACAGTTTTATCAATTCTTGCAATTGGATTATCACCGCTACCTATAATATTTTTACTATCAAACATATATGGATCCGTTAAAAAAATATCTATCTTCTCAATATTTTTATTTAATATTAATTTTTCTATAATGCTCTCAGAATCTTTACTTAAATCAAAAGCATTTTCTAAAGATTGTCCAACAAGTATTATATCTCCTTTAGCCTCTTCAATTAAATTATTTCTTTTTTTTATAAAATTTTCTACTGTTACTGCTTCGATTATTCCATATTTTTCGAAATAATTAATTCTATTTGAAATTTTTTTCTTATTCTTATTTTTCTTTTTACGTGATGGTATAAATTCAAACTTTCCATTATCAAATTTTCGCAACTCATTATTCGATTTACCCCATTTGTTTGTACTTCTTGAATAAGAGTGCAAAACACACGTTAGTTTATTAGTATTCGTATCAAAAGTACATGAAAAAAAACTCGGTTCACTATATGAGTCTGATATTGGAGAGCCACATGTAAACTGTTTGATATCTTTATTAACATCATCATAAGTTTTTAATCCAATTTTATGACTATGACCAGTAAAAACTATGTCAACAAACGAATCTTCAAAATAATGTTCCACTGTCTTTTGTTCGGATTTTCTTAAATATTCGATCCCATGATGCATTAACACAATATTTAATTTATCGTCATTTTTTAATTTTTTTATTTCTTCTTGAAACTGTTCGTCTAAAATAGATAATTCACCTTCATCACGAGAATATATTTGTGAATTATCTGTCACATAGCCCCCAGACAAAATAGTTGTGTCTACTAAAAATATTCTATAAAGCTCTAGTTCTATAACTTTATGTATTTTATTTTTATTATGCATTTTATTTTCATTATTATCACATATATTTTTCTCTAATTCATTATATTTACAGGTAAAGTCCTCTAAATTAAAGTACCTAATTGTTCTTTTTTTATAGGTTTAATTTCTTTTTCTCTTAATTTTGTATCATAATTTATACCAGTATATTCAGTTAACATACTTAATTTATCATCACTTCGTATTATATCATGGTTACCTTTAACAATATAAACATTCGTACAATTTTTCATTAAACATGATTCTTTTATTTTCTTGATATAATTTACAACTGGATCTGTATTAGTATTTTCATTAACCTTATAAAAAGAATCTCCTGCTAATAGTATAAAATCAACTTGACTATCTATTGTTTTCAAATATTCAATTAAATTATTTCTTAATCCATTTGTATTAAAATTCATATTTTCAAAGTGTAAATCAGCGAACACGTTCCATTTAATTATCATATATCTCACCTCATATATTAAACTTTTATTTATATTATATTATTCACACAATATACCTTTATTAACTACAATATCAATTTTTACTAGTATATTCTAGTAAAAGTTTAAATTTTAATTATTACTTTCTTAAGAACCCACATTGTTCAAAACAAACATTACCTTTAATACTTATACAATAATAATTGCAATGTTCTATAATGTTATCATAAATATATTTTAAAATATGTTTATTGTATTATTGTCAACCAATTTATAAATAATGTTTATTGTTAGTCACTGAATATCTCCCACCTCCCCCGCAACCATTCTACGTTCGTATCAAATACCACCTCAAATTCAGAACATTTTTCAACTTATATTTTCCTTATTAGTTTGCACATTACCATCTTTTGTTGTTCTTTGTTGACTTATCAAATTCATCTTTTTACGTTTTAAAATGATTGTTGTATGCGTTTAATTTACTCATTGCATTTATTTGATTTGCTAATTCAAATTTTATCTCACTAAACTTACGCTGATTATCTTTTAGTTGAGTTTTTGTATTTTCTACTGCTTGTGATAACATATCTGATGTAAACTTGCACTCGCCTGTTAGCGATTTTCCTATCTCTGCTGATAATTGAACTGTTTGCTTATTAAGCTTTTATACTTCCTCCAATTATATAAAAGTAGTAGTTTTTAGAGTTCCTCTCCAAGAACTGTAGAAATTTCCTATACTGTAATAGATACTGTGTATTGGTTATTTCATCTACTACAAGACGGTTTCTAGGAGGTTCCAATCACATATCTTTAGGATCTTGTTTATTAGTTAGGTATCACCTAACAGTTTATTTAGCTTGAGCTTACAAGATGTAAAGTGCTCTATGAGTTTGTACAGTATCAAATAAATCTATGGAGATATCATTATGATTTATTTAGATAATGACAAGCATAATTGCATTGTCGTAAATACAGACGAAAAATTTTTGAATGTTGTATTTCCCTATCCCAAAAAACTTGGATGGATCTTCGACTTAATTTTTTAGTTTAAACCTGTGAGAAAATTTGAGTGTTTCTTTACTCACTACCTCCGGTTTATTATTTTTTCACATTACCGTTTTAGGTTAACATTAATGTTTAATAAATTTCTTGTAATTTACTTTGAGCAAAATCAATTATATACTCTTCTCTAATATGGGAATTAATTTTCCTCTCATAATCTGTAAAATCACCATTTGCATAACGTTTAGTGTAGCTGTCTGTAAATCCTTTTTCATATTTTGATAAATATTCATATCCATACTCAAAATACTCCCAATAACCCAGATTGATAAGCTCTTTCAAACTTTTTATTAAAACATCACTTTCTTTCATATTAGGTATATCTTTATTTTCTATAGCTTTAACTTTTTCGCTCTCTTTATATATTAGCGCCATATCAAAAAATGTGGATGCCTCTATTCCCGGAGTTTCGAGATCTACCATTGGTGATTTCATAACCATAGATACATCAGGAAGCGCTTCCTCTTGGTCTAAAAATTCTCTTGACATCGGAACGGGCGTGTCAAACCTTAAAATTTTTTCACTATCATACGTAAGCGTTATATACTCTTTTTCATAATCTACACGCGTGTTACTGTAATCAACACCTCTGTTTATAAATATTTTAAAATATTTATATCCGAAGCTGTCATTTCTTGCTGCACTTGTCGAGCCATTAAAATCAACCAAAGCTCCATAAGGCAATATAATACTTTTTATAAGCACTGCCAATAACACCACAAATACTATAAAACTACACTGTGTCACAACCTGTATTGCTCTTTTAATTTTATTTCTCTCTCTTTTTACTTTTTTACTCTTTACGGGAACACAATTTATATAGCACATGTAAAGTGCTAAGCTTATAAAAATAATTAAAAGCATTGAATAAATTTGCGAATGAAATGCTTGCGTTACACTTAAGTTTTGAATTTCTTCAAACGATAGATTGTATTTTTCGTAAAAACGTAATGTAAACTCAAAACTGTAGTTATACCAAATAAAATAAGAAATATTTAAAGCAACCAAAAGAGATGCTGTCATTATACATATGTATTTTTTCTTTCGGTTTACTATATAGTCTTTAAATTTATACTTTAATATAAATTTGTTTATTATAAGGTACATGGAAATTACAAATAAAACCTCTATTATATTGCACAACGGCACTGCATACTGAATGAATGCTATTAACAAAACGTTTTTTAAAAAATCGCAGACTATTCTTACTGCGAGTATCCATATAAAACCTTTAAGAACACTCTTTTTTTCGTAATAGTAATTTTTGCTATCTAGAAATATAACTATACATAAATAGTACACGAATAAATAAATCATAAAATATATAATATTTGAAAAAAGGTTTATCGTAAAATCAACGCCTAAGCTAAATAAGTTTTTATTATACGAAAACCAACCGAAATACAATACTTCAAGCATACATATCGTAATTATTATAGGTATTTTAATTGCTTTTATTTCGCTTTTTCGTTTCATTGAATTCCATCCTTAAATTTTAATTTTAATATTGTACCCACTGAAATTATAGCAAAATATTGCACAAATATCAACATCATCAGCCTAAAATAATATAATAATTAATTATTAAACACTTATGATAGGCTGACTTTTGTTTCAAGCATTTCTTACAATTAGTTATTAACTTATCTTATTTTTTTATAGTTTTGTTTTCCATTGATTAATTACTCTTTATTCGATTACCATTTCTCTTTTTCCTTAAATAGATTTTGATGTTCTGCAGATGCTAACTTCGATCCCTTAATTTCCAAAGTGATTAATGGTGTGTAATTCCAAGTAAAAAGATTTATTGTCCCGATTGTTACATTGTCACCTGAATATATAATCGGAGTTTCAACTATTTTTTCATCTTTATCTAGCCACAAATAAGAAGAATAACTACTCCCTTTGTGTCTACTATCAACTTTAACATTAATGTCAAAAGTAGATGTTCCTCCCTTTTTACCAGTAACTGTTTCATAATATTTTTTTAATTCATTTGATAACATAGACGTGTACCAAGGGCTTTGGTAGTTATTTTTATAAGCACTATATTTAATCCCCGTAGCATAAGTATCGTACAATCATTTTACATCTGCTAAACCTGCTTTAATTATAACTCTTCTTTCATCACCTCTTTTTTCAAAGGAAAATAGCCATGAGCAAAACTCTAAAAAACTAGTTGTAGAGCGGATTTCAAAGCA
>CAYJGB010000018.1:0-35150 GCA_964369405.1 uncultured Eubacteriales bacterium
AAAACCCCAATAAACAAGCACTTTTAAGCCTGTTTAGGCAAAAAAATAACTCTGACACGATTGTATCAAAGTTATTCTCTTTTTATGTAAGGGTGTGACGGTTTTGCTATTGAGTTAATTATCTAAATTACTGTTATTTTTCTTTGATTTCAGTGAATTTAGAATATCATCTACATTAGAGTCGTTAGTTACTTTAGGATAATTTTTATTAAATTCAATAAGCAATTTTTTAGAGTTTATTTCGTCATTTGAAATGTTTTTATAAATTTCTTCAAAATTGGTGTCGTTAAATAAGTTTTCAATAAACTCAGTTGCATCTTTATCTATTTTATTTAAGTCTCCAAATAAATATATTACTGCTTTTTTAATTTTTTCTAATGATATTTCATCGTTTTCTTTTTTATGCTCTAATAATATTCCAACTATATCAGAATAATCATTTTTATATTTTCTACCAGCAACTAATTTCATAGCAATTAAATTTTCAGCAGAAATTGTTCGGATATCTAATATGTTTGAAAATGTTTTGTATGGTATTGATATTTCTACTAGTTTTTCTGAATAAGAAGCAGTGTTTTTGAAATCTGAGTTTAACCAATTGTTTGGCAAATTGAATTTATCACCAACATAGTTAATTGCATCTTTCATTACACTAGAAGCTCTAATTATAGCATCAACATCAGTTGTACTTTCTCTAAAACCGTAGTTTGATAAAATTGCTGCACCACCAATTAAAATAATTTCAGCACGCATATTTTTACCATTTAATTTTCTAAATTGTTTACCAAGCTCTTTTAAATAATCATCTAAATTTTCCTTTGTAAATTGATTACTAGACAACGTTTCTAACCTCACTTTCAACAATATTGAATCTGATAAACTCTGGGATAGATTCATTTAGTATACGTAACTTTAATTTTTCATCACTTAATACATTAAACAATGCAATTACACTTGAAGGGAATACAGTTTTTTCTAGTTTCATTTTTCTAACTTCATTATACTTATTACATAGTGATACATCATTTATTCTACTTACATAATCTAGCATAGCTAATATATATAAGGATTCTGGATACCATTTTAAATTATAGTATTTTGTGATTTTATCTTCCTCTAGTGTTTTAATTATAAAATCAATATCACCTAAAATTTTCAATTCGTGACAGACATTACTTCTAAATAGATTAAAATTAATCCTTGGTTGAAGCGAATCTTTGATTAGTTCTTCCATAGATATTTGAAGTGCATTTGATATTTTGTAAACTGTGTAAGCTGAACATTTTGATAAACTAGTTTTACAATTATATAAATCATTTAAAGTAGAATACGGTATTTGAGTAATTTTAGATAAATTATATACAGATATATTTTGTTCATTCATAATTTGATTAAGTAAAAACATAATTAACACCTACCTATGTTTATATTGTATCGGTATACCGTTATATTGTCAACAGAAATTTATATTTTATTAAAAAAGATTAATGAAATCAATGTTGCATTCAAATTTATATTTCTGGTTAGTTGATTAATTTTCATAGATATGTATAATAAATAAGAAGATAAATAAAATAAATTGGGGTGCAGTATATGAAAAATAATGTTGTTAATTCTTATCAAAATAGTACAGAAGAACTTAGGTTTGATATAAAATCACGAAAAATTGAATTTATTAATACCACACGTATTATAGATGAACATATTACAAAAAAATCTAATATATTAGACTGTGCAGCCGGTACAGGAGTGTATGCATTTTATTATGCTGACAGAGGACATAATGTTACTGCTACAGATATAACGCCTCGTCATATTGAAATAATAAGGGAAAACTTAATAACAAAAGATTATAAAATGAAAACAGCTGCTTTAGATGCTACAGATTTATCTGTTTTTGCAGACAATTCTTTTGATGTAGTATTTAATATGGGACCTTTTTATCACTTGAAAGATAATGAGCAAAGAGAAAAATGTATAAGCGAGTGTTTAAGAGTGTTAAAACCAAACGGACTTATATTTACAGCTTATATTTCAAGATATTTTATTTTTCAATTTGTAGGATTAGCTAATAGTAATTTTATTGATAAGAAATTATCCCAACAAATTTTAGATACAGGTATAGTAAATCACGAAGATGAGAAATGTTTTTGGACAGATACATACTACACAACAATTGAAGAAATGGAAAGTTTATATAAAGATTATAATGTAGAAATAGTAGACCACTTTGCACAAGATGGCATTACACCTTACTTCAAAGATAAGATTGAAGATTTTACAGAAGAACAATTTGATATTTGGTGTGACAACCACTATAGAATATGTAGAGAAAAATCTCAACTAGGAGCATCAAACCATATTATAATTGTAGGAAAAAAGTAATTTTTAATTTTTTAACCTACAAATTATAAATATTAATTGAATTATAGGTTATCATATGATATAATGTAAATATTAAATGATGGAGGAGATTATATGATAAACACAATTTTGATTGAGTATAAAACTTTACTTGAAAAAATATACGATATACAATTGTCATTAGATTCATTACCTCGTGGATATATATCAAAGAAAACAATTAAAGGAAAAGAATATTATTATTTACAAAACAGAGAAAATGGAAAAATCACTAGCAAGTATATAAAAAAAGAAAATGTTAATAAGATATGTGAACAGCTTGAACAAGTTAAGCAATATAATAAAGAACTTCCAACATTAAAAACTAGATTGTTAGAGATAGAACATGGAATAAAGCTAATTGATAAAAATACCAGCAGAGAAATTATTGTTTTAAAGCTATCTTATAATATGGATTTTTTAAATAAAGAGCAAAAAGATAATAGTATTATGTTTGCCAATGCTATGAACTCTATCGAGGGTATATATGTAAGCGAAGTTACACAAGGTAAAGTAGATGATTGGAAATATGGAAGAAAAACTTTTAACCAAATATTCAATGAAACTCTAAATATGTATGGATTTACCACGGAGGTAAACAATGCGTGACCCTTATTTATACGAAGAAATTAATGTATTAAAAAATCTTGCAAATATAAAAGATAGAACATTGCTTGCCAAAGCTGAGGCAGATATAACAAACTTAGCAATGCTTGCAATTTACAATCAAAAATACGATAAGTTTGAGGTAAGTACGCTTTTAGATATTCATAATATAATTTTTGGGCAAATTTACGATTGGGCTGGAGAATTTCGCACAATTCAGATAGTGAAGTATGAAGATGTATTAGGTGGAGATACGGTTAGATACACATCACCAAATAATATAAAAAAAGAACTTACAAGCGCAATGAAAGAAATATCAAAACTTAAAATGAGTAAAGATGATAATAGAGAAGTAGTTTTCAAGCTTGTAAGGATTATAGCAAATATTTGGCAAATACATCCATTTAGAGAAGGAAACACTAGGGCAATAATTGTATTTGCAGTGCTTTTTGCAAAATCACTTGGATTTACTGTTAAACACGAATTATTAAAGACTCACTCAGCTTATGTAAGAAATTCATTAGTATGGGCATCTCAAGGGATATATTCTAAGTATGAATATCTTGAAAAAATCTTTTATGATTCAATTTTAGATGATTCTATAAATAGTGAACATATTAAGACACGTAATGAAAATTACGATATGATTGGAGAATACAAGATTAACCAGTATGTTGAAAGACCACATGAATATATAGAAGAATAATAAAATTGTATTAAAGTTTTATCGTTGCTTTTGCAAAGGAGTTTGATTACAAACTTTTAGTAAGAGATAAATATTGTAACTCTAGTAATACACAATAAACAAACCTGTGCCTAACTTATAAAGTATGGCACAGGTTTTTAGTTAAATATGATTGTATATACTGGAGTTTATTGCTCTAAGATATTTAGATACATATCTAGTCTTTCAATTAAATATTTTGCAAACATCATTTCCATGGGTTTTAAATTGTTGTTGGAATGATATTCATCAAATGCATTATAATAACTTAGTCTATCTGTAAATTTAATATCAATTGGTGGAAATCCAGCTTTCATAAGTTCTAGATTTACAAGTAATCTTCCAGTTCTTCCGTTACCGTCTATAAATGGGTGAATTGATTCAAATTCTATATGAAATCTTGCTAATTTTCTTGCAATAAATTCTTCACTTTTTTGATATTCTAAGAGCAGTTGTTCTAGCTTAGGTTCAATTAAATAAGGCTGTAATGGCTCATGCTTAGCGCCCATAATCATTACTGGAACTTTTCTGTACACGCCTCTATCTTCCTTTTTGTCTGCTAAAATTAAATAATGAATTTGTTTTATTATACTTTGCGTAAGAGAAATATTATCTTTTACGAGTTCCGCAATAAATTCAAAAGCTTCTTTATGTGAAACTGCCTCTATATGCTCTTTTAAAGATTTTCTATCGATTGTTAATCCTCTTAGCACCATATCAGTTTCTCTTAAAGTTAAAGTGTTACCCTCTATTGCATTAGAATTGTAAGTATACTCAACTATAAACTGCTGTGAAAGTCGCTCAGTTTCACCTTGAGTTAGTGGTCTTCTTTTATCAAGTTCAGCTTTTTTATTAATTATTAAATCAAACAAATTATCATTAGATTTATATCTTGAATCTACAGGTTTTGAAGCGTTTTTTGGAATTTGCCACTCTTTACCTTTTTTAAAAGCACCAGTAACTTTACCTTCAGCACATAGAGTTCTCACTCGTCTGTCTGATATTTCCCATATTTTAGAAGCCTCTTTAACAGACATATACATAATTATCACTCCTATCTTGATAATTAGCATACCATATTATCGGAACAATATCAATTGTAATGGAATAATATTTGTGGGTTTTCGGAATAATGCAAAATTTTATATCACCAATTATAAAGTTCAAAAATTATATCATAGGAAAAAAGTTAAATCTAATGTATAATAGATAATATAAATTGTAATAGTGAGGTGATACTGAGTTTAATAACAAAGACAGTCACTTGAAAAAATTTAAGGAGGAACATTTAATGATTGGAAAACAAGTTACAGTTACAGTAGATAGACAGTTAGGTAGCACACACCCTAAATATAAAGATATGGTATACCCAGTTAATTATGGATATATAAAAGGTATAATTGCACCAGATGGGGAAGAACAAGATGCATATATTTTAGGTGAAGATAAACCAGTAGAAAGTTTTACAGGAATAGTGATAGCTATAATTCATCGTAAAAATGATATTGAAGAAAAGTGGGTAGTTGCTTCAAAGCAGTCTAATTACAGTAAAAGAGATATTGAAAAAGCAACATATTTTACTGAAAAGTACTTTGATATCGAGATTGAAATGTAAGTTTGGTGTTGAACCTTATTAGCAGCTGATTAGTTATAGCATATTTATTGTCGTTCCTATATTAAGTTTTTTGCAAATCAATCGCAGAACACCTACAATTCCCAACACCCCTAAGTTAATATAATTTTATCATATTAGACAAACACCGTAACCGGTATCGATTTAACAAGTGTAAATAAATATTAGGTATCAATCGTTTTATTTGTTTTTCTAAAACTTGGATTTCTAAATTGCTACACAATACATTAGATATAACATTACTCCGTTTCTTGTTGATTTTGCTTTTTTAGATTTTGAATTTTTGATAGGTCTTAAGTTTTTAGTTGCAGTTTTGTTACTTTGATTAGTTTCATTAACTCCATTAACTTCTGTAACACTTGGTTCTTCTTTTTTAGACTTACTTCTACTTCGTAAACTCTTGAGGCACTTAACTGCATTTTTTGTTCGCCTTTTTTATTCATTTTATCACCGTCGTTGACATTCTAAAATGGGTACAAAAAAAGGGATCTCCGAAGAAATACCTTGTCATTAGATTTATTTTATTCGTATTTTTGAACTAAGTTTTGTAACAGAGGGTATGCTCATAACTTACCGATTTATAATCTTATATCATCCTTTTTCATTAACAGTCATAACATAATCCATATAAAACCTACCTCCACTTAATATATAAACTTTATTGATCTAATTTCTATTATATATTACACAAGGTATTGCTCATAATAAAAGTTACGTATCTATTCTTTTTAAATCAGAAATCGCTTTATTGCGGTAAACTAAATCAGTTCTACTGTCAAAACCTTGCTTTTCCCAAAAAGCATTACCTTTTTTATTTTTTTCGAAAACCACAAGAAACACCTTGCTAATTCCTTCATCTTTTAGAGAGTTCATTGCTGCATCTAGTAATTTTTCTCCAACACCTTTTCTCTGTTCTTCTTGAACTACAGCTGTATGATAAATTACACCTCTTCGTCCATCGTGACCTGCTATAATTACACCGATTATGCAATTTCCATTTTCTGCAACGAAACATGTATTAGGATTCCTTAGTAAGTATTTGTTTATACCATCTTTCGAATCATCAATATCATTCAGTCCCATTCCAGGTGTGTTTATCCATAATTTATAGACACTATCATAATCATTAATCGTCATTTTTCTTATCTTCATAAGTACATCCTCATTATATAAATTAGACTATATATCAGCCTTTTATTTCTTATTACGAGATTAGTAAGATAATCTCTGTATAAGCAAATTATACTACAAAAACCTTAAAAATTCAATGTTGTATGAACATATATTTTGATTTATCTCTTAAAACTAGAAAACACATCATAACCATAAAATCCCCCTATCATCATAAACGCTAGCTCCATTTTCGTTACTACATTTTATTGCTCTATCAAGTGTTATAATAGTGGCTATTGCTCCATAATTTTATGCCTTACGGTGTATCATTGTTTTTATGCACCGTAACAACACTTAAAACTTATAATTTGTATAGGTGCTTTTAATTTGTGGCAATTATCAATTACAAACTTTGTACATCTTGATTTTCCATCCCAAAATGCTAAAACAATATCAGCATATACATCTTATATCAACATCTTGTTCTAGCAACAAAGTTATAAATGAGTGCTGTAAGTGGATTTGAAAATAGGAGGTAGAAAAAACCATTAAAATAGTGTATAATATATAAAGAGAAAGCCTAGAGGAGGTTTTTAAATGTCAAATGAAATAGAAATTTTGTCTGCAATAACTATTGGTAGTGATTATATTAGAAGTGATAATAGTGAAGAAAAGCTAAATAAAGCAAAAGAAGACTTTATGAGTTTTTTTTATGAAGGAGTATAATAAAATTGGTTAAAAAAAGATTAATATTAATATTTATTTCAATAATTTTGTTGACATTATGTTTTCTTAGTTTTTATTTTTTCAATAATAATAATTCTTTTGTTGATGCGTATAATAATGGTAACTTAGAAAAACAAATCGAATATGCATTTAAAGAAAATTTATTTAATAATGAAAATTTTATAGACAACAAATCATTTTTAATTGATCCTGAGAATAATACGGAACTTGTTTTTATAAATAGTAAAGATTACTATGCATGTATTACAATAAATTATGTTTTACAAAATAGTGACATAAATGAATTAGAAATGTATATTTATTCCGATAAGTTAAAAATAAATGTTTCTCCAATAAAATCTAATGAAAACTTTAATTATTGGGCATTTACAGATTTGAAATTTGAACCAATATTTCAAAATAATAATGACATTAGTAATGATATATATTTAAATAAGATTTATAATGAATGCGAAATAACAAAAAAATATTTAAATTCCTTATATGATAAATTTGAAATGTTTTCTGAAAAGAAAATGACATCAATATACAATCAACTTAAAGGATTATTGTAAAATGGAGAAATATATGAAGAACAAATCAATTGCGTTTGTATCCATATTTATAATATTTGTATTGGAAATATTTTATTTTATATCATATGGATTTGACAAAGGGATAGTTGTAACTACTGGAAATATTGTATTGAATATTTTTCAAAATTCAATTTACTATCTTGCATACTTTTTAATCTATTATATTGCTGTAAAACATATTTTAAATTGTAAAAATTTTTATTTTAAGAAAGAAGTTGTAAAACTATTTTTAATACTGTTTAGTATTAGAATTATATTTGATGTAGTTAAATTAATTATATCAATCATAGGAATTTATGTTTTTCCATCATTTATATTCCCAATAAAAAATTTACTAGAAGTTACTTTTATTATATTTATGTTTAGTTTATTCATTAAATTTTTCAACTATAATATTTTACAATTTTTAAAATATAATGCTAGCAAAATATTAGCTATAATTCTCTCTTTGATAGTCATAATATCAAATATTCTATTTACCATATGGTATCAAATTGAATATATAGAAGTTGAAAAAATATATTATAAATATAATTTTACTGGCAGTGAATTAGATATTATATCAAAAACTTTTTTATTTCAAACATATTTATTTATGACTATAATAACAATAATAACTAGTATTGCTTTGTTTGTGTTTCTTATTTTTTGTAAATCAAGAGATAACAATAAACACAAAATTAAAGATAATAAAAACAAACTGATAAGTAGTGTAGTAGCTACTACAATTCAATGTTTATTAGTTATTATAGTGTTTGTGTCATTAACATTTGCTAAAAGTTTTATTCTTCCATTTGGACCTATTGCAAATTACAAAGAAGCTAATAAGGCTGAATACAGTTCCAATTTTGGTTATACATCTTTAGAGAATACAATATCAAGAAAATGTGATTATCAATTTGAAGATACAGTTTATAATAAAAATCATATAAATATATTATATAATAATGAAACGATTTTATCGCTATCACCATTAATTACAACAGACATTCATAGTATTAAAACTGAGAATAGTAGTAATGTTGTTACAATTGATAGTCCATTAATAGAGTTAAATACACAAGACTTTCAGTCATATACATATGAAGATTTAGTAATTATGTATTTAGATGTTAATAACAATCCTATTGCGTTACAAAATGTAGATATTGCAGATGCTAGCAAAGACGATAGGTTAACAATTATAATTAAAGAATTAATTGCCAAAGGATATTGGGAATATTTTGAATATGGATTCGAATATTTAAAAAAATACGATGACTCAATGTTTTTAGAAGAATATACTAGCCGTTATTCTAAAGGTGATTTTGCAAAAGAGGAGCAAATATTAAATTCACATATAAAAAAAGAATATATGATAGAATTTGCTAAAAGTAAAATAAATTTGTTCTAACTTAATTCCATCACCCTTAAGTTAATATAATTTTATCATATTAGACAAACACCGTAACCAGTAACGATGTAGCATGAATAAATAAATATTAGGTATAAATCGATTTATTTGTTTTTCTAAAACTTGGATTTCTAAATTTCTACATAATACACTAGATATAACATTACTCCGTTTTTTAAAGATACTAAAAACTTTCGTTTTCTTATTATCTTTAATGTTTTGTGTTGTTGTTACTTCTTTAGTTTTAGATATATCTTTTACTTTAGTTACACATTTATTAGTATTTATTTCTTTTTCTTTTTCTTTTGATTTTGCTTTTTTAGATTTTGAATTTTTACTAGGTTTTAAGTTTTTAGTTGCAGTTTTGTTACTTTGATTAGTTTCATTAACTCCATTAACTTCTATAACACTTGGCTCTTCTACTTTAGACTTCTTTCTACTTCGTAAACGTTTGAGGTCTTGAACTACATTAAATAATTGTTTTGATATAATTTTATAAGTAGCATATTTTTCATTTGAAAGTGTGCTACTTATTACTTTTCTACTCCACTTTTCATTACCAGATGGGGAGGGGATACTTAACTTATGTAACTTCTCTGCTATCTTATTTAGTGATAAACCATTTTCAAAACTTTCAAATATAAACCTTACAGTTTTTGCTTGTTTTTCATCAATTATAAAGCCACTACCTTTATCTCTAATAAACCCATAACATTTCCTTTTGCTGTAATCAATCATATTATTGTTTCTCCTTTATTTAATTTTAGGTATCAATATTTGTGTTATCTCTTCATCATCTAGAAAGGTAACTTTTATTGTATCTGTGTCTAATATTCCTATTCTTTTTATTGTCTGTCTTACTAATATATCATCGTAGTATTGTATCTCTTTGGGTGATGAATCCATATACTCTTGTACTAGTTTTATTTTCTGTGCAATTTCTCTTTCGTTTTCTTCAGTTTTTTCTAACTCTTCATATTGCTTTTTCTTAGTTTCTATTTCTTGTGCGAGTGTTCTGAATTTTTCTTCAAACATCTCTGGTTGCTTTGATTTTACACTAAGTGCTATTAAGTCTGTAAATGCTTTTTCTATCATAAGTATTTCATTTTTTAGAGTGTGAGGATTAATACCTAACCTATCACTTGTTATTGCTTTTGCTATATTTTTATTAAGCATTAATGATATGTTCTCACTTTCGTTTCCATTATGTTTATTTATAGCTTTTATTATTGCATCGTGTAGTCTGTATTCGTCTATAACTTCTAAATCACATTTATGTGTTTTAACACCTGTTCTTCCACTGCATATCCATACTGGTCTTTTTTCTCCGTTTTTCCACATCCATGTTTTTCTAGATACATTAGACTTGCACTTAACACAATATAACTTTTCTGTTAAAGCATATTTACTGCTGTATTTAGATAACTTAACTTCACCTTCTACTTCTAGTTTTATATCATTTCTTCTTTTAATTTCTGATTGTGTTAGATTAAAGGTTTGTTTTGTTATTATTCCATCATGTACATTTTCTAGTAGATATTGTGCTACTTGTCCAGTATTTCTAATAGCTTGTTTTGATAGTGGGTCTGGTTTAAATGTTTTACCATATAGATAGTCACCACAGTATTTATGGTCCATTAAAATTCTCTGTATACTTCCTCTAGCCCATTTTGCTCCACTCTTTGTTGTAATACCTCTTTGATTGAGTATTTGTGCTACTCCATTCATGCTTTCACCAGCTATATATTGTGAAAATATCTGCTCAACTACATACGCTTGACTAGGTACTATCATTGGTTTGTTGTCTGGTCCTTTTTCATATCCTAACCAGTTTTTGTATTGATAACTTACCTTGCCATTTCGTATTTTCTCATCTTTTCCAAACTTGATACTACGACTTTGCCTCATTATTTCATCTTGTGCAAATAATGTCATTATTGTTAGTCGCATTTCTGCATCTGGCTCAAATGTGCTAAATCCATCTTGCTCAAACTGTATCTCTACACTTAAATTCTTTAACGCTCTTGCATATGTGATACTGTCTAAGATGTTTCTTGAAAATCTGCTCACTGATTTTGTAAGTATCATATCAATTTTACCAAGTCTGCAATCTTCTATCATTTTCAAAAATCCTAGCCTTTTATCTACAGACTTGCCACTTATACCCTCATCTTCATAGTATCCTGCAAACTCCCACTCGTCATTTGCATATATTTTATCTATAAAATGGGTACGTTGTGCTTGTATACTGCTAGATTGTTCTTCACTATCTGTAGATACTCTACCATATGCACATACTCTAAGTTTTCTGTATTCTCGTTCGTTGTTGTAGATGGATTTTGTTGCTTTTATTATTCGTACTGTTGGAGCATCTTTTCTTTTAACTGCCGGTGTGTACATGATGTCTTTCCTTTCATAAAATTAGTTTATCAGTTGTAAGTATTGCACTTAAAGTGTGGTCCTCGTTTAAAAGTAGATGTTTTGTTATGTCTACAATTTTTTCTATTTGAGATTTATTTATATCATTAATTGAATTATTGATACTCACTTCAAGTGACTTATCTATTATGTTGATGTTTAAATACTGAGCTAATGTGTATGACATTATTAGCTTTTTTGTTTTATCTTCATCAAGTATAGGGGAGGACAACTCATTGTTTATACTATCTTTAATTAGTGATAGTTCTTCCTGTGTTGTTGTACAAGCTACATCTGGATAGACATTGTCAAGATTATTTATCTTAATTAGTAGCCTATTAACTTCACGTTCTAAAGTTTTAGCAGTTAAACTAAGTTTACAATCGCATATCCA
This sequence comes from uncultured Eubacteriales bacterium, assembly GCA_964369405.1. Lineage (GTDB taxonomy): Bacteria > Bacillota > Clostridia > Oscillospirales > Acutalibacteraceae > CAYJFG01. Next base: position 12,007 of record CAYJGB010000018.1, read on the forward strand.
GATATGCGATTATGTGATAAATACTTTTTAAGAATTTTCCTACATCTACCACATCTTATATGACCTTTTAAAGCTACTGTATCTTTATCTGCCTTTTTGATAGTTTCATTTTTAGATGATATTATATCTTGCACTTTGATAAACTCAATCTGACTTATGATTGGAGGTAGGGAAGAAGTTCCGAGATATTTATTGTTTTGTAGTATTCTCTTAACTCTGCATTTGTTCCAGTCATATCTATTAGGTAGAAATTCTATTTTTCTATTTACTAAATCGTTACTTATTTTTTGATAAGATTGACCAGATATATATGACATAAATATTTTCTTAACTTCTATAGCTTCCGATGGATTTATAATTATATTTCCATTTTGAACTATATATCCATATGTAATTGCTCTTTTGTATTGTTTCAATTGTTATTCCTCCTTGATAAGTTTTCTGGTAGCTCAAGATTATTAATCAATTTGAATATTAGATTATCTTTACTAGTTACTATAATATTTTGAATTATAGAGTTAAATATAACCTCATCAAAGTTATCTATTGTTTCACTCTGATTATCTACTATAGACACTATCATTTTAGTTTTGATGAGAATATCATCGTTTTCGTCATTTGATATAATCTGTTCTTTTGCTTTTTTAAGTTTTTGTACTTTACTGTTGAGTTCTGTCTGTGCAGATATGCAAAAAGCAGAGTCAATTATACCCTTGGCTCGTAAACCATTAAGCATATTGCTCTGCTCTGCTAATTCTATCAACTTTTTAGAGATTGACTTTAATTCTTCGTTACTCTTGTTTTTTGTACATCTAAAGTCTGTTAGCATTTTAAGCATGGGATATAGTATATCTTCTCTATGTAATATCAGTTTATTTACCATTACTATAAATGCACGTTTAATTTCTTCTTCTGGTATCTGAGTAACATTACATCTTGTGTATCCTTTATCTCTTGCATTGCATACCCAGTAGCTTTTATTATTTACAATTTTATTTCTTAGAGTTTTGCCACATTCATCACATAATAAAACCTTACTAAAAATATGTTTTTTATTAACTTTGTGTTCTTTTTTTAATCTCTTGTTTTGTTTCTTTTTAATCAAATCTTGTACTCTTTCAAACATATCTTTTTCAATTATTGCTTGATGTGTTTCTTCTATATAGTACATATCTTTTTCACCGTAATTAATCTTTAATTTTACTGGTAAGGTGTCTGTACAATATTTCTTTTGAAGTAACATATCTCCAATAACTCTTTCGTTTGTAAGTATATTTCGTATAGTAGAATTATGCCATTTATCATTACCACTTGGACTTTTAACTTTTTCATTTGTTAGTGTTAAAGCTATCTTTGTCATACTAACTCCATTTAGATACTCTTTATATATTCTTTTTACTATCTTACTTTCTTCTAAGTTTATAACGAGTTCTTTATTGATTAAGTCAAATCCATATGGTTTCTTTGACTGTTTATAGCTTCCATTCTCAGCTCTAATTTGAAATCCCTTTTTACAGTTTTTAGATATTACTTGTGAGCCTTGTTGTGCTACCATTCCTTGAAGACTTAGTAAAAATTCTGTAGACATATTTAAAGTATCCACTTTATCGTCTTCAAAGTACACTGATATTCCAAGTGCTGATAATTCTCTTATTGTAGACAGTGTTACAATGTTATCTCTTGAAAACCTACTAACGCTTTTAGTAATTATCTTATCAATTTTACCAAGCCTACAGTCTGTCAGCATTCTTTGAAAATCTTCTCTTTTACTTAGTGAAGTTCCAGTTATCGCCTCATCAGAATAGATATCTACAAGTTCCCATTTATCTTCATTATCAGTGAACAGTTTTATATAGTGGCTTATCTGCTGTGCATATGAGTTTAACTGCTCGTTTGAATTTGAACTTACTCTGACATAAGCTGCATATCTAATCTTTTTATCTGGTTCTACTTCGATAGGATTTATTAATTTAACGTTTTTAGCAGTTGGTTTTAATATAGAGTTTTTCAAGAATTAACCTCCTTTAATATCGATTTACTAATGTTCATATGATATAACAGTAGTATTTATCACAACAATATCATAATATCTAAAACATAGCTATATACGAACCTACAGAAAAATTGGGTTAGATATTTCTAAGTCTTTAGCAATATACATAAGTGCGATATTACAAATGTTTTTGTCTAGTTTATTATTTATAATTCCTGTTTTAAAATTTGTAAGTATCGCATTATATGAAATTAAATTATTTATACATTTACTTTTCATTAGTTTCATTCCTTTAAATTTAATTTTAAACTGTATTTTCCAATTACCAAAACTAAGATTGATTAAATCTCATCATAGGAGTTTCACCTCTACCAGGTTCTCTGCTAGCTGCCCCCATTGCTTGAGTCTGTGGCTGGGCAGAAGTATCATTATATACTAAAGAGGTAATTGCAAAACAATCTATCACCGACTGTTTTTAAAGATTACATTTTTATCGCTCGTACCTTAGATATTATCTGTTTGACAAATTTCTTTGCAGATAGTCTTGGCGAATGTCTTTGATTGCTAGCTCTTTAGTATAACGTATTTTGATAACTTTTTATTCAATTGTCAATGTGCTTTTTGAGGGTTTTTAAAATACTCCCTCACTGTGTTGGCATTTAGAACTCACTTTTTAGAACCATTTTCAAAAAAAGTTTAATTTTTTTTAATTTTTTTGAAATTCCTCTCTGTGATATATTAAATTCATCAGCAATTCTTGCCTGTGTATAGCCATAAATTACATATAAAGTAAGCAATTCTAACTCATCAACAGATAGTGATTTTAAGAGCTTTGATAACTGAGGATTATCAATAGTTTCTATCCAACCGTATTTATCTGAAAAATTTGTTTCGTCAAATTCGACTTAGAGATTTGTATTTTTGATAAAGTACAGAATTATCATTTTCAAAACCGAAAGTTTCTGAAGGTATTCTTTGAGTACGATTCTCATATCTTCTACGACTTTTAAACCATTCCCAATCAAATTCTTCTAGTTCAGCTATATGTTCTTCTGACATGTTAAGAGATTTATACTCATCTCTTAACAATTCCCATTCTTTTGTAAACTTCTTTTTTTCTTCTCTATAATTAAACATTTCTCTTCCTCCAAAATATAATTTTTAAATAGTGACTAATTTCAAATTTAAAAACATATTGGAGGCGAACGTGCCTTTGATAATCTGTACATAAATAATCCTTTCTGCTTTGAAAGCAAAAAGAATTATGCAAATAAAAAAGAGCATAACAAAAACAGCTTTTAAAGCTGTCTTGTCATGCTCCTAACTCGAGGGTCCTCATTCTCACAATATTGTGGATACAGGCACTTATCCGGGTTTCTTTACTTAAAGTTATTAAGCATGTCCGGCGGTTGGTGCTATGTACGAGACATAGTTTTATATAAATAAGTTTAATTTTTTAATGTGATTCTATAACAAAAGTTTCTGAACATTTAGGGCATTTAATTATAATATGATTTGTTAATGGCTTTGTAATTATTGCACTTACTTTTTCATTTTTTGGCTTATCACAAAGCCTACCTTTTTTACATTTTGGACATATTAAGTAATTATATTCTGTACTTTTTAAAGAAGGTGGTACAGTAGAGATTATTATCATTTTTCACTTCCTCCTATATATTCTGTTTATACTGAACATCAACAATAAAAATGAATATATTGATGACTTTAAATCAAATTGTGTTGACTTAATCTTATTTTCATTGCTTGTTTTGACACTCCAAATAATTTAGATAGTTCTACTACCTTATCTCCATTTGTTTTGTAAAATGCTTTTTTAAGTTGATTTTTTGGCATAAGTAAATAGCTTGCTAATATATCAGCTTGTGTTTCAGTTTGTTTATCAGAATTACTACTAGAGTGATTCATCTTAGCTGCTACTTCAACACTTCCCATATATATTTCTTGGTGTATTAACCAATGTGCTAGTTCATGTGCTGCTGTAAATCTAAGTCTACCGTCAGATTTGCTATTTAGTAGACTTTCATCTAGTAATATTGTTCCTCTTTTCATAAACAATAAAGTGTACTCTTTTTTCTGTCTGTCGTATATTGCTACTGCTCCATCATCAAAAACAGTTTCACCTAATATCCTTCCGTTATTTCTAATGCTTTGATATTCGAGTGTTAATCCCATACTTTCTATAATGTCTTCAATTGGGATTTCTTGAGGTTCTCCAAGTATTAATGATGGATTATATTTTTTTATCACATTTCTAGCTATTGCTTCTAATGTTCCCACTCCAATATAACTCATTTTTTACCCTCCTCAATTTCTTGTTTTCGTTTTTGAAGTTTATCTATGAATTCTTGCCATTCTGCATCTGTTGCATCTACATCTTTTGCTGTTCGAAGAGCTACTCTAACTATGTCATTTTCCATTATATAGTTTGGTAAATCTTTTGATACAGTAGGGGTTGATTTGCTTTTTGCTGCAAGGTCATATAAAAATATTTTTTCTTCATCGTTAAGCATTAAAAATTTAGCCATATTTGTAAGTATGTCATTTTTAGGAGCCGCATCTCTATCTTTCTCCATATTACACATATATACAGGAGATATGTCTAATTGTTTTGCAAATCCTCTAAGCGATATTTTCTTCTCTAGTCTTTTTTCATTGATATATTTGCCAAAAGTATAACCATTCATTTATCTCACTTCCTTTCAATTTGGTTTGTTCTGAACATATTTTGATTATATCAGATGATTTATCATATTTCAACAGTAAAATTGGATAAAAATGGAGTTGTCGGTTTAAACCGACAACTCGTGAGTTTTTTATGTGTTTTTAGCTTGTTTTATAATTTTTCTTGCTGTTTTTATATACTCTTTTTTAATTTGAGTAGGGGAGATGATATTAATTTTTCCCACAAATCCAAAAAGCCAACCATAAAATCTAGGACTTACATATATCTCTACAGATGTTTCAAAGTGATTATCATCTAAATCAACTATAGTTATTTCTTCTCCAAACTTATCTATAATTACATCCATTAAATCATTTTCACATTTTAATGTTACTACTGTTAGAGTTCCATCATACATTTCAAAGACTTTATTTGCATATATTGATGGAACAAAATCTTTTGGAGGAGGTAACCATTCATCATCATTTTGTTTTGTTATGTCCATTCTATCTATTCTAAAAGTTACTATTTTATCATGTTTTTTACTAAATCCTAATAAGTAGTAGTGGTCATCTCTCCAGAAAGTTGTATATGGACATACTTTGTATTGATAGCCATTGTTTTTATGTATTAACTCTTTTTGTGAAGTATACTCGAAATATTGAAAAGTAATCCAATTTTCTTTTTGTATTGCTGTTTGTATCGCATCTATTATATAATAAATTTTCTCATTAGTTGGTTTTATAACTTTATCAATATCTATTTCACGTTTTAATTCTTTTGCTAAAGGTTTGCTTGTTAGTTTTCCTATTTTATCTATTAATTGGTCACTTTTCTTTTGTGTAATAAATTTTGATGATGATACAGCATCAACTAACATTTTTAATTCATATGATTCTAAAAATCTTTCGCATATATAGTACTTATTAGGAGATGAGCGAACTGTTACTATGTCGATTCCTATTTCACTTATTTGTGATATATCTGAATTGATAGTCGTTCTATGAGCTTTTATTCCTTGTTTAGCTAAATATTCTAAAATATCAATTGTTGACACTGGATGGTTTTCGTCTGAATATTCCCATAGATATTTTAATGTATGTAGTGTTCTTGATTTGTTGGTCATAGTTGTTGCTCCTCTTAAATTAACTGGGATAAATATATACTTAAATTATATAAAATAAATATATCTAAGTCAATCTTAGTGGATAAATAAATGGGATTAATTCCAGTAATCATATATAATAAATGGTCACACTAAATCCTCATAATAATATAATTAAGAAAAGATAATATTGCATTCTGCTCAAGGACACCATTAGACTCATGGGAATATGTTATGTTTTGCAAAGAAAAAGGTAACAGACGAAACATGAGTGAGCAGATTACTTTTATGATAATACACCCATAGAACAATTTTACAATATATTTAAAAGCTGTTACTATTATTGGTTTACGTTAGAAATAGCAAAAAAGCTTGAACAGTGCACCTATTAAGTTTTCCAAATAACAAAAAATATCAAGAATTCTAACAACTTAAAAATTAATACTTAGAATATTAAAAAAAATCCACACATGAGTAGAAATGCTCCTGTGTGGATTTTGTTATTCTATCATGTGCTCTAATACTTTTTTCAAACATACCAAACTTTTGCTAGTATCTATATTGTCATTACTACCAGGGGCTGATAGAGTGAAGCTTCCAAAGTAGTTAGTGTTATCAGTTAAATATTTTAACAGACTTTTTTCATAATCTCCATGTGAAGCTGTTCCAGATTCTCCATCAGGTAACCAACGCCAATTACCAATTGCTTGATATACAAAACCATCTATTACAATTCCTGACAAATGGTAACTACTGAAATATTTATCACGAATAGATCTAATATGCTTACAGGTATCAAAAAGTAAACCATTGCTCTCTTTATTCTTGTTTGCCATTTCTTCTTGCTCAGCCTTAGGATTAGTAGAACTCCAATTTCCACCCATATTAGTATCTGGATATTTATAAATATCATAACCCCAAGGATTTTTGCGTTTAAAAGCAGGCAGTATTTCGAATTTTATTCCATCTGAAAACTGAATCTTTACAACTTGACCATCAGCACGGATATCCGTACGAGAATAAGAAGTAACTATAGCATTTTTAACAGCCTGTAGTAATCTAGATTGTCCATTTCCTTTCAATGAATTATGTCGGGTATACTCTTGTTCAGGTAAAACAACCAAAACATCAAGGTCACTTGTATTTATAGCTGTTCCTCTTCCGTAAGAACCAACATAAAAGCTGTTTTGTGTATCACTACTTGAATTCCAAAATTCCTTATTAATAGCTTTAGTGATTGTATGATACCTTACTGATATTGTTTGTCGAGTATCCATTGATATAAATTGAGCATTTTTTTGCATATTATTTATTCCTCCTTAATGCTTCTGGTAAAAAGCTATCTATTTCTTCATTTGTAAAAGTATTATCTTGATTTATTTTTAGTGATTTCTGAGCTTTTTTAACAGCCTTATCACAAGTGTTAGGAGAACCACTATAAATTTTATTTAATTTTATAACTAACTCTTCATAACTTTTTATCAAATTATCAATTTCTTCTTGCTCTAGATTAATTTTTAATAATAAAATCTGAAATTCATTTCTAATTGCCAAAAGTTTATTTGCGCAATTTTTATGTGCATTAACCTTGGTGCTTAAATCAAAAGATTTAAGAAAGGAACTCGCAAAGATAGAAACAAAAGAAATTAATGCTGAAACAAGTTTTAACCACAATTCATCTGTAAATATTAATGAAACAATACCTACGGATGTTAGCGAAGCTGATACAATGTTCGCTATTTCTAAGTATTTGTATTGAGTTGCAAAAATATCAACTTGTTTTTCTTGGATTTTATGCGACCATGTAACACTACAAAATGTGTTTCTCGCAGTATCTTCTAATGTTTTATATTCAGATGTCATTGAACTCCTCCTTATTCCATCGGTTTTATTTTATTTTCTATATGATTAATTTCCTGAGGGGTTAGGTTATATTTTGAATATAACTGTTTATCAATTTCTTCAATAGATTTAGACCAATCTATATCTGATGAGTTAGTGAAATCTTGCAGTGGAATAAATTTATAAGTTTTTCTCGAAGCATCTTGACTAGCTTTTGCAAGTCCATGTAAAAATCTCAAAAATTTTGTTTTAAAGTAATTGGTCATATTACTTGCCGAAATCATATTTAAATTTAATTCTGCTCCTATGCTAATGTATGCCTCTGTGCAAATGCTATTAGGTTCTCCAATGAAAGTATTTAGATTATCGTCATTCAATTCAGTACCGATATTATTTGCTCGTGGTGTATATATTTTCCATACACATATCCATTCGTTATGATTTGTTTTTTCTAAAACGCTAATATATCCTAATTGTTTTCCTTTTCCATAACACTTAATAGATACATCAAAATCATTTTTGTTTTTGCTCCATCTATCAGAATTTATTATATTGCTTTCAATACCAAATGGTTTTCTCGGAGAAACATAATTCGACATAACATCTACATTTTCATCTGGAATAACTTTGTTTAATATATCGACACCAATACTATCTCTTATAAAGATATCTAAATCTCTTGTTTTCATACTCCTTAAAGTTGAATTTACATAACCATTTCCGTTATGAGAATTAACTTTTACATTTGAAACAATATTATCAAACTCAGAATTCCAAAGAAAATAACAAATACCTCCTCTGTTATTTGTATCAGGGAAGATTTCTTCAGGGTGTAAAAAGTCATCTAATTGTTCTACACAATTATCATTTAGCATGTCATTTCGAAAATCATCTAGCCCTTTTCCACCTGCATACCAACGAGATGGCATAATCATGGTAAATTTTCGAGGGTATAAAGTCTTTGTTACATCAACAAAATTATGATATATAGGCCTTGCACTTGCCTGTGCGCCTCCGTCGCCAACTTGATACGGAGGATTCCCCACAACTGCTTCAATTTTCACTTCTTCACCTTCTTTTACTTTATCACTAAGGTTTATCTCACTTAGTTTTTTATCTTGCTTTAAAATTTTGCTTATTTTTTCATAGTCAATTTCTTCTGTTATTTTTCCGTAGTCATCTAACTTCTTTACATTTAATAAATCATAAGATGTAAATTTAGTTGCAATACAATCAATGTCAAGCCCCAATACGGTGTATATTTTTCTTGTGAATTCATAAGCAACAGTTGATGTTGGGATTGCTAGAATTGATGATTTAACTGCTTCCATATCAATATCAAGGGTTCTTAATCTTTTTACTATTGCAATGGTAAATTCACCGATTTTACTTGCAATATCTAGCATAACAGTTTTATCGTTCAACAAGTTATCAAAGCAATCATTTGATAAAAGGGCTACCATATCTGTGGCTATGTTTAGAGGTGTTGGAATTTCTGATTCAGATAATTTGCCGAATTTATTTATTGCTTTAATCGCACGTTCTTCAGGTGCGACTGTTTCATCATGTGCTAATGAACTTATATTTTGAATTTTGTAATCTAATTTACTTAAAATGAACAGATTGATATTATCCCTGATTGATACTAGTACATCTTTTTCTAAATTTAAATTTTTAGAAATCCTTATATTATCTTCATTTTCAAAAGAATCAAGTATATCATCTAAAGATTTTAGCTTTGCATTTGACAAAAATGAATAAAACAACAGTCTTGAATAGTACATGCGGAATTTGCTTTCAAGTTTTGCACGATCTGATTCATCAGTTTTGCTATTTGTAGATTTATCATCATCAGCTACATTAGGATTATCTCCAGATGTTGTATCATCATCACCATCAGTAGGATTATCTAAATCATTACCGCCATCATCGCTTTTATATCCTTCCATTTGAAGTCCTTTTTTTGAGCCTAATTCTGCCTGAGCAGTTATAGTGTTTTTGATTTCCTCAATAGCAAAAAGTGAAAAATCAACAGGAATATCTAAGCTTTCATCAATAACGCCACGTTCACTAGAATAAGCACTAATTGCTGCTAAAATGTCACTTGGTTTAACCTCAACAATTTTATTCTTGTTCATTGCGATAATTGGTGATATTCTTAGTTCTTCAAACATTCTTTCCTCTAGCTTTTGATTGCCACTATCATCTGTATTTGCGTTATAAATCATTGATTTTTGCTCTTGCATAGAGAACATACGATGTGGGTCGAAATCTACTAGTAAAGTTTGAGGTTTCATATTGTATTTAATGGTTTCATTATTTTCATTAGTAAAAGTTTTAATATATTGATTTTGTAACCTAAATATGGCTTGGTCGTATTCTTGTGGAGATGCTGTATCTTTTAGAAAAAACATAGTATCCCATTGTTCAACAGTACTTCCTGTAAGCATTCTATTTACAGTTAGAGTTATTGTTTTTTCCCCATTATCTTCGCAATTTTTAATTTTATTTTTGATAGCATTAATGTTTTTGTATTCAGCTGGTTTATCAACACCAGAAATATTAACAATAGTATAGTTTTGCAGATTTAAAAAATCATCTTTGTTATATATTAGCAATTTTTCTAATGCATCGCAAGAAGCACAATAAGGCAAAACGCATACAATATGTCTACACATATTGCCGTCCTTGATTTTATCATAGTTAAGAAATCCTAATAATTCATCATCATCTTTACTTCCGTCAATAACAGAAAATAAATCTAACACTTCTTGTTGATGTAAAAATTCTTTATGTGAATTGTCATTAGCTTTTTTGATTGATTTAGGTTTGAATAACGTTGAAAAAGCATAAGTATTTCCATTTGATTTTAATTCAGCAAGTTTAGCTTGTGCTGATTTACTAGGGTTAAATGCAAACCTTATCATTTGAGGAAAGCCAAAATAAGGATTGTCCCATTCGTTAGTATCATCATCTAAAATATGTTCTTCATCCCATTTTTCTTGATCAGCTACAATATCCGTGAATTGATAAAAAGCTATAATATCCTCTTTTTTAAATTCACTTCCCATTAAAATTCTATAAGGTGTTCCTGAAAGATGTAATTTTAAATTGCTTTCTAATGATTTTAAAGTTTCATCAGCTTCATCACCCTCTATAAAGTCATCATTTTCATACTTTTGCTTTATATCCTTCGTATAATGATTATCTTTTAAAGCTTGACCATACTTTTCGGCTCTTGCTCCATAGTGAGTTTCATCAACAATAAGCAAATCTATTGTATTCCCAAAAATCTCTTTATGCTTATTTTTAATGTTTTCACCTTGTAAATCTTGTAATGTAAGAAATACAACAGCACCTTTATCATCAGCTAATATTTCTTTAATAATATTTTCATTTGTTGCAAGCTCATTGCTAGATATAAAAATATAATCTTGATTAAAATTGTCAGCTTGTTGCACAGTTTTTTTCCACTCTTCACGAACGTCAGCTTTTGCTGAAACTACAAGTACAAGTTTAGCATTTATTTTCTTTGCACAACAAAGAGAGGTAAATGATTTTCCAAAACGCATAACGGCATACATTAGCAAATTTTTTCTTCCACATTTAACTGCGTTATGAAAATTTTTAATTGTTGCACTTTGATTTGGTCTTGGTTTCCATTGACCTGTAGATGCATAAGTGTATGTTTCAGGCAAGCTGTTTTTAGAATTATAGTATTGGTATTTATCTATATGACTTTCATATTTTTCCTTAATATCAGTAATTGCGTTTTTAACATCAGCAACTGTAGTTTCTTTAAAAAATTCATTAGAATAATATATATCTTCTATATCACTAGACTTCAGTCTATCCTTATTTAAATCATGTTCTAAAAACTCATGAACGGAGTAATCTCTAAAAAATATATTATCATTGATAGTTGCTTTTTCCCTATATTCTTCTTGTAGAGAAGGAAAATGTTTTTTCCATTCGTTTAATCTAACAGGAACAGGACGATATGTATCACCCACTTTTAAATAATTAGGGATTGTATTTGTTGAAAAAGCATAAATATGAGGTTCTACTCTTCCTACAATTAAACCATTTAATATTTCTATATTTTCAAACATAAATTATTCCCCCTTTTTTAGTAGTGAACGAAATTCAATAATACTCTTTTTATTCCATCTTTTAGCTTGCCAATCTTTTATAATACAATATTGTGGTAACTGCACTTCTTCTTGAAAAAGAGATATTTGTTGATTTGGTTCAATCGCAACCACACTACTATATGGCACAGTGAATTTTAATCCATCCATCTGCCATATGTTCCAAGATATAATTGTTGAAATTTCTTGTAATTGAGAAAGGCTTGGTTTTCTATCATACTTATATTTAAGGTTGTCGATAAAAGTATATAGTAAATTTTCTCTGGCTAACAGTAAGCTATCTCCTTGAAATTCATATCCATATATACTTTGGAAAGCTCGAACCACCCATTTATACCATTCTTTATCATCTTCAACATTTTCATTAATAACTCTAAGCTTACGGTCTAGTAAACCTATTCTATTTTCTACTTTAATATATTTTCCAGTTGTTGCATCATATCGACTAACAAGATAAGGTGCTTCTCCACATGTAATCTCCATACGCACTGCATCAACATAATTTTGCCATGTTAGTTTAGCTTTATTTTTAAATTGTACTTTTGATTTATTAGTTATCCAAGCTTTATATATTTCTTCATTAAATGCTTGCTTATCTTCAACCCAATCCAAATCTATTAGATTATTTTGAGCATTACATATCCAAGAAGGAGTGAAAACTTCTGCTTTACCTTTAGTTCTACTTAGTTGATTTTCTTGTGATTTTAATATCCTTGGCTTAATTATATTATTTTCATCAGCAACTATCAACTCGATTGTGATTTGACATTCCGCATTGTAAAAATCACCTAAATTCACATAGTCATCAGTAGCCCAAATAATATTCTTCTTTGTAGTTCTATCAATTAGGAGATTTTTTATAATACTAGTATCAAAGTTAAGAATATCACTTTCTAATATATCTATATTGTTTAATTCTGACATCATCGAAATCTCCTCACTTTGTATCCTCCACAAACTCCACCACATCATCAATCCTACAATTAAGCACCTTGCATATTTTCTCAACAGTTTCAAGGTTGATGTAGGTGTTGTTTCTGAGCCTTGTGGATATGTTTGCACTGTAACCTGCTTGTCTTTGAAGTTCTGGAACAGTAATATTTCTATCTATTAATAAATGAAATAATTTCTTATATGAAACTGCCATAATATACCTCCTAAATTTCACTATATCACTAGATAATTATATCACGCACAAGTGAAAAAATCAATGTTTTTGAAAATCTATTGTTAGCAAAATTTGTAGAGTTGTCAATGATACCTTACACTTGCTCCAAAAAAATATATGTTTTAAGATTTTTTACTTGAGGCAAATTAATCAGTTACTAAAATCTTTGATTTTAGCATGCCTTTTACAGGTTATAAAAACAATGTTAAAATATTAATTGCGACGATAAAATATTAAATAAATATGTTTTTGAGTTTCTCACCGTCGGCTCTTTTTATAAACATTGTTTTTATGTTCTGTCAAAGATAACTGATTAACATACTATATTAAACTTAAATATTTTTCTAACACTTGATTAGGTGAAAGAAATTTTAAGCATATTTTAGGTATTGTGTTTGATTTTTTATTGTATTTTTCTAGTTGCTTTCTTCCATCTACCAAATTATACATTTTCAATTTTTTGTAAAATCGTAATTCATCTATTCTATGTTGTCTTTCCACTTTTCCATTGTGTCTTGGTGTTGCTATTCTTATTCTGTGATATTTTATATTTGATTTTTCTAGCAACTCTTCAAATAGACTTTTATGCATAGATTTTTTCACTAATAATGCGTTAGTAAATTCTGTTCCATTATCGATTTGTACTTCTCTTATTGGAAATGGACATTCTTCTATTAAATCCCTTAAAAACTGTGCTGAACTGTAGGTACTATGTTCATCATACATTCTTCTAAAACACCATCTTGTACACTCATCTATAGCTGTATACTGGTAATACTTCGCTCCATTTACTACACAATAACTAGGTACATATTTAACATCAATTTGAACTTTCTGTCCTGGATATTCTGCTCTCATATATAGTTTTAATGCTTGTTTTATTTTTTTCTTTATTTCTGGTTTTATCCATTTATTCACTACTCTTACTAAACTGTTATAGGTTCGTGTGTATCCACTTTTTCTTAAACTATCCCATAACATTATCATATCTTCTTTATATCTTGGATATCTTTTTAATATCATCTCTTTTTCTTCTTCTGTGTGTTGGTTCGGGTGATAATGTGGTCGATGACTTCTTTCTATTAAACTTTTCCAGTGTCCGTTATATCTTTTTTTCCATTAATATATTGTTTGTCTACTTCTTCTATGTCTTATACTTGCTGCTGTTACTCCATTTTTTTCTGCATATTTAATTACTCGTTGACGAAACCTTGCTTCTGATGTTATACTGTTCATAGAAAATAGCTCCTTTTTGATACCTTGTTTTTGTGGTGATAACATTATATCATATTTGGAGCCTATTTTCTTTTTTATTTGTCAGGTATCAATTGTATCATAACATTTGAAAATCTATTGTTAGCAAAATTTAAATTATTATAAAAAATGGTAGATTTTATTCTTTACCAAGACAGATATGTCAACCAATATTAGTACAAATTAAAGTTTTTCTATTTTAAGACTTTTTAATTAAAATTCTACTGGTGTTAAATAATTCAAGCCACAGAGAATTCGGATGTTATTATATCGATTTACATAATCAAACCATAACACTTCAAGCTGATTCAAACTATCGAATTCACGATTGAAGATATTATATGTGGATTATACTACAAAATTATCCATGAAGTTTCCTTTGTTAGATAAACTTCTATCTATATTAAATTCTTTTAAAATATTCTCTATAACTTAATTTTAAAATTCAGAGCCTCTATCTGTGTGAAAGAATTTAATTCGTCTTAAATCATTTTTTGTAGAAAAGAAAACAGTTTTAATAAGCTGAGCATCCTTTCTTCCTTTCTTAGGGGTTGCCCTCTTTTCGTTCTATGGTATTATTAGTATGGTTTATAGTTTTTGGATTCTTCTGTTAGTTTGTTGTATGGTGACTTTATTTTAACAGTTTTCTAGAAACTAAGGACATTTTTTAAAAATTTAGGTGTTCAACTTCTCAGTCTATATACCGGACGGTTTTGGAACTGCGGACTGTGTTAATTATACCTTGAACACATCACCGTTAATTCCACATATGATGTGCGATTTACCTTTAAAAACGAAAGTGAAATCAGCGTAAAAGCAGAATGATAATATAGATTTAGCACCTTGCAGAAATGTGAGGTGTTTTTTTGTATGTTCATAAAATTTTGATGTTTTTTCTGAGAAAGTGTGTTATAATAAATTATCTGATATGTGTTAGAAATTAACTTGAATATAAAAGGGTGAAATTATGGTTAAAAACAACATAGAAGTCGATGTAAAAGTAAAATGTATTGAAGCCGGAATTACACAGGCTCAATTGGCGGAAAAAGTCGGCACAAGCAGTCAATATGTCAACCGTATCATCAAGAAAGAGGATGGTGTTGTGAATAAGACCTTCGTGCAGATGATGGTGGCTCTTGGGTATGATGTTGAGATAAAATATGTTGAAAGAGCGTGAATATATGTATAATGTTATGTTTGAAGATATTAAAAAGTATTCAGATATGAAAAAACTTTCATTTTTTATTGGGGCGGGTGTATCTAAAGTTTCTGGTTTCCCATCATGGTTTAATTTAGTAAAAAGCATGGGGGATGAAATTAAATATGTTTATAATACATACACTAACGAAAAAGGGGACGAAATTATTAATCTCCAATCAGATGAGTTTTTAAAAATTCCTGAAATGTATCATGCAAAATTTGATGAAACTAAATATTTAGAAAAAGTAAAAGAGAATTTTAAGAAAATTGTTCACCCAAATAAAGTGCATGATTTAATAATGGCATTTCATCCTAATCATGTATTGACAACAAATTATGATACTCTTATTGAAGAAACGGCAGTTAAATTTGGTAAAAATTACAGTGTTATTGCTTCCGATCAAGATGTATCAAAGGCGGAAACTATAAAATATATTCTTAAAGTCCATGGTGATTTTTCAACTAATTTTGTATTGAAAGAATCGGATTACCTAAATTATGACAATAAATATCAGCTTATAAGTAATTTGATGAAAAGTATTTTTGCTACAAATTTGATAGTTTTTGTTGGTTATGGCTTAAACGACTATAACATTAAGTTGATTTTAAATTGGGTATATAATTTGCAAAAAGAAAATTTTATCAAACCTATATTTATTAATACAGATAATCCGATAAGTGATGTTGAGCGTGAGTATTACTATAGCAGAGGAATAAGAATTATTGATAGTAATGATTTTGCAGATGTTGATGATGAACATTTAACAAAATATATTGTAACACTAAATAAAATGCTTGATTTTACATTGAATCCTCAATTGGATGATAAGCAAAAGGTTTTAGAGTTGCTTTATGATAGTGCAAGTGGAGTTAAAAATTTAAATTATATAAAAAGAAGCGATTTTGATAAAATGTTTTTATATGATTTTACTGTGAATGATGAATGGAATATTGTCTATCAAAAACATAGTAGCAAACTAAATGATTTTTGGGGTGATTACTTAACAAATAAATTGGAATATGATGAATTAGACAATGATAAATGTCAGGAAATCGATATGTTCCTAAAAAATTGTAATATTCGAGGAATGGAAGATGATTCAAAACTTTATTTTCCGGAAGTAGACATTGAAAACCTGTCGTTTAACGGAAACTATAATGAGATGATAAATTTTTGCAACTCAAATTATGTTGAAATAAGAGAGCAATATAAAAAAGCTTATTATTTAAGTCGTCTTGGAAAATTAGAAGAAAGTTATAATATGTTTACTGAGTTGTTAAAAGTGTGCAAGGTGAATAAAAGTTGGGACATTTATTATTTTTCGCAAATTAATAGAAAACATTTGTTTTCGTTGATTAAATTTGCCAGATCATATTATCAACACCCAGTTTCTATATTAGCAACTGGACAACCGATATATGTTGTAAGTGAAGAATTTTATAATAAGATGTCTTTGGAAATGTTGTATCATGATTCCAAGTCTCAATTCGAAGAATTGCCTTATAATTTCAAGCAGAAATATGCTTTTTTGAGGGAATATTCTCAAAATAATTGTTTTTCAAACGAAATGAATAATTTGCTTAAAGATAAATATGAAGTTGAAAAACAGCTGATGAATAAAACTACGTCTACTGGCCTTTCAAAATTTGACAAAATTAAATTAGATATGTTGGAAGCACATAAATTTATACAAGATAATATGATATTGTTTGAGAGTTACGCAGAAACAAAAAACTATACAAGGAACGCAATGTTGATATGGTTACAGGCATACCAAAAAGAAATAACAAAAAAACGTACTGATATTTTTGGTAATTTTTGCAATACAAGATTAACTTTTACAGTTCAAGATATTATTTTGCTTTCAAAAAATTGTGAACTGAACGATTTAAAATATTTTGAAAAAACAGTGTCTTTTAAATTAATTCCATTTACGGAAGAAGATATACTATCCAAATATATTAATCGTATGCTTGACTTTTATCAAGCTAAATTTAGTAAAGATTTTTTGACTAAAGAATATCTTTTTTGGAGAGAAATTTCCACACAGATTAAAAGCTTGCTTTATCTATCGACATACTTTTTGAAAGAGAAAAGTTGTGTTGAGAAAATAATTAATTTCGTTTCTACAAATACAGACGGTTTTTTTGTAATACAGGAAAGATTAAACATTATAAGTAGATTTGTTAATGAAGAAACAACAACTAATATAGTAATAGTTTTAGAAAAATGGATAATTGAAAAAATAGATATTCACCTATCTACTCCGAATGAGCAATATTTAATTGATATTCGAGAAATTAGCAATATGCTTCGATTAATTGGAGATAGCTACAAGTGTGAATGTTTAAAATTATCTCAAAAAGCACTGAATTTAAAGGATAAATCTATTTTTAAAGCAATAGTTAAACTTTCAAATTTGTTGAGCGATGAAGCCAAAAACGTTGTCTTGCAAGAATATAATATTTCTGATGTATGGTCGTTAATAGAAAAAAGTAAAGTAGATGCAAATATTGAATTAACACAACACATACAAATGATTACAGATTATTTTGAAACCACCATAGAGCAAAACAATAAAAATAAGATAGCCGGAATTACGCAAATGACATACCAAACACAAGAATATTTTGTGAGGCAAGTAATCTGTTTTCTTGTTGAAAATAAAATTCAGATAGATGAAATAGAAAAGTATAAAAATAACTGGGCAGAATTTGATTTTATGTTTGTATCGGAATTCTTTGATATTCAAGATTTTGATAGTGATTGGTTATTGTACTATTCGGAAGATGTCTTGGAATACATTAAAAATGATAGTGTGAGAAACAGTATTGTAAAAAACAGTTTGAAGAAATTAGATAAAGCTATTTGTAAAGATAATATAGAGCGTTGGCTGTATTTATTTGAAACATTTATTTGAAAAATAGCAACACTTTATAAAAAAAAAATTCAACCTTTGCACACGGTAAACCAAAATGCACACCCTCTGGGGTGTGCAAAGAAACGATTGTATCAAACCAAACGTTTTTATCGACCCAGCTGCAGAGTCAGGCTCTATACTACTTCAATCAAAAAAAGCAGTTTGCTGAGCATATTATAGAAGACGAATTCTTTGGATAAGAAATATATCACACAACATACAACTTAGCAAATACGAATATGATTTTACACAATACAAATATGATAAATAAGTTTTATAGACAACAACTATATAGAAACAGTAATAGTATTAGCGTCTAACTTTTTTGCACTTCTATTGCTATTAATATTTTTGTTTTATCTAAGTATAAAAGCGACACAAAAACCTAGTTTATTGACTAAACTGGTGAAGATTTTTAAAAAAACTAATAACAATGTTTTTACCGAGGAACATATTGAAAAAATTATTAAAAAAATTGTTGAAATAGTGGACGGTGAGGAACAAAACACAAGAGAAGTAATTGAGATTGTAAAACTAAATTTGTAAATTAATACTACTTTTGCGAAAACAAACGCACTACGTGCTGTATAAGATATAATTATCTCACAAAACCTCATACAACAAACTACTACACCCACCATTATCCCTATAACGATTTGATGTCTTTATTAAATTTGCACTTAGTAAGTCTTTAATCGCACGTCTAACAGTAGATTTTGACAAACTTAAATCTTTAGCTATAGTAGCAATTGATGGCCAACATACATTGCTAGAGTTCTTTCTGTCGTTTAGATAGTAGTAAACTGATATAGCTCTGTTTTTTAGATTTAGCTTATATATCTTTTTAATATTATTCATTTAAATTTACTCCAGTATTTATCTTTGTTGCATTGCTAGGACTGGTGTTTTTATGGGTTATATAAGTTTTTCCGTACTTGCTTTTTACTTCTTTTATTATCTCTACATCATTTGTATATTTAACTTTTCTTGTGTTGTTTTCTTTTAAAATATACGGCTCTTCAAATAAAATACCCCATTTAAAATATAACTTTAAAAGAACTTTCATAGGATAAAATCCTGTTTTCATAACAATAAATTCTCCCTTTGATAATGTTTTCAGTTCATCACTTGTTAGAAGCGGTCTTTCTATCATCTGTAAAGATTTAGATGCATTCTCATTTCCTTTACTAACTGTTCCACTTAACACTGTTTTACTACCTAGTGACTTTGAGAGTGTTTGTGCTGAACTGCTATTTGGTGCAAATCCTCCAAATATTGCAACTTGGGTATTATCAATTATTATATCTGCGCTTTCTTTCCCATAACTTCGTTCTAATTGTGCAAAAGATTGTATTATTGGAACTAGCTGTAAACCTCTTGAACGAGATGCTGAGAACATCATCTCTGCTGATTCTATCTTTGGGAATGTTCCAAATTCGTCCATTAAAAATACTCCCTTATTTTTCATTTTACCACCATTTTCATCGGCTATAGTTAAGATTTCTCTATATAACTGCTGTATAATCAATGAAACCATAAAGTAACAAACTGGGTTTTCTTCTGGTAGTGTTATGAATATTGCAGTTTTTTCGTTACAAAATTTTTCTGCACTTATATCATTTTCAAAACATATAAGCTGTTCTAACTCACTATCTAAAAATGAGTTTAAACGAGATAATGCGGTACTCATTACACTAGCCATTGCTTGCTCACTAGTATTAAGTGCAGCACCAGCAAACCACCTTGCTTTATGTTCAGGTGGTAGTAAATTGATTAATTGTTTAAATTTATTATTTCCTTTGCTGTTTACTGTTCCACTAGGTGTAAGCAACTCTTGGATTAATTTAAATACCGACACTATATGACGTTCTCCGTCTTTTGCAAATTCCGATACTATTAAAATTATAGAACATAGTAAACCCTCAGCAGAATCATAAAAAAATGCATTTTGACCGTATGACGAGTTATCACTCCCAGCCATTATTATTGTCTTGGCTATTATTTTACTGTATTTCTCAGCTTTTGCTCTATACGTAATATTGTGTGGGTTGTTTTTATGTAAATCTATATATTTATTTACTAGATGTAAAAAATTACATCCGTTTGAGCATGTAGGATTTCTTAAATCTATAACAGCTATTTTATATCCATAATATTTTTGTGCTATTGTTCCATAATTTCTAAGTATATCTCCTTTTGTATCACTAATAAGCATTGACATCCCACTAGCACAACAATATTCGATAGTAGGGTATAACCAAAAAGATGTTTTACCAACTCCACTTGCTCCGAGCATTAGTACATTTACATCATCTGTATCGACTAACGCTTTAGTAGTAGATTTCCTTTTTATTTTAATATATTCAGTTTTATTTATTAAATAAATTAGTTTAACTATCGGTTCTATTAAAACAGATATAAAGAAGTTGTATATCTTATTAAAATTACTATTTTTACAACCTACTATAATCCCTTGCTTTTTAGGTAAGTTCTTTCCTTTTCTCCATCTGTTTGGATTAAATAATATATGAGTGTATTTCTTTTTTATTTCAGATTTAAGTGCAAAACGAGCAGTACCATGTTGTCCGTTTCCTACGGTTTTATTTTTAATACTGCTTAATGTAAATTTATGAGAAAGGGTTAACACTATTATTAAAAATATTGCTAACCCTGATACTGATAATATTAATATATTTATTTGTTGCATAGACATTCCTTTCTAGAATTACAAAAACGCCATCTTTCGATGACGTTTGAGTTTATTCGTTGTTATTAAATAATATTTCCATATAATTTCTTTTGCCATATATCACCCTAACTATATAAATATAATCTTCGTCATATCTATAAAAGGCAATATAATTTCCACATACTATAAACCTATAATCTGTTTCTATTGATACTATATTTGTTAATTTAATACCGATTATAGGAGATGTTTCTAATAATTTTATTTTACTCATAATCATTTTAACAGTGTTATTAGCGGCTATCTCATTACTTAACTCAGTCGATATGTATTCTTTTATTTCTTTTAAATCTTTAACAGCTTTTGGTGATAGTTTAATTGTATGCATATTTAAACACCTAACATTTTTTCAACATCTGAAAAGACAATCCAATCTTCACTTTTAGCTGACTGTTCACCTTTTGATAGTTCGCTCATAAGTTTCATTATTGCTTTTGTTTTTTCATATTCTTCAATGTCTATAATTGCGTATTTACCCCTACCGTTCTTTGTTAAAAAAACAGGTTCACCTACTGAAATATCTCTTAATACTTCGTTATAATTTCTTAAATCAGATACAGGTTTTATATTTGGCATATAATCATCCCCTTAGTTTGTTGTAATTATTATAACATAATTATACGTAAAATTCAACATAATGTTTATATGTGTTTTATCAAATCCTCATTCCAGTCTTTATATTTTGGAGTGAGGATTTTGTTATTTATATTTTCACTTGTTAATTCCTTTGATATTCTATCACTTGCTATTTTACCAGCTTTATCATTATCAAGACAGATAACCACATTTTTAATGTGTCTATATTTATCTAAACACATGAAAAGAACTTTACTTGATACTCCACATGCACAAGCAAAACAGAAGTTACTATAATCTATTTTAAATAATTCTATGTATGATAGTGCATCAATAGGGGACTCGAAAAAGTGTAAAGTGTCACTGTTAGTTATATGATTAAAACTATTATTTGGATTGCTACCATAAATATTACTTTTAAATGGGGAAGAGGTTATCCCTCTTAAATGAGCATGTCTTGCAGTTTTTTGTTTATCATAACCGACAAATACAATGTTATGATGTTCCTTAGATTCATATATTAAACCTTTGTTGATAAAATAACTTATCAATGGTTTTGATATATTTCTTTTAGTGTTTAGATACTTAACAATTCTGTTGTTGTCTTTATTTTTAATTGGTAAGCTGAAATTTATAAATTCTTTACCTTTGGTAGTTGCTTGAATAGGACTTAAACTATCATTTTCTAGCAGTAAAAAAATAGCCGATTTAAAATCTAAATTATGATACTCAGTTAAGAAGTCGATAATATCACCACCCTTTTGCTGATAATGGTTATACCATAAATTCTCTCTTAATGTTATTTTTTCACAGTTTATTATGCACTGATGTTCGCTTCCAGCGTTAGTTACATCATAGCCAAACTTAATTAGTAAATCTTTCATACTTTTTCTTCTTGCTTTATCTCGTAGTTGTGTTGTTATTTTAATTTATATCACTCTCCTTAAGTTAGTACTATATTTAATATATATACTTATATTATATTTTCTTACTGTTAGAATACTTATATTGTTATACTTAACTTTCCCCTTCCACCATGACACTAGCCCACTACCAAATTTTAAACATATTTATGTCTTGGTTGGGGAGTAGATTTCAATTTTTTTGCTCCTAATGTAGTCCCAAATTATATTTTTTCTCGTTGATTTTTCTTTGTAATTTTTCCTCTGTTTTGATAAAGTTTAACTCTTCATCATAGATTTTATCTTCTATGATTTTAGCAATATTTTTTATTAAATTAAGAGTACTAGTATCTAGCTTAATATTAGAATTTTGATTTGTATGTATGCAAGTAATGGTCTTGTTATCAAAAATTTCAGACGTAGTATCTTCTTTAGAATTGTTTATAGAATTGTCTGTTGAATTATCTGTTGAGTTATCAATCGTTCTATCTGCTTTATCGTTATCCTCTGGAGTAGGTATGTTGAGTTTTCTAGTGCTTGTTACGTTTTGTATTGTTTCATCAATCTTTTCTTCTAAATTGATTTTCATAGCCTCATTTA
>CAYJGB010000019.1:0-35025 GCA_964369405.1 uncultured Eubacteriales bacterium
TATGAGTATATATTTCAAATACAATACCAAATGGATCTTCAACATAACACATTTTGTATGGCTTTTCATTTGGGTAGTATTCTTTAATCGGCATACGTTGTTTCCCACCATGCGCTACAATTTTTTCTATCATACCTTCAATGTCAGGGTCTTGCACAGAAAAATGGAAAAGACCAGTGTTTTTGAATTCAAATGTTTGCTTTTGTTGGTCATTATCAGCAAACTCAAATAACTCTATTCCAATTGCGTTTGATGTGACCATGTGAGCAATTTTAAAATCACCATGACCCTTTCCGAATACTTCCTCGCACATAATTCCGATTGCCGAAGTATTTTCCTCTTTGATAGTAGTTGGTTCCATAATAATATACCAACCCATAACCTCACTGTAAAACTTTACTGCCTGGTTTAAGTTAGGTACAGACAAACCTATATGAGAAAATGCTCTTGGATAATTCATTTACCCTACCTCCATATTTATTGTATTTCTATTATATCCAAAAACAATAAATAAAACAATTACGTACTTTTTTGTACCTATATGTCATCAAGAGTTATACCGTTTTCGTGTGCATATTCTTTCGAGAAATTACAAAAACCCTCCACAAGTGGAATAAGCCCTTTGTATTGTGTTGATAATGAATATTCAACATTTAAGGGTTTTTCGCATACAACAGTTCTAATTAATATATTGCTTTGTTCGAGTTCTTTTAGCTGAGTCACAAGCATTTTATGTGTTATATCTGAGATGCCTTTTTGTAATAATGAAAACCTATTATCTCCATTTAATATGTGCCACAAAATTCTCATTTTCCATTTACCACCTAATAAGTCCATTGATAAAAGCAATGCGCATGTGTACTGGTCTTTTATTTTCATATTAAAATCCTCACTATATAAAATTGTTGGAATAATAACCGATTTTAGATTTCTTCGATAGTTATCAAAAAATTTGCCTTTCATATTATAACATAAACAATTACAGAAAGTCCATTAACGAAATTGTTCTTATAGTAAAATACAAATGCAAAATGTGAAATAAAAATATAGAAGAAAGAAAGAACACCTACTATTAAGCCTTAAAAAGTCGATTAATCTATTAGTTTATAAGAAAGCTATATGGAAAAAGTAGAAAGGCGATTAGATTAGAGATAAAAAGAGTATATCACACTTCACTTTTTGCTGAGTGTATTTTTCTATTACTATGTAATAAATTTACCATAAAAAAACTGGATTGTTTTATAACAACCCAGTTTTCTATTTGTGAATATTTATTTTTTACTAATCAGATTAATGTATTATATTTGCTTTTGTTAAAAATGACTTTATTGGTTTAATCAATGGAATAACTATTACTCCAGCTACTACTACTTGTGATACATTTGCTACTATTGAAAAAACAGGTGTTATAAAATCTCCGTTTAATAAAATTACTTCTGCAAAGTAATAACCTACTACTTTTATTAATAAAGCAATTACTATTGCAAAAACATACCATTGAATTTGAGAATGTTTTTCTGCAATTAGACCAATCACATATCCCATTATTCCAACAATAATTAATGTGTATGGTGCCCATATAGCATATGGTGAGAATAAATCAAACAATGCCATACCTATTCCACCTGCAAGAGCTCCTACTCTTTTACCGAATAATATAGCTCCTACAAACATAGGAATATTACCTAAATGCGTTAAACCACCACTACCTAATCCAGGTATCTGTATAGGTAAAAATGCTATAAACATATATGTTAAAGCTATAAATAAAGCCGTAACAATTGTCGCTACCACGGTACTTCTAAATACAAAGACATTTGTACTTAATTCTTTTGTTTTTTTATTCATTTTAAACGCCCCTTAAAAAATAATATTCCATGGTTTCACCCATAGAATATTATTATACATAAAATTAAATTTTTTGCAACATATTAAAGCAGTTTGTTTATAATTAAATTAACTTTGCTAAAACCATTTGAATATATACCACGTCAGATATATTTACATTGCCATCGCCGTTAATATCTGCATATGCACTATCTACATCGCTTAACAAACTTATTTTAGCTAAATGTTGTTGTATTAATAATGCATCTGATAAATCGAGTTTTCCGTTATTATTTACATCGCCACTAATACGTTCTGGTTTTTTTCCATTATCTATTATTGTGTTTATCTCAGTTACTATTGAATCTATCTCACCTTGTAATGCTATTTTATCATTATATATTGTTTTAGCTTTTTCTAGTGAAACTTTAAGAGCGTCTATACTTTCTTGTGTGTATTGGTCGCTTTCGTTTTCTATTATGTTTGTGGCTTTGCTTATAGTACTTTCAAGCTCTGTTTTATCTATATCATCTAATGATACAAATATTACATTATCCGTTCTGTTTGCATATGTTTGTGCTGTTGTGCCATTATATCCGTACACTAAAAGTTCACTAAACTTTGTAATACTGCTATTGTCTATGCTTGTTACACTTGCAGGAATATACATCTCTTTTAAACTTGGACTTTCTCCAAATACTCCGTTGCCTAGAGATACTGTTCCATCTGCTATAATAACTGTTTCTAAGTTAGGAATATTGAAAAACGATAAGAAATTATAATTTTTAATTCCACTCCCTGTAGTTATTTTCTTGATATTTTCACTTTGTGCAAAAGCACTGTTATATATTCTTGTTACAGAATCAGGTATAGTTATCTCTGATGTTAGTGGACAGTTGTAAAATGCATAGTCGCCTATATATTCTACACTTGAGCCTATTTCTACTGATGTTAAATTTGTACAGTTAGTAAATTGGAAGTCATTTATTCTTTCTACTGAGTCACCTATAATTATGCTTTCTAGCCCTGTTCCTTGCACATCTATGTTATTATATTCTGCTTGTGAAAAATCAAAGCCTTCTATACTTGTAAGTCCATCACCAGTATCTACTGTTTTAAGACCTGTGCAACCTCTAAATGCATCTGTGCCCATAGTAGTAACACTATCTGGTATTACAATTTCTTCAAGTTTAGGACACTCACTAGCAAAATAATCAGGCAATACTGTTGTTCCTTCTGGAATTGATATGCTTTTTAATTCTGGGTTTTTACTAAATAATGACTTACTACCTTCTATAATGCCTCCGTTAACTGTTGCTGTTTCTAAATTATCACAAAGAGCAAAAGCACCACTTCCTATTTGTTCTACTGATGATGGAATTGTTATTTCAGTTATACCTGTATTTACAAAAGACATATCTCCTATTGTTTTTAGAGTATCTGGTAAAACAACTTTTGTTATATGTTCTGAATTATAAAAAGTTAGTCTTTTTATACTTACTACTGTAGAATTATCAATTTTACTAGGTATAATTATTTCTTCATCATCTCTTGCAAAATATGATAAATCATCTATTCTGCAAGTTTTGTGGTCTGGGTCTAAGTATGATATTATAAATCCTGATGGGCCATGGTCAACTCCACCATATGTAGTTTCGTCTTCAAGTGCGCTTACGGTAAAAGCTAGGCTAGATACCGATATTAATAATAAAACTGCTAAAAATACTGATATTACTTTTTTTGTTTTCATAAATAAGTCTCCTTTTTAAAATAATGTGTCCATATTTGCAAGTTGTATAGGTGTATTTGCACTCATAATGCCGTTTATAAATAATACGTCTGTAATTTCGTTTTCTTCACAATAATCAACTAAATTACCCTCATAATGTCTAAAGTCTATAATATGTGTTTCATCATAATTATATGCAAAATATGGTGAAATTGCATTTCCGTATGATTCTTTAACTATAACAATTTTTTCGCCTGAATTATTAGTATTATTATTAATAACTGTTAGAGGATTGTCACCCCATATAAACACTCCATAAGTGTTACTTCCAGCTGTTGCCATATCATAATACATATTTACTGGGTCTAGAGATATATCTGGAATTGTACAAGTGTAATCTCCTGGGAACTCATAATAATCTACAGTATCTGGATTGCTTGACAGTCTAGTATCTTGAGTTAATGTAAAGAATGAACCTACAAAACCTTCAACAGAATTTTTAGTTGCATCTTCTAAATTGAAAGGCTCTTTGTCTACAGCTTTCATAAAATCTGAATACGCATAATATGCACCTAATCCAGTCCAGTGATGGTCTGTGTTAAAATATAAATATTCAGTTTTATGCTCGTTTAATGTGTTATAGATATCTATATATTTTACATTATCAGTGTATTTATCATATATCGCTTTTGTGTTGTCACGTTGAGATAATGTATCACTGTTATTTTCTAGCTCAGCTTGCAATCTATCTGGAAGTCCAAACTCTGTATGGTTAGGCACAACCATATTATACACATTATAGTCACTTCCAAGTTGCTCGCTGTAACTTGAAATCTTATCTGCGTATGCTGTTGCTGATGACTGTGAACCAAAGAAAAGTTCAAACGCTGAGTTGTTCCATATGTACACTCCGTTTACAAATTCTCCATCTTGACCGTTGTCCTCAATTGGCGTTACCTGACTAATGCTATCACTAGGTGCTGAAGTTTCTGCTTCAGTTACTGGTGGTGTTGTTGCAGCAGTTGTAGGCGATGTATCACTAGATTTATCATCACTTACACAACTTGAAATACTACTAATTATTACTGCTATAATAATTATAAATACAACTATTGCTGATGCATAAAAAATATACTTGTTACGCTTTTTTCTTTTTCTCATTTCTAGTCTACGCAACTCTCTTCTGTGTTGTTGACGTCGTCTAAAAACTTCATCTCTATCCATATATAAATCAAACCTCCAAAATATCGTTTATTACTTCATTATACTACAAAATATATCTCTTTTCAATTGATATTAATAATATTTTTGTTGATGCAAAAACAACCTAAATTCAAAAAAATCAAAATATAGAATTATTTAAAAAAATTAAACAATAATATAAATATTAATGATTTAGGGAGATAGGAAATTATGGCATATAAATTAGGAAAAAATACATTAAAAATGGAGCATAATCCAAGTATAATAGGTTATGCAGCAGTAGTAGGTAAAGAAGAAGCGAATGGACCATTAAAAGATAGTTTTGATAAGATATTTTATGATGAATTGTGGGGAGAAGAAACGTTTGAAAAGGCAGAGGCAAAAATTCAAACACAAGCAGTGAGTATTGCGCTAAATAAAGCTTGCTTAAAAGCAGAAGAAATTGATGTAATATTTGCAGGTGACTTGCTAAATCAATGTATATCCTCGAGTTTTGGGCTTAAAGGATACAATATACCATTTTTAGGGCAGTATGGCGCATGTTCGACTATGGCGCAAACGCTTATGATGTCAGCAATATTTACAGATAGTGGTTGTGCAATAAATGCTTGTGCTGTAACATCATCACATTTCTGTAGTGCAGAAAGGCAATTTAGATTTCCGCTTGAGTATGCAGGACAGAAAACACCATCATCACAACATACAATAACAGGTGGAGGCTGTGCAGTAGTAAGTATAAATGGAGATAGTAGCAAGCCTAAAATAAATGCAGTAACTATAGGAAAGATAGTAGATTTAGGAATAAAAGATGCGAATAATATGGGGGCAGCGATGGCACCAGCAGCAAGCGAAGTAATAAAAACATTTTTGCTAGATACCAATACAAAAGCGAGTGATTATGATATGATAATCACTGGTGATTTAGGATTAGTAGGCTCTAAGTTACTAATTGAGTTATTAGAAAAAGAAAATATAAACATCAATAGTAACCATAAGGATTGTGGACTTATGATTTTTGACACTAAGAGTCAAGGGGTGCATTCTGGTGGTTCTGGTTGTGGCTGTAGTGCAAGTGTATTATGTTCATTTATATTAAATCATTTGAGTAGTAAAAACGTTAAAAACATATTATTTGTAGCAACAGGAGCGTTAATGTCTTCTACGTCATCACAACAAGGAAATTCGATACCAGCTATTGCGCATTTAGTAAATATAATAATATAAATGTAGTAGTGCATTGCTGTTTTAATACCCTAAGCATTAAGTAACATAAAAGTATTGTCCATTTCTCAAAGTGGTGGTGTTTAATGCACAGCCTTAAGGGTTTGCTCTTGACAGTGAGAGTCAAGCGACTTTTAAGGAGTAAATTCTATAAAAATAACAGAGCTGTCGCAGATGATTTTACTCACTTACGACAGCCTTTTGCTAATAATATTATTGTGGAATAGTTGTGTTTGTTTCTGTAGGTATTGCTGTTGGTTCATCAGTTGGTTTCTCAGTAGGCTTTTCAGTAGGTTTTTCTGTTGGTTCTTCAGTCGGTTTTACTGTAGGCGCTTCTGTTGGTTTCTGCGTTGGCGCTTCTGTTGGTGCAACTGTTGGTTTTGTTGTTGTCTTTTCAGTTGCTTTCTCAGTAGGCTTTTCTGTTTCTTCTTCTTCTTCAGCTTCGCCTGTATTACCAAGTCCTGCTGGTTGCTTTATCTTTGTAGATTTTGTTCCTGGGTCACCAGTAACTATATAATGTCCTTCTGATAAACTATATGTTGATGATGGTAAATCTTCTTTTTCTACTACTTTTCCGTCTAAGTAAAATATTCTTTGTGCTGCATATCCATACTCTTCACTGTTTGACCATGTTACCCATGATTTTGTACGTACTTCGTCAAAATCTGGTGACTTGTATCCATATATTTCACAATGTAGGGTTGTTCCGTCCATCCATGTTTTAAAGAACATTTGATAGTCTGTTTGATTTCCTAGTTTTAAATCTAAGTTCGCTGCTGGAGATGTACTGTAATTAATAGTTGCATCTAATCCACCGTATACATATGTTGATGCCCATAAATGTGGATAACGTTCCACTATTTCCATATTAGCCTCAATACCTGCATTGTATATTGTAGAGGCTGATTGACATATTCCTCCACCTACACCGATTTCATATGAACCGTTCTCAATTACTGTTGAACCTAAATAGCCATTTGATGTTAAATTACTATCTCCTGTACACTCGTTAAAAGAGAAAACTCCTCCACTTTCTACAATTGTGCCGTTAGTAGCTTTTAGGGCTACATTCATATTATAATTTGAGTTGTAAACATTAGTTGTTACTGTTGTGTAATTACCTACTAAGTAAGTAGCTTTTTTTACATCTTCCATTTTAAGTGTTGGTTTGCTTGCTTGACCTGTTGTTTTTATGTCGCCTGAAGTTGCTCCGTTTACAAATAAAGCTTCAAAATCAGATTTTAATGTATCTTCATTTATAGAGTAACCATCAGTTCCTTCTTTAAAGGTGAACATATCCATGCCCTCTTTAGAAGTATCAAACTTAGACACATGTGGCTCTATAACTTCTATATTTAAACCTTTACTTGATTTTTTAACTGCACTTGATATTGACTCTGGTGTTACAGTACAAGTGATTTTAAAGTTTATAAAGCTGTTATCACTGTTTACTTCGACCTTTGGGTCGCTTGGTATTAAATATGTTGAGTCCTGTTCGTTTTCTATTGCTTCTTCTACAGATTTACTATAATCATACGCTAGAGCAATCGTTTCTTCTGTGTCGTAATAATATTTAAAATCATCTTGTGTGAATGCTACTGCTTTAC
Source organism: uncultured Eubacteriales bacterium (assembly GCA_964369405.1). Lineage (GTDB taxonomy): Bacteria > Bacillota > Clostridia > Oscillospirales > Acutalibacteraceae > CAYJFG01. The sequence goes on from CAYJGB010000019.1 coordinate 7,588, forward strand.
TACTACTGTCGTCAGACACATTTACATCAATTTTAGGAGCAGTATCCTCTTGCTTTAATATTATTAAAGTTTCTGCCTCTTTTAAAGTTTTACCAGAAACGTCTATTCCACCTATATGTACGCCTTTAGCAAATACTGTTTCTTTTACAGGTGCAACAACTTTTTCAAAATCATCAAGTGGTGTTGCAGTTGGCATTATGCTAGGATTTAAAAATAAATTCAAGAAAAATACTGAACCTATTAATATTACAAAGCCTAATGCTCCACTTAATATATATTTTGTTTTACCTCCATTTTTTTTACTCTTCCTATTTTCTTCTTTTCCATCAAGTATATTTATAGGGATATATATATCTTGTTCTATATTAGCATCTTTTATTTCTTTAGATACACTGCTAATATTATCATACACTGATTGGGTTTTTATAGTTTCTGTTGTGTTGCTTTCTTTTTCCACCGACGAATTACTATCACTTGTATAATTATGTTGGTTTTTAACTTCTTTTAAAATTTCTGATATAGCATCATTTGAACTATCAGAATTAATATTCTTGTTCTTATTATCGTTATTATTTTCCATATACTAAACTCCTTTCATAATCATTAACTAATGTGTACACTTCAATGATACTATAAAATCATTAAAAAATAAAGAGTTAAAATAAACAAATTAAGATATTAATTGTAAAATATATTATAAAAGTATAGGAATATGAGTATCTTTTTTTAAAAAAATCAATAATTTATTGAAAAAAGTTTTTATTTTGATATAATTAAACTAGTGTGAACATTATATTATTATATAAATCTGTTAAATTTATTTTATTATAGAAATTAAGGAGCTGTTATAATGCGAGTATTAGTACTATCCGCATCAACTGGTGGAGGCCACAAAAGAGCATCTCAAGCACTACAAAGATATATCGAGTTAAATCAACCAGAATCAGAAGTTAAAATAATAGATGCTTTAGAAGAAGTAGGTCATTTGTTTAACAAAACTGTATCTGACGGATATACATTTATGGCTAAAAAGACACCTTATTTGTATGGCAATGTATATGATAAATCAGATAAAGAAACTACTATGAATACTGCTGTGACGAAGGTAACACAACAATTAGCTAAGAGATTGTGTCCATATATTGAAAACTATAATCCAGATGTAATTATATCAATGCACCCATTTGCAACAACTATGATAAGCAAATTAAAAGCAGATGGTATGATAGATATTAAGCTAATTGCAGTTGTTACTGATTTTTCACCACATAGAACATATATTAATACAGATGTAGATGCATATGTTGTATCTAGCCAAGAGATGGTACGAGAGTTAGAGGGTTATGGAATAGATGAAAAAATAGTATATCCAGTAGGAATACCTATAGACCCTGTGTTTTATGAACAATATGACAGAGAAGAGCTTTTAAAAGAAATGAGTTTTGACCCAGATAAAAAAACTATATTAATAATGGCTGGTAGTTTTGGAGTAACAGATATACTTAAAATATATCAATATATATCAGATATAGAAGAAGAATTTCAAATAATAGTAATAACAGGGAGAAATCAAAAGTTATATGATTCTTTTGAAAAAATGTTTAGTGACGCTGACTATAAAAAGAAGCAGGAACGAGCAAAAAATATCAAGGAAAACAGTTCTAATAAATTTGATAAAGTCTTAGATGATTTAGTAGAAAATATATCTAAAAGTCGAGAAAATGAAATAACAAGGACGATAAAAGAAACTAACGAAAAATACAAAGAGCAAAGACAAAAAATAAGATTAAAAGTTAAAAGCAGACAAACAGAAATAAAAGAAGAACTTTTAGAAAGCACTCTTATTAAGAAAATATATCTAAGCAATAAATATTCAGAAGTAACTAAGCCTACAAAATTATTATTCTTTGTAAATGATGTAAATAAATATATGAACGTGTCTGATTTAATCATTACAAAGCCAGGTGGACTTACAGTGTCTGAATCGTTAGCATCATCATTGCCTATGGCTATATTCCAAGCGTTCCCAGGACAAGAAGAGCAAAACGCAAACTTTTTAGTACGCAACAATATGGCTATACAGTTACCTAAAGGAGAGAAATGCAAAAATGCCATAGAAGAATTAATAGTACATCCAGAAAAGTTAGAAGATATGAAAAAAGCATGTGTAAAATTTACTAATTCACAATCAGCGAAGAAAGTATTTGAGATAGCAGAAAAATTAGTATCAGAAGAATAAAAAAAGCATATAAAAGGAATAATAAATTATGAGTAGATTAAAGTTTAGTGTAGTTGTTTTAGTTGCTTGTGTTTTAACAAGTATGTTGTTAGCAAGTTGTTCGTCACAATCTAATTATAGTATATCAAGTGGTAACGACCTTACTAAGGGTATAGGCACTAGTAATGCCGATGTTGTATATGACTTCACAAGTGAATTAACAAGTGTGCCAACAGCATATGAAAAATATAGCGAAACTGTTATTGAGTTTTCATCAGATATTTTAACTCAAGCATATAACAAAGATGAAAACACAGTAATTGCTCCACTTTCAATGTATAAAAGTTTATCACTTTTGTATAATGGTGCAGATGGAGCAACATCAAAAGAATTTAAAGATATTTTAGGTGATGAGGTAATATCTCAAACTAATGTAAATGATTGCACTGATTATATAACTCAAAGATTAAATCATTTCAATACTGAAGAAAATTATGTTAATTTAGCAAATTCGATGTGGATAAAAAACGATATAGAAGTTAGAAATGGATTTTTACAAAAAAACGCTAATTTTTATGAAGATGCAGTTTATCAAGTAGATTTTAGTAGTAATTCAATCATTGATGATATTAATAATTGGGCAAACTTTGAAACAAAAGATGAAGTTAAAACGATTACAGAAACAATAGATGAAAAAAGTAGTATATATTTAGCAAACACATTATCACTAAACGCAGAGTTTTTAAATCCATATAACGTAGAAGAAATAAATTCCGATGTGTTTTATAATGCGAATGGAGAAGAAATAGAAACAGACTACCTAGTTTCTACAGAAAGAGTAGTAAAAACGAACGAAGCAGTTGCGATTAGTAAGGGGCTGAAAGATGTTCCTGCAACGTTTGTTGCAATTTTACCAAATGAAAATGTAAGCATAGAAGATTATATAGAAAAATATTTAGATGAACAACTAGTAGAGTTTTTAGAGATAGGCGAAGAACCAGAGTTTATGAATGTATCAATACCAAGTTTTACTATAAGCGCAGATAATAACTATAAGCAAATTTTACAAGGTATTGGATTTGAGAGTATATTTACAGATAGTGCAGATTTTAACAATTTATCATCTAGTGACACATATTTAAGCGATATAACTCAAAAAGTAGATATAACATTTAATGCAAACGGAGTACAAACAACTGCAGAAAACATAGAAAAAACAACAAATACACAAAAAAATTCAGAAAACGATAATATTATTTATAATAGACCATTTATATTTTTGGTAGTTGATAACGAAAGTCATATGCCAGTTATATTAGGTAGTGTGAATAATCAATAAAATTATAGTAAAAATAAAAAAAACATTGCTTTTGTATTTTAAAATGATATAATAGATATGTTTGATAACTTTTAATGAGGTGAGTTGTGGATAAAATCCAGAAAATTCGAAAAAAGGTAAAATTATCTACCATTATTAATATACTAGTAATAGTTATTTCTGTTTCGACAGTAACATATTTTTTTATATCAGATGACGGCTTTTTTCAACTTTTAAATTCAGGTCAAACCTTTATTATCGGTTGGATTTTAATGGCTGTTTTTGCACATCTTTTTAATCTTTTTATTGACTCTTTGACTGTTTTAGAATTTTTAAAAATTAAATACAAAAAAATTACTTTTTGGGAATCTATTAAGATTAGTATGGTCGGTCAATTTTTTAGTGCAATTACACCATCTGCTACTGGCGGTCAACCAATGCAAATTTATTTAATGTCTAAAATGAATATTGAACCTGGTTTTGCAACTTCGGTTACTGTTCAAAAACTTATAGTTTATCAGATTGTTGCTACAGTTTTTAGTATTGTAGCAATCATATTTAGAATAGACTATTTTATTGCAAATTTATCAAATCCTGCAATGTGGATTTTTACTTTAATTGGATTTTCATCTCAATTAATATTTACCACATTCGTATTTTTAATTGCATTTAATAAAAAAGTGGCAAATTTATTTGTTAGATTTGCAAGTTTTCTTATCAGAAAAATTAAATTTATCAAAAAGAAAGATAAATTAATTGAGAATATTAAAGAACAAGTGGATATGTTTTATTCTAGTAATAAAAATATTTTAAAAGCTCCAAAAACTATGATTAGAGTATATATTTTAGTTTTTTTACAAGTTACAGCTTTACTTTCTATACCATATTTTATTTATAGAGCATTTGGTTATAATGATGCCAGTTTAATTGATATTATATGTTCTCAAGCGTATGTTAATTTATCGGTTAGTATGATTCCTCTGCCAGGTGCGTCTGGAGCTGCAGAAGTTGGTTTTGCCGCATTTTTCTCTATGTATTTTGCACCAGAAACTCTTAAATCTGCAATATTAGTGTGGAGAGTAATAACATATTATGGAACAATAATAATAAGTGCGCCATTTAGCAGATTTACTAGCGATAAAAAGCAAAAAGAAAGCAAGAAAGAAGATAACAACGATAACGATATTGATAATATAGAAATTTCTTGAAATAATAATTAGTATAATTGTTTTAATTTGCGGAAAGAAAGGTGTTTTTTATTGATTAAAAAAATAATTAGCGTAATAATACCAGTTCATAATGTTGAAAAATATTTGAGAGTCTGTCTTAACTCAGTACTTAATCAAACAATTAATAATTATGAAGTTATTATAGTAAATGATGCATCTACAGATAGTAGCACACAAATAGTTAGAGAGTTTGCAGAAAAATATGAACAATTTAAATTAATTGATTTAAAAGAAAATATAGGTGTTGCAAGGTCTAGAAAATTAGCAATAGAGGCAGCCAAAGGTGAATATTTAGCTTTTTTAGATAGTGATGATTCATTTGAGCCGAATTACTTAGAAAAAATGTATAGTACAATGATAAAAAATGATGCAGATTTAGTATATTGTAATTACAGATTAGTAAATAGTCAAACATATAAAAAAATAGATGTAAGAATTAGAAAACCTTTTGCAGGTGTTACTACTGGTAGAAAACTTGCAAAACTAATAGTAGCAGATTTTAGAGGGCGTTCTTATCTGTGGAATAAATTATGGAAAAAATCTTTATTTTTACAAAAAGATTTAACTTTACCAAATATGTGTTATGAAGATTTGGCAATAGTGTCATTGATTACTCATGGAGCAAAAAAAGTTGTTGTAATAAATGATATATTAATAAATTATACTGTTAACAGGGCAACAAGCATAGTAGCTAGCATGACCGAAGAGAAAGTTAACGATTATCATAGCACATTATATATTATTAGAGATTTTATGGAAAAACAAAGTGATTTTACATATTATAAATATGCTTTTTTTAGATTATGTATGGCTATGTTTTTTAGTATACCTTATAATGTTGGTAGAGTAGAAGTAAGTTTTAGAGATAAATTAAAACTTACACAAAAATCATTAAAAGATATTTTTACAGCTATGTCATCTGAATATATTGAGCATAGAAATAAAACTATGCCAAAACTTTTAGTAGCTGAAAATAAGTTTAATTTTAAAGCTGATATTAATACTTCAGATATTAAATTGATTAATAATGTCACAAACATTAAAAATACTGATAAAACTCATAGCAAAAGAAAAAAATCTAAAAAATCAACTAAGTTTGAAGAGTTAGCAGTTTGATTATAATTTAATATTATATAAAATAAAAAATCACTTCACAAATGTGAAGTGATTTTTTTTGGTGCGGGTGACAGGACTTGAACCTGCACATCGGTTGACACTAGAACCTAAATCTAGCGCGTCTGCCAATTCCGCCACACCCGCAACTGCCTTACTATTATACAACAACAAAATGATAATTGCAAGTTATTTTCTCTATTTTTTGATTTTTGATTTTTGTTATAAAAAAATCAAATTTTACATACGTCTTTTAGGCGTTTTAACAACAATTTCGCAAAACTACAAAACTCAGCTACAGTTTCATTTGAATTTATAGTATCAAATTCTCAACTAAATTAATAATATATGGTATAAACACAATTTTCTTAGGCAAAAATATATTTATACTTAAGTAAATTTTATATACTAACTTTATGTTTTGTTATTATTTTTTTAGAAAGGAAAGGTAAATCAATGAATATTAAACGTGGAGATATTTTTTACGCTGATTTAAGTCCTGTAGTCGGTTCAGAACAAGGTGGAGTTAGACCTGTTTTGATTGTTCAAAATGATGTCGGTAATAGATTTAGTCCAACTGTAATTGCTGCTGCTATTACTAGTCAACAAGAAAAATCTAAATTACCTACTCATATTCAATTAGGTACTGACCATAGTGGGCTTTTAAAAGATTCTGTTGTGCTATTAGAGCAAATCAGAACTATCGATAAAAAACGTTTGAAAGAAAAAATGGGTTGTCTTGACCAACCTGCTATGAATATGGTAGATAGAGCTATTTCAGTTAGCTTCGGAATTACTACAGAAAGTGTTAATTAGGGCTTACATAATCTAAAGTCCTAAAATTAAACTCTTAGAACTACATTATGTATAATTCTAAGAGTTTTTATATTGAACTTATTTTTTTTTATTGAGTTTTTAATCTAAGCACTCTACCAGGGTATATTATATTAGGGTTTGCTATTGTATTTAATTGCAATATCTCGTTAACTGGTAACCCATACTTTTCAGATATTGTATATAATGTGTCACCTTTTTGTACAACGTACCATGCAGGGCTATCGCTCTCTTTTAAAGGTATTCTTATTTCTTGTCCTGTGTAAATTTTATCTGGATAAATCAATCCATTATATCTAGTTAATACATCTACAGTTGTATTATATTTTTGTGCTATGCTCCATAATGTATCTCCACTAGCAATAGTATAATATATAGTATTCAAAAAAACAACCTCCTTGTTTTTAACATATGAGCCAATAATTTCAAAATAAATAGCTCTTATTAACAATATATACTCAAAACGTAAAAACGTGATAATTTTAATGCATATAAAATCAACTATATGATAATAATATAGTATATGAACTTTTATTAGTCTTGTCTAGTCGTCTAAAATTTCGTATTGCTGTGTTAAATTTATATAAAAAACTAGGAGGTAATTTTATGTATAAAATAAAAGATGTTAAAGGTAGAGAAGTTATCGATAGTAGAGGAAATCCAACAGTAGAAGCTGAAGTAACTTTAGAGTGTGGAGCTATTGGAGTTGCAAGTGTGCCAAGTGGGGCATCAACTGGAGAGTATGAAGCGTATGAATTGCGAGATAGCTCAAACAAAAGATATTTGGGGAAAGGTGTTTCTACAGCAGTAAAAAATATAAACGAAACAATCGCACAGAAGATAATAGGAAAAGATGCAACAAGACAAATGTGCATAGACAAAGCAATGATTGAATTAGATGCAACTGATAATAAGTCAAATCTTGGAGCAAATGCAATATTAGCAGTATCGTTAGCAGTTGCAAAAGCGTCTGCAAATGCAGTTAATTTGCCACTGTACACATATATAGGTGGAGTATATGCTCATAATTTGCCAGTGCCTATGATGAATATATTAAACGGTGGAGCACATGCCGATAACAATATAGATATACAAGAATTTATGATTATGCCAGTAGGAGCAAAGTGTTTTAGTGAGGGGTTAATGCAATGTTGTGAAATATACCATACATTAGGTAAAATATTAAAAGAAAGTGGTAAAAACACATCTGTAGGAGATGAAGGAGGCTTTGCTCCAAACTTACAAACAGACGAAGAAGCGATACAACTTATAATAGAAGCGATAGAAACAGCTGGTTACACAACAGAAAATATCAAAATAGCACTAGATGTAGCAGGAAGTGAATGGTATAAAGATGGTAGCTATGAACTTCCAAAAAGAAAAGTTAAAATGACAAGTCAAGAAATAACAAGTTATTTTGAAGATTTAATAAGTAAGTATCCTATAATTTCAATAGAAGACCCGCTGAGCGAACACGACTGGGACGGTTGGGTATATATAACAGATAAATTAGGTAACAAAGTGCAACTAGTGGGTGATGATTTATTTGTGACAAATACAAAAAGACTAAAGCAAGGTATAGAAAACAAAGCAGGTAATGCAATACTGATAAAAATTAATCAAATCGGCACACTTACAGAAACATTAGACGCAATAGAAACAGCAAAAAGAGCAGGGTTTAATACAATAATTTCTCATAGAAGTGGAGAAACAGAAGATACGACTATAGCAGATATAGCAGTAGCGATAAATTCAGGACAGATTAAAACAGGAGCACCATGCAGAACAGACAGAACTGCCAAATATAACAGACTTCTTAGAATAGAAGAAGAATTAAGCACTCTTTCAGAATATAAAATGGTATTCTAAAACTCAAAATTGAGTAGTTGAATAGTTTGTTTGTAGTTTAGTAAACTTATCGACACACTAACAGCTTTCAAAAAACTAGTGCAAGACGAGGAATAAAACTTGTGAATTATCGAATAATACGGCTGTATATGAGGGAGATTTGCACGTATGCATGACGAAGTAAGTGGAATAAAATTTTTAATTTCGCAGTTGCGCAGTTTTTCGACAGTCTGCAACCAAACACAAAATAATGGTGTTTGGTTTACATATAACTCATATATAATTAATCTATATTCACGCTTGCAAATTATAGAATGTGATTTTTTTGTAACTTTTACATAAAAAAACCTTATCCAATATTGTTAAGTAGTCTAAAATTTGTTTTCAAGTCACTTTTTAGTTGAAATGAGTAAATTAATGGTGTATAATTAAGACAATGAAGTTTCGGCTTCGAAAATTATTATTTATTCTGAAAATTTAAGGAGGAACAAAAATGTCTAAAAAAGTATTAAGTATAATTTTAGCAGTAGTAATGTTAGTATCAATGGCTACAGTTGCAGGTGTAAGTGCAAGTGCAGCAACAGCAGGTGGAACAATTTCAGTTGATTTACCAGAAACATGGGCAAAATCAGCAACAGCAGTTTATTGTCATATTTGGCAAAATGGTGGAGACTCACTATATGCATGGCAAGCTAAAGATTCAAAAATGGAACAAGTAGATGATGACACATATAGCTATGAAATCCCAGCTGGTAAAGAATTAAATATGATTATCATCAGCACAAGTACTGGTATGCAAACATACGACTTAACTTTCGGTGATCCTTGCATGGGCGATACAATCCTAATCGACACAGATAATCCAATCGAAAATCCAGTTGATTCAGAAAAATCAACAGCTAAAGCTACATGGAAAAACAATAGTGCAAACTATGGTCCACACTTAGCTGTAACAAGTGTTGGTAACATCGTTGGTGAGCAACTAGCTGAAGGCGAAAGTGCTGAAGACCTAGTAGCAGCTTTCGAAACAGGATACCCAGATTTAGCAACTCCAGAAAAAATTGCTGAATTAGAAAAATCATTAGGAATTTCTTCAGGTGGAGACGATGAAACTCCTGAAAGTGCTGACACAACAACAACACCATCAGGAACAACAACAACTGGTGACACAACTCAAGTTTTATTATTAAGCTTATTATTAGTTGCTGCTTTAGGTGTAGTATTTGTATCTGTTAGAAAAAGAGCTACAAAATAATTTATTAATTTAAACATAAATAATAATTAATTTATAATTTTCCTCCATCTGTAATCAGATGGAGGATTTTTCTATTTAGTATGGTGAGGTTATCGTCAAAGCATAACAGCACACAAAAAAGCAACCTTAACAATTAAGTTAAAGTTGCTTAAAAATTTAATTCATTAAAAATTAGAAATATACGTCCATTTGGTTTTCGCTATCTAATTCGCCATTAACGATAAAGAATGCTTTTCTTTCTTCTGGCTTAATAAATACTTCTAAAGTTTTTATTTCCTTTGCATTTTCTTTTGATGCATATACTGTTTTTATGTTTTCGATTATTTCGTTAACTTTTTCTTGTCCACCATCAAATTCAACCACAACTGATACTGTAGGTTCACTTGCTTTAGCTGTTCTTTTAGCTGGAGCTTTTTTTGTAGTTGTTTTTGTAGTAGTTGTTTTTTTAGTAGCAGCTGGTTTTTCTACTGTTTCTTTTGTTTTAGCTGTTGTTGCTTTTTTAGTAGTAGTTTTTGCAGCTGTTTTTGTTGTTGCTGTTTCTTTAGCAGTTGTTGCCTTTGCTGCTGGTTTTTTAGCAGGAGCTTTTTTTGTTGTAGTTGTCTTAACTTCTTCTTTTACTGGAGTTTCAACTGTTTTTGTTTCTGTTGTTTTCTTAATTTGTGCCATTACACAAACCATCCTTCCTAAATGTAAAAATTATATAATTGTAAGTTTTATCTTTATTACCCTCATAATTATATAACGCAATTTATATAAAGTCAAACAAATAAGCACCCAATTACAATAATTTAGCTTATAATACAATTTTTAAACAATTTGCTTCTCCTTGTTTTGGTTAATTTAACAATGAATAAAGCTAATTTATATCTAATTTGACTATTTTTTTATAGTCGTTAATAGTGATTTATCTCATAATCTAGCTGGTTTATATCTCTTCTCCTAGGTTATGCTTTACTCTTTGTTTTTCTTCTGCTCTTTTTGCATTGTTAAATCTGTCTACTGTTCCCACTAAGTACCCTGTAATTCTTCTTATTCTTTGTATTGGTACTGGTTGAAAATGACATGCCAACTCTACCTCGTCACCGTCTAGCTTAATATCTATTTCTTTGATTTTTCTGTTTTTATACTCTTTTTCACAATATGCTATATATGCATTGATTTCTTCACTTGGAATTTGTCCACCTGTTACATTAGTTTTAATCATAAAAAATCTCTCCTTTTTATATTATATTATTATTATACATCTAAAACTTATAATAAAGTGTGACATTTGCAACATATATAAATTTTACACAATACTTTACATAATACACAATTTAATGTATAATTAGTACATTAAGTATCATTTAATTTCGTTTTTCTATTTTATTAAAGGAAGTGATTTTTTGCCTAAATTATCTAATCAAAAACTTAAAACTCTATATTTAAAGAAAATTCTCCTCGAAAATACTGACGAAAATCATTATATCACAATGGATAATATATTAACTCAGCTAAATAACTATGACATCAGTGCAGAGCGAAAAAGTATCTACTCCGATATTGAGGCTCTAAGCACTTATGGGCTTGATGTTCACTCAAGAAAAGGAAAATACTCTGGCTATGCTGTCTTAAGCCGAGATTTTGAGCTAGCTGAATTAAAACTCTTAGTTGATAGTGTTCAATCATCAAAGTTTTTAACTAAGAAAAAATCTCAAGCGCTTATTAAAAAAATTGAATCTCTAACTAGTAAGCACGAATCAAAATCATTGCAAAGACAAGTCTTAGTTACAAATAGAATTAAAAATGAAAATGAATCTATATACTATAGCGTAGATTCTATACACAAAGCTTTATTAAGTAATAAAAAAATTAGTTTTAATTACTTTGAGTGGGTAGTTGACAAATCTCAACATAATAATATTAGCAAAAATTATAAACGAAAAGGTGAATTATACGTTATAAGCCCTTGGTGCTTAACTTATAGTGATGAAAACTATTATCTAGTTGCTTATGAAGATAAGTCAAAAATAGTTAAGCATTTTAGGGTTGATAAAATGGACCATATTGAGGTTTTAGAAGAAAACAGAACTGGCAAAGAGTTGTTTTCAAGTTTTAATATTTCTAATTATTCTAGCAAAGTGTTTGGTATGTATGGTGGAGAAGAATATAACATACGCATAGAATTTAATAATAATCTACTAGGCGTTGTACTAGATAAATTCGGGAAAAATATTCATATCGTACCAGATAATCTAAATCATTTTTTTGTTGATGTAGATGTTTTTGTAAGTCCTCAATTTTTCAGTTGGATTTTTGGTTTAGGCGAAAATGCAAAGATAATATCTCCTAAAAGCGTAATTAAGCAATATAAAAAACATTGCAAAAAATCAATAAGCAAATATAAATAATTAATATTAAAAAACTGCTAAGAAGATTTTAGTCTTTTTAGCAGTTTTTTATGTCATTTTTCACTCTTTATTTTTCATATATTGTTCTATAATATGTATAATAGGGGTGTTATAATGAAAGAAAATCTTTTCAAAAGAATGGAAATTTTAGGTGTTTTAGTATCTTTTATTCTTGCTTGCGTTCTGCATTTTACATATGACTGGTCAAATGGTGCTATGTGGAGTATTTTATTTGGTGCAGTTAATGAAAGTGTTTGGGAGCATTTAAAAATAATAACTATGCCATATGTTTTATGGGCGTTTTTAGAAATCGCATTTGCTAAGCCTTATTTTAAACAATTTGTAATATCTAAAATATTTGGAATTTACTTTCTAGGAATATCTATTATTATTTTTTACTACAGCTATACGCTTATTGTAGGTGACAATATTCTATGGCTAGATATTTCTAGTACAATTCTATTCACTGCTTTAGCTTTTTATTTTTCTTATAAAATAACTACATCATATAAAAACTATAAACATTTCTATAATTTAGCTCTTGCCTTGCTTTTTCTATATTTTTGTATGTACTTTTGGTTTACTATATCTCCACCACATATTGATTTATTTAAAGACTCTGTCACTTCTGAGTACGGCATATATGCTAAATCGGCTTTACAAAGCTAAATTATAACATTTAAATTGAATTGTTACACTCAATATAAACAAATAAATTTTTTACGACAAAAATTTTCAAAAAAGACTATTCTTTTTTCGCTAAAATATGATATAATTTAAAATGATTACGTAAATATGAATTTAAATAAAATTTTTAGATATAGGTGAAAAGATGAATTATAATAATAGCAAAAAAAATAGCAACAATACTTTTTATGATAAAAAAGATAATACAGAGCAAAATAGAAATCAAGATATGATTATTGGTAGAAATCCAGTATCAGAAGCGATAAAAAGTAATCGTCCTCTTGATAAAATTTTAGTATCAGCTGGGTTTAAAAATACTTCTGTAACTGTTTTAGTATCAAAAGCTAAAGAGCAAGGTGTTGTAATCAAAGAAGTTGATACAAGAAAACTAGATTTAATGACTAATAATGCAAACCATCAAGGTATAATAGCGTTTGCAAGTGTAAAAGAATACTCAAGCGTTGAAGATATTCTAAATATCGCAAAAGAGAGAGAAGAACCACCTTTCATTATAATATTAGACGAAATAGAAGACCCACATAATTTAGGTGCGATTATAAGAACAGCAGAATGTGCAGGAGTGCATGGAATAATAATACCAAAGCGTAGAAGTGCTGGATTAAGTGGAACTACAGGTAAAGCATCAGCAGGAGCAGTTGAGTATATGGCAGTAGCAAGAGTAACAAATATTACTAGAACAATTGAGGATTTGAAAAAAGAAGGTATATGGATATACGGGACTGATATGAGTGGTCAAACATGGTGCAAAGCAGATTTAAAAGGAGCAATAGCACTAGTGATAGGGAATGAGGGAAAAGGAATAAGCCACCTAGTAAAAGAAAAGTGCGATGTAATGTTATCATTACCGATGCAAGGGAAAATAAATTCGCTTAATGCATCAGTGGCATCAGGAATAATAGTATATGAAATAGCAAAGCAAAGATTGGGATTATAATAACTTTTTTGCAAAAAGGGTGAGAAAGATGGATAGCAAAGAAAAGAAATCAATAATAGATAGAATAAAAAAATTAATATATGCTACAGAAGAGCAAGCAGACAATCAGCAAGAGGACTTGAGTGAAGATAACAAGCCGATAATGGAAGAGATTTTCAGTGGAGAAGAAGATAAAAACAAAATTGCTGATATAAGAAGAATAAGAGAAGAAAAAGAAGCAAGAGAAAAACAAGAGGCTGCAAAGAAACTTAAAGAAGAGTTAAAAGCAGAGATAAAAGAAGAGCTTAAGGCAGAAATAATAGATAAAAGCGAAGAAAAACAGCCAAGAAGTAACGAAAATATTATTGAGAGTATATTAGAAACAGTCATAAAAGAAACAAAAGAAGAGAAGCTAAAAAAAGAGCAAGCAAAAAATAAAAAAGAAATGACTAAGGCTAAGGCAAAAAAAGCAGTAGAAGTTACACAAAGCGAAGAAAAAAATGAAACAGGTTCAAAAGAAGTTGAAGATAAGAAAGATAATAACGAAAATAAAAAGCAAGAAAAAGAAATTATAGAACAAGCAAAACAAGAAGACACAACAAAAGAAGAAGACACAACAGTCATAAATAAAGAAACACAGAGTAATCAAGAGGACAAAACACAGGATAACTCTGCACAAGAAACACAAGAAAGCTCTGAAAACTCTACACAGCAACCAATAAACGCAACTAAAGGTGAAAATGACACAAACCAAAATATAAATTACACTATTTCTCTTACTAAAAAAGAACTAGAGAAAGCTATAAAAAAAGCTGAAAAGCGTCAAAAAAAATTGATTAAACAGCAAATAAACGAAGAGAAAAAATTAATTAAACAACGTAAACTAGAGGAAACATTAAGTTCAAATGCACTAAAAGCTAATAAAGGAACTCAACCTATTGACAATAGTTTTAAATCAAGATTTAGAATTTTCTTAGACTTTATTAATGATAAGTCTGATGAGTACGCTCCAGATGAAAATTTAATTGTATTAGAAGACATTCCTACATATAAAGATGATGTAATGGAGCAATTACAAGTTGATAATAGAGATAAGACAAAAACCGATAAACCTGTAAAAAGTGAAAAAACAGAGAACAAAACTGATGATAGAGATACATCAAACAAAGCATATAAAGTTCCTGTTATGAACATTCCAATAGCAAAAGATGTAAAAAAAGATGCTAGCAAGCTAATTGAAGATAAACCAGATAATAAAAAATCTAAAAAACAGACTAAGAGTAAAATAAACGAAATTAGAAGCAGTCTTCTTTTTGAAAAACCAAGTGCGAAGAAATTAAGCGAAGAAGATTTGCAAAAATTAGTAATAAACGGGCAAAAAGTGCCTGAATACGTGTACGAAACTGATGTTTATAAAATAACATTAGCTTCAGATAAAATAGCAAGTTCAATAAAAAAAGAATTTGATTTTTATGTAAAAGAAGAACTGAAAAAAGAAAAAGTTCAAAAATCATCTACTGATGAGCAAGAGAGCAAAGTCAATGTCAAAAAGAATGATAATAATAAAAATCAATCTTATTCTAACAAGCCTTATACACCAGAAAAGGAAGACGAGCATAGAACTATTAAAGAAAAACTTTTTGGAAGCTATAGAAATGTAGATGAATATGCAGATTTTGCAAGCTTTAAAGAAGAAAAAGAAGAAGTTGTTGAAGACTATGAACGTTCTCAAGACACAAGGTCTGTAAGAGCTGAAATTAATATTATCGCTAGAAATCTTATTATCAAAAGTATTATTACAGGCGTTATTTTCGCTTTTTCTATAACTCTTACTATGCTACAAAAATATACTCCAGAATTAATCGTTAACAACGTTCCTAATGCTGATATTATGGTTAGTATTGTAAATGTGTTATTGCTTGTTCTAGGTATTAGCATATGTCATACTGCGTTCTTCAACGGGCTTAAACCTCTTATATGGTTTAAAGGTAATGAAGATACTGCTGTAGCTGTAGCTTCAGTAGCTGTGTTTGCTCAAAGTATTATTTCTATATTCGATTCACAAGCTTTTTTCACTCTCGAAAGAAACTTATATTTGCCTATTGTACTTTTTGCTTTATTCTTAAATAGCTTAGGTAAGGCTGTTGTCCAACTTAGAATTAAAGATAACTTTAACTTTTTATCATCTGAAAACAGAAAATATACAGCTAAAACACTTGAGAAAACTAAAACAGCAGAAAAAATGATTGCAGACACAAAGGCAACTAAACCTATTATTGCTTACCAAAGAAGAACAAAATTTTTAAGTAACTTTTTAAAGCTTTCATACACACCAGACCCTAGCCAAACTATGGCAGCTAGATTTGCACCAATTTGCACTGCTTTAGCTATAGTAATTGCAATTGTTTACGGCATAGTTTATAATAATCCAGAAGATGCAACTTCTGCTATGTCTGCTGTTTTATGCGTAGCTATTCCAGTTTGTAGCTTACTTGCTGTTAACTTACCGATGAAAAGATTATGCAAAAAAGCCGTTAAATTAAACTCTATGATAGTAGGATACCCTGCTGTAAAAGAGTTTGGTGACACTAATGCTATTATGGTCGATGCAAGAGAATTATACCCTCGAGGTAAAGTAGAATTAATTGCTGTTAAAATATTTGATAATATTAGAGCAGATAAGGCATTTGTTAAAGTATCTGCTGTCTTAAAAATGGCAAATACTTCACTTACATATATGTTTGAGGAGATTATAACAGACAAAAATGTACAACTACCTCATGTAGACACTGTTAAGTACGAGGACGGTATGGGTCTATTAAGTTGGGTAAATGGAGAACGTATTTTAATAGGTAATCGAGAACTTATGAAAAAATATAAAATCAATCTACCAAGCGTCGATTACGAGGAGAGAAACAAAGACAGAGAGCGTTATAAGGTGACTTATATAGCTAGTTCAGGTAATGTTATTGCAATGTTGATTACAAACTATAAAACTACCAAGAGTGTTATTGATGAGTTAAGACATCTTGAAAATGCTGGTATTACTCTACTTGTAAGCACAACTGACCCTAATATAACTCAAGAAAGCATATCAAAGGACTTTAATTTGTTTTACCGTAGTGTTAAAATTCTTCCAACTGACTTATCTAATATTTGTAAAGAAGAGATGTCTGTAAGAGAGGAAGAGTCAATAAGTTATATTGCAACTAGAGGTAGAGCATACTCACTGATTAGAGCAATTACAAGCTGTATAAAAATTAAAAATAACATCTCGATTGCAATTGCTATACAAAGTGTATCAATAATTTTAGGATTAATATTAATATCGATTATTGCACTGACAGCAGGGCTTTCAGGTCTTGGAGCTTTTGAGTTGTTCTTATACGTTGGATTTTGGGCTGTTGCAACAGTTATAGCCCCATTATTAAGGAAAATATAAAATATCAATCGGAGTGATTAAAATGAAAATAGCACCATCGTTACTAGCTTGTGATTTTTCTAATATTTCTTATGAAGTAAAAAGAATGGAAGAAGCGGGAGCAGATTATTTACACTTAGATGTAATGGACGGGCATTTTGTGCCAAACATAACATTTGGACCAGACATAATAGCGTTTGCACGAAAGCACACTAAACTATTATTTGATGTTCATTTAATGATAGACCACCCATATGATTATATTGATAATTTTGTAAATGCTGGAGCAGATATTATAACTTTTCATATTGAAGCAAAATCAGATATTAAAAAGACAATAGAAAAAATAAAATCGCATGGAGTTAAAGCAGGATTAGTAATAAAGCCTAAAACCTCTTACAAAGAGGTTTTGCCATACCTAGATATGATAGATATGGTGTTAATAATGACAGTAGAGCCTGGTTTTGGTGGGCAGTCATTTATGGAGGATATGTTAAGTAAAGTAACAAACTTAAAAGAAGAGATAAATAAAAGGCAACTAAGTGTTTTAATTGAAGCTGATGGAGGAATAAACGAGAGCACAATCGAGAAAACTCATTTAGCAGGTGTTGATATAGCAGTGTCTGGAACTGGTGTTTTTAAAGCGAGGGAAGCAAAAATTGCTATAGATAATTTAAAAGATTTGTGCAAGTAAGTTTTTTTTGTTTCAAATAATATATACTATAAATAGGACTATCGCCAATGAAATTAATCATTGGCGATAGTCCTATTCTTGTGGAGAATCAATCTATTTTAATTAGAAAAGAAAGGATATAAGCTGTAATTTATGCCAGTGTCAAACAATTTATATGTTTGTTAAACTCTGGTAACATGCCTGTTTTGTTTGGTGTATGTGCTGGCAACTGTAAAATATCGTGTCCAGGGTGACAGTTTCCCTCTACCAATACTGGCCCTTGTGGGGTGATTGCTATATCCCACCCTACATAACCTACTTCTGGTATTACTTTTGATATTTCTTTTACTAATTTTATTGTTTCTTTCCAATAAGGTATATGCACTCCTTCAATTTTAAAATTAGTAATTGGGTGTTCTTCGTATGTTTGCATATTTTTATCGTATCCTACACCGCTTATTATTCCTGTTTTTATATTTATTGGTGCTGCCATTCCTCCAGCATTTATATTATCTATTGGTTTTTTGCTATTTCCTATCCTTATAAAACTATATACTATATTTCCTTTAATTGTAGTTATCCTCATGGTGTTTACGGAATATGGGTTTATATCATTAATATCCTCGTGTTGCTCTATCACCTCTTCTATTATCATTGGTGACTTTTTCATTATATAGTCATACAAATCTTTTACACTCTTATATTCTTTTATCGTGATTTTTTCCACATCTACGCCACAACTACCGTTATTTGGCTTGATAATTATTTCTTTCTTTTTAGCAACAAATTTTTCAAATTCCTCAAAATTTAGCCCTTGAGTAAAAAGCCATTTTCTGCCTATATACGCTTCAAATATCTTTAGAAATTCATTTTTATTGTCAAATTTTCTATAACTACTTGCGTTATTCAATTTCTTTACAAAATTATTATTTATACCTCTTGTTATATATGTTTTTCTTTGTTCTCTTGTTAGGCTATAAAATTCGTAAAGTAAGTAATCTTTATATCCACAACCGTAAGCTAAACCACAATATACTATATCAAAGAACACAACTATTACATTCTTATTGCAAATTTCGCTTGCTTCCTTTACTGCTTCAAATAGTTTAGAAAAATCCATTTTAAATATACATCTTATTATATATTTGATTTTATTAAACACAATATCACCTCTAAAAATATAATTTAATTTGTACAACACTTAAAGTGTTAACTAGATTATAATTCTTAAAACTTAAATCTACTTTAAAGTTTAAGTTTTTATTTATATAAAATAAATCAATTATAATTGTTCTTTTGAAATTTGTTTTACATTGTTATCTTGCTATGTTATAATCAATTTAAATCTACAAATTTTACTATTAAGTATTAATTTATTATATGAAAATAAAAATAAACAATACGTCATTTTATTACAATTTTTAAAGTACATTTAAACATACATTTTTATAATTGCTATTGAGGTGATATTTATGAGAATTTTATTATGCGAAGATGAAAAAGCACTATCTAATGCACTTGTTAAAATACTTAAACATTATAACTATTCAGTTGACGCCGTTTATAACGGAGAAGAGGCTCTTGATTATCTTGAAGCTGAGAATTATGACGCTGTGATTTTAGATATTATGATGCCTAAAATCGATGGCTTAACTGTACTTAAAACAATACGAGAAGAAGGCAACTATATACCTGTAATAATGCTTACAGCAAAATCACAAATAGATGATAAAGTAACGGGGCTTGACTTGGGAGCAAATGATTATCTAACTAAACCGTTCGATATAAAGGAGCTCTTAGCAAGAATTAGAGCAATAACACGAAGTGAAACTACAAGTAACACATCAATACTAACATTTGGAGATATAAGTTTAAATCAAAAAACTTTTGATTTATATACAGATGAAAATTCAATAAAAATCTCTGGGAAAGAGTATCAAATGTTAGAAATGTTATTGATTAACAAAAATCACGTTATACCTACTGAACAGTTTATGGATAAAATTTGGGGATATAATAGCGATACAGATTTAAATGTAGTATGGGTATATATATCGTATCTTAGAAAAAAACTAAACACTATAAATTCAACAATAAAAATTAAAGCAATTAGAAACACAGGGTACACTTTGGAGGATTCAAATGCTTAAAAAACTTCAAAAGAAATTCGTTTTTTTTACAACATTAATTAGTGTAATAGTAATGATTTCTATAGCTATTACAATAAATATTGTAAATTATACTTCTATGATTAATAAAGCTGACTTAGTTTTAAATATGATAGCTGATGATGATTTAAAAGAAAAAAACAACTTTAGACCTAGACCACAAATATCTAAGGAAATAGCATATACAACTAGATTTTTTGAAGTAATAATTGATGAAGATGAAAACGTTGAAAAGATAGACACAAAAAACATCTCTTACATATCTGCACAAGATGCAATGGATTATGTAGATAAGACGAACAAAAGCAGCTCTGATAATGGTACAATAGATGAGTTTAGATATATAGTTATAGAGGAAAATGATAGGAAAACATATATCTTTCTGGACATAGAACAAGAACTACTTAACTTTTACAACTATTTATTTTATTCTGTAATCGTATTGTTTATTGCTCTTATATTGATTTTTATATTATCGATTGTATTTTCTAAAAAAGTTGTATCTCCGATAGCACAAAGCCATCAAAGGCAAAAACAGTTTATAACTGATGTTAGTCATGAGTTTAAAACACCACTCGCAATTATAAATGCAGATTGTGATGTTATAGAGATAGATAATGGAGAAACTGAATGGACCGATAGCATAAAAAATCAAGTTGATAGATTAAATAATCTTGTGGAAAATTTAATTTCATTAACTAGACTAGATGAGGATAGCGTTAAATTAAATAAAGAGAATTTTTCACTAACAGATACAGTAAAAAGAGTAACAAACAATTTTTCACCAACTATATATAGTAACAATTTAACTATAGACGGTGATGTAACAGACAATATGATAATATATGGTGATGAAAAAGCGATATATAATCTATTATCTGTACTGACAGAAAATGCTATAAAGTATACCACTAGTGGAGGTACTATCTTTGTAAGCCTATACGAAAAAAATAAAAAAGTAATTTTTACTATAGAAAATCCATGCGATTCAATAGAAATCGGAACTCATAATAATTGGTTCGAAAGATTTTACAGAGAAGATGATTCACGAAATAGCGAAAGTAAAAGTTTTGGTATTGGTCTATCTATAGCCAAAGCCATATGCGATAAACATAATGCTAAAATATCAGCAGAAAGTAAAACAGGGAATGAAATAGTATTTACAATTGTTTTTAAAATAGAATAAAAGCTTAACTGTTTAAAACAACAATTTTAATGGGGCTGTCACAGATGATGTTACTCATGTGCGATAGCCCCGTTATTTACTATTTTGTGCTATAAATTTTATCGCATTATCATACTCTAAGTGTCTTACTATATATTTTGTTTTCTTTTCTCCGTATATATATAGTATTATATGTGCACTCTTTGTAATCTGTTGCATTATACTTTGTCTTATTTCTATTTGTTGTACTTTATCGCTTTTAATTCTATTTTCTATTATATTCATTCTTACAAATCCTGTAGATATATATCCAGATGTAGTCATAACAAGTTTTGTTTTTTTGTATGCTACTATTCTAAATATTAACCACACAACCATTAAAAATACAAATAATATTAAACTTAAATCTAATATCTCTATTAGTACACCAACATCAAGTAAAATTTTATATACTGGAAAAGCTAGTCCTAAACACAATAGTGGTAATAATAGAAAACTTATTAATCTTTTTAATTGTGGTCGGATTTCTCTTATAACATCTTCTTTATCGCTACACACATTACATAATATTTTTTCTAACTTTTTATTGTTCTCTACTGCTATTAATAAACTCTTATCCCCTTTTGTCTTTCCGACTCCTATCGTGTTGATATACACACTTTTTAATTTGAATAATAACATAAGTATACTCTGCTTTATTGTTATAGAGTTTATATGTTCTATATTAGTTGCAAATATCGCTCTTCCAATTAATCCTCTTTTTATAAACAACACTTTATCGTATATCTCAAACGAAAATCTTCCATATCTAAATATTTGCACTACTAATGCTACTACATAACCAAATACTAATATACCTGCTATATAGGCTGTTGTTGGTGGCAACCCAATGGACGCTATATATACTGCTATATTTACGCCGTCATATAAATGCTCGCTGTACTCTTGTCCTAAAATTGCACCAGAATTTCTGACAAATGGTGCAAAAATAAGCAATCCTGTTATAGAATTAGACCATGTTAGTGCCATTATAAATATTCTGAAAATTGAACTCTTATATTTGTAATCATAATTTTTTGATACTTTAAAAATTGATTTCATTACTGCTAATGTTTGCTTGTAAGTTAGTAAAATATAAAAATCGTTTTTTTTCTTTATTACACCAGCAGTGTCAATATAAATTCTTGCACAGTTAAAAATTGCTGGTAACACGTTTTTATAGACTAGTACAGATGTTATATTATTATACGGAATAGTGTTTTTTCTCTTTAGAAAATAACCTTTTTTTAAATGCAGATTGTTTTTTGATAAACTATAAAATGTTCTTTCATAGTCCATAAAAGCAAAAAACACTATGATTATTATAAATAATATATTAAATCCTAAGTTTGTAATAGTTGCTAATATGTTAGTTGGATTGTAAAGTAAACTCTGAATTACTGGAATAATAAGCAAAAATGCAAAACGATAAAGTGACGTAAACACTGTATATGGGTGAGTACGTTTGTATATTCTCCTTTTCCCTTTGCTCAAATCTACTTTACTACTCAATTTATAAACACCTTTCAGTTAAATTTCTCTATGCTTTTCTTTATGAGCTGAATATCTGCCCTTGATATACAATCTATAAATAATTTTGAACCAGCTGTATATAAATTTAAAGAATATAATTTTTTTCTTCTTTGTATAGGTGACTGTATTTCTTGTGCAAATTGAATTTTCTTAAAGTCTAATTTAATATGCTTATAAAATATAAATCCTTTTACTACTGTTATACATTCATCTTCTATAGTGTAGCAGTAGTTTTTATATAGCTTTGGAAGATATATAAACATATATATAGGATACGATACGATACTCACCACTCCTAATGTTAAAGCCAAAACTGGCATAAAAACATATAAAAACCCAGACAAAAATGCAACTAAAATTAATAAACCAGTTGCTCTTATTCTCCATATTTTTATATATTCGCTTGACGGCTTAAATGTTTTCATAAAATCTATCCTTAACACTATATTTTTATCTATTCATAGTATAGTTTACATTTCTATTATAGTCAATAAAAATAAAATTACTAATTTTCATTCTAATACTTATATAAAATCAAGTTTTTAATTGTAAAATTACTTTTGTTATGGTAGAATTAAAATCGAAATAAAATTTTTGTACGGGGGTTTTAAAATGTCAGATGTTATTAGAATTTTTACCGAAAAGAAAAAAGGTTTTGATGTAGAGGCTACTCAAATGATGTGGGATTTAAGACATAATTTAGGGCTTAAACAAATCACCGATTTAAGACTTGCTAATAGATATGACGTATCTGGAATATCACTAGAGGAGTTTGCAAAAGCAGAGGTAACTATTTTTTCTGAACCTAATCAAGATTTAACATATAGGGAAACTATGCCTATTGATGAAAACTATAAAGTTTTTGCAATGGAATATCTACCAGGGCAATATGACCAAAGAGCAGATAGTGCAGCACAATGCGTATCGCTTTTAACTCAAGGGGAGCGACCAGACGTATTAACAGCAAAAGTTATAGCTATTGCAGGCGATATTACTCAAGAGGATTTTATAAAAATTCAAGATTACTTAGTAAATCCTGTTGAATCAAGAATAGCCTCTTTAGAAAAGCCAACATCACTTAAAATACCAGTGCAAGTACCAGAAGATGTAAAAAGAATAACTGGTTTTATATCATACACAGAAGAAGAAATGAAAGAATATTATAATTCTATGGGTTTTGCAATGACACTTGCAGACTTAGAATTTTGTAGAGTATATTTTAGAGATACAGAAAAAAGAGAGCCTAGTGTAACAGAACTTAGAGTAATAGACACATACTGGTCTGACCACTGTAGACATACTACATTTTTAACAAGACTAGAAAACATAGAGATTGAAAAAGGTGCATTAACACAAGTAATAGAAGAAGCACTAAAAGCATACTATGATGCAAGAGATGAAGTATATGGTAAAGATACTACAAGAGATGTATCTTTAATGGATATGGCACTTATGGGAATGAAACTTTTAAGAAAAAGAGGACAAATTCCTGATTTAGATGTAAGCGAAGAGATTAATGCTTGCTCGATAGAAGTACCAGTTACAATAGATGGAGTAGAAGAAAAGTGGCTAGTACAATTTAAAAACGAAACACATAATCACCCAACAGAGATTGAGCCATTTGGTGGGGCTGCTACTTGTTTAGGTGGTGCAATAAGAGACCCGTTGTCAGGTAGGGCATATGTGTATCAAGCTATGAGAGTTACAGGAAGTGGCGACCCTACAATACCATTTAAAGATACAATGGCTGGAAAATTACCATCAAGAAAAATAACAACGGGAGCAGCACAAGGATACAGCTCATATGGTAACCAAATAGGACTTGCAACAGGACAAGTACAAGAACTTTATGACAGTGGATATGTTGCAAAAAGAATGGAAATAGGTGCAGTAATAGGAGCATCTCCAAAAGAAAATGTAATAAGAGAAGTACCAAGCCCAGAAGATGTAATAGTATTACTAGGTGGAGCAACTGGCAGAGATGGTTGTGGAGGAGCTACAGGTTCATCGAAAGCACACACAGCAGAGTCGATAGAAACTTGTGGAGCAGAAGTACAAAAAGGAAACCCACCGACAGAGAGAAAAATACAAAGATTATTTAGGAATAAAGAAGTATCTACAATGATAAAACGTTGTAACGACTTTGGAGCAGGTGGAGTGTGCGTTGCGATAGGAGAGCTTGCAGCAGGGCTTACAATAGAGTTAGATAAAGTTACAAAAAAATACGAGGGATTAGACGGCACAGAACTTGCTATTTCTGAATCTCAAGAGAGAATGGCAGTAGTGCTAGATAAAAAAGATGTAGATAAATTTATAAGTTTAGCAAAAGAAGAAAACTTAAATGCTACAGCAGTAGCGGTAGTAGATGCAACACCACGCTTAACCATGAATTGGAGAGGCGATAAGATAGTAGATTTAAGCAGAGAATTTTTAGATACAAATGGTGTAACAGGTAAGGCAGATGCATACATCAAAGCACCTAACCCAGATGATAATTACACTACACAAGTGCCAAAAGTATTGGAAAATTTATCTACTAAAGATGCATTCACTAAAAACTTAAACAGATTAGAAGTTTGTTCTCAAATAGGACTTTGTGAACGCTTTGATGCAAGTATCGGTGCATCTACTGTAATTATGCCTTTTGGTGGCAAATATCAACTTACACCACAAGAGGGAATGGTTGCTAAAATTCCACTACTTAAAGGCGAAACTGATGACGCTACTGCTATGAGTTATGGGTTTATCCCTGCTAATTCTCGCTTTAGCCCTTTCCATGGTTCTGCTTACGCTGTTGTAGAGTCGCTTTCAAAACTTTTAAGCGTTGGAGCAAACCCTCTAACTTCAAGACTTACTTTCCAAGAGTATTTTGAACGTTTACACAACAATCCTGAGCGTTGGGGTAAACCTGCAGCTGCCCTTTTAGGTGCTATGGTTGCTCAAATGAAATTAGGTATACCATCTATAGGTGGTAAAGATAGTATGTCTGGTTCTTTCGAAGATTTAGATGTACCTCCTACTTTAGTAAGTTTTGCTGTAGCTATGACTAAAGCATCTAAAACAATATCAGCAGAATTTAAAAATACAAATTCTAATGTTATATATGTTCCTGTTCCAAAGGATAATAATTCTCAAATGCCTAATTGGGATAAGTTGATAGAAATGTATAACGCTGTATATGCATTAATAGAAAGTGGACAAGTTTTATCTGCTACTGTAAATAAAGAAGGTGGCGTTGCTGCTTGTGTTTGTAAAATGAGCTTTGGTAGCAAAATAGGTTTTACTTTTGATAAAGAGCTTACTGCAAAAGAATTATATTCTCCACTTGCAGGTGACTTGATATTAGAACTTGCAAACGGTGCGGTACTAGACGATAAAATTTTACAATATCCACTAGGTAAAACAACTCAAAACACATACATTGATATAATTACAGATAAGATAGAAATAGATACATTAATAGAAAACTGGACAGAAAAATTAGAAAAAGTATTCCCTACAAAAGCTGATTGTCCAAAAGTTAGCCAAGATATACCACTATATACAGAAAAAAATACAAAATCTCCTTTGATAAAAGTAGCTAGACCAAAAGTGTTTATACCGGCTTTCCCTGGTACTAACTGCGAAGTGGACACTGCTAGAGCTTTTGAAAAAGCAGGGGCAGACCCAGAAATATTAATAGTTAAAAACTTAACACCAAAAGATGTTGAAGAAACGATAAATCAAATGGAAAAGATAATAAATCAATCACAAATGATTATGTTACCAGGTGGTTTTAGTGGTGGTGATGAGCCTGATGGTTCAGGTAAATTTATAGCGACAACATTTAGAAATCCACGAATAGCAAACGCAGTAAACGAGCTTTTGAAAAATCGTGATGGTTTAATGTTAGGTATATGCAATGGTTTCCAAGCGTTAATAAAATTAGGGTTAGTGCCATACGGAGAAATTACAGACATTAAAGAAAGTGACCCAACACTTACATTTAACTCAATAGGTAGGCATATATCACATATGGCATATACAAGAGTAACTTCAGTAAAATCACCATGGTTATCTAGTGTAAATGTAGGCGATGTATTTGCAGTGCCAGTATCACATGGTGAGGGTAGATTTGTAGTAAATGATGATATGTTAAAAACATTAATAGAGAACGGACAAATAGCAACTCAATATGTAGATTTAAACGGAGTACCGTCAGATAGTATAGAATACAATGTAAATGGTTCTATATGTGCAATTGAGGGAATAACAAGCAGTGACGGCAGAGTATTTGGAAAAATGGGACATTCAGAGCGTAAAGGAAATGATTTATATAAGAATGTACCATTCGAAAAAGACCAAAAGATATTTGAAAGTGGCGTAAAGTATTTTAAATAACAAAAATGTAAAATTTTTGACAATTTTTTATTACACTTTAATTGTTAGCAAAGTAAAAGTTTTACTCAATTTTTTAGTACAAACTCTAATCGTTACAACATAAAAGTTTTACTCAATTTTCCATCACACTTTAATCGTTAACAACATAAAAGTTTTACTCAATTTTTTTCAAAAAATTGTGGAGTTTGAGGCAAAGCCTCAAGGTCTTGTCGGCAAGGTTTACCTTGTCGGCA
>CAYJGB010000020.1:0-30045 GCA_964369405.1 uncultured Eubacteriales bacterium
ATCGCTGTGTTTTCAGTGATTATCTAATTTAGTCCTATTATAACATCATCATATCACTGGCAATTTATAGATAAATAATAATGCATAAACTATCATAAAAATGCATAAAACACGCAAAATATCTGCTGTTTTGCGTGTTTTTCGTATATTTTATGTATATTAATTGCATACCAAAGCCACTGAGCGTTACTCCCACTCTATAGTTGCTGGTGGTTTGCTTGTTATATCATATACTACTCTATTAATTCCTTTTACTTCATTAATTATTCTTACAGAAACTTTACCTAAAACTTCATATGGAATTTGTGCAAACTCTGCAGTCATAAAGTCATTTGTTGTTACTCCTCTTAAAGCAATTGTATTGTCGTATGTTCTACTATCACCCATAACTCCAACACTTTTAACATTTGTTAGAACAGCAAAATATTGGTTTATTTCTCTATCAAGATTTGCAATTGCTATTTCTTCTCTGAAAATCGCATCTGCTTCTCTTAAAATATCTAACTTCTCAGATGTGATATCGCCCATAACTCTTATAGCTAATCCTGGTCCTGGGAATGGCTGACGCCATACAAGAAATTCTGGGATATCAAGTTCTAAACCAGCTTTTCTTACTTCATCTTTAAATAAGTCCCTTAAAGGCTCCACTAAACCAAAAGTAATATCATCTGGCAACCCGCCTACGTTATGATGACTTTTAATCACATCTGCTTCGCCTTTTCCACTTTCAACTACATCGGGATAAATTGTACCTTGGCATAGGAAATCTACTTTACCAATTTTGTTAGCTTCTTCTTCGAAGACTCTAACAAACTCTTCACCTATAATTTTTCTCTTTGTTTCAGGGTCTGAAATGTCCTTAAGCTTTGATAAAAATCTATCTTGAGCATTTACTCTAATTAAGTTCATATCGAATTGTTTTTTAAAGATTGTTTCTACTTCGTCACCCTCGTTTTTTCTAAGCAAGCCATGGTCTACAAAAATACAAGTAAGGTTTTTACCAATTGCCTTATGCACCATTACTGCCGCTACTGATGAATCAACACCACCAGAAAGTCCACAAACAACTTTTTTATCACCAATATCATTTTTAAGTCTTTGAATAGTGTCACTAACAAAACTATCCATTTTCCAATTACCGCTACATTTACACATATTATATAAAAAATTATGTAACATTGTTTGTCCTTGAACTGTATGAGATACCTCTGGATGAAATTGAACTGCACATAGGTTTTTATCCAAATTAATCATAGCAGCAACAGGACAAACAGGAGTATGTGCAACAATATGAAAACCAGATGGTGGGGAAGATATGTAGTCAGTGTGACTCATCCAGCAGATTGACTCGTCACTTATGTTTTCAAACAATGGGTTATCATTTTTGAAATTTACATTTGTCTTGCCGTACTCTTTAACATCTGAACTTTCAACTACTCCACCTAAAACATTTGCCATCATTTGAGCACCATAACAAATACCTAGAACTGGAATTCCACACTCAAATATTTTAGGGTCACACTTTGGTGCATTTTCCTCATAAACACTGTTTGGACCACCAGTAAAAATGATACCTTTATATTCATTATCTAAAATTTCTTTAGCTGTTGTTTTATAAGATTTAATTTCACAGTAGACATTATGCTCACGTACACGCCTAGCAATAAGCTGACTATATTGTCCACCAAAATCCATAACTAAAACAGTTTCATTTTTTATATTCATAAATTTCAGAAGCTCCTTAAAATATTAATTCGTTAATTATCTATAAATAATGTTATCTCTTGATGCTCCGTTAGAAACAATTTTAATAGGTAAACCTATTTCTTTTTCAGCAAACTCAATGTAATTTTTACAGTTTTCTGGTAAATCATCATAGTTTCTTATATGTGAAATATCACATTTCCAACCTGGTAGCACTTTTAAAATAGGTTTACATCTTTTAAGCTTTGTAGTTGATGGGAAAGTATCAATAACTTTACCGTCTAGTTCATAACCAACACAAACAGGTAATTCATCTAAGTAACCTAAAACATCTAAAACTGTGAAAGCGATTTTAGTTGTCCCTTGAACTCTACAACCATAGCGAGTAGCTACTAAATCAAGCCAACCCATTCTACGAGGTCTACCAGTAGTAGCGCCGTATTCACCACCGTCACCACCACGACGTCTAAGCTCGTCAGCTTCTTCACCGAAAATTTCACTAACAAACTCACCAGCGCCAACAGCACTTGAGTAAGCTTTTACTACTGTGATAATATCTTTAATTTCATACGGAGGAATACCAGCACCAACAGCACCGTATCCTGCAATAGTGTTAGAAGATGTAACCATAGGGTAAATACCAAAATCTGTATCTTTTAACGCACCTAATTGACCTTCTAGTAATACATTTTTTCCTTCTTTAATAGCATTATATAAGTAATCAAAAGTATCAGCAACATAAGGTTCAATTTGAACTTTATACTCCATTAACTTATTAAAAATTTCATCTACAGTAATAGGTTCTTTATTATACAGATTTTTTAAAGTAGCATTTTTAATTTCTAAAACACTAGCTATTTTTTCTTTTAAGCAATCCATATCATCGTAAAGCTCATTTACTTGAAATCCGATTTTTGAAAATTTATCAGAATAAAATGGAGCTATACCAGATTTAGTTGAACCAAAACTTTTAGAAGAAAGACGTTCTTCTTCATAGCAGTCAAAGTCAATATGATAAGGCATAACAATTTGAGCTCTATCAGAGATTAAAACTCTTGGAGCAGGAACACCTCTCTCTTTTAGAGATGCCATTTCTTTTACAAAGTTTTCAACACTTAATGCAACACCATTTCCGATAATATTTGTAATATGATTATGAAACACACCAGATGGTAATTGATGTAAGGCAAATTTTCCGTAATTATTTACAATAGTGTGACCAGCATTGCTACCACCTTGAAATCTTATAACTATATCAGATTCAGCCGCTAAAACGTCAGTAATTTTACCCTTACCTTCGTCACCCCAGTTTGCACCAACAATAGCTTTTACCATATTGAACACTCCTCTAAAATTTTATTATGTAAATTATTGATTAACTATATAAGAATATCAAAAAAAAATAAGTTTTGCAAGGCAAATTAACAATTTACCTTGCATAAATTAATTTTAATATTAAAATCGGTGAAAAAACACGACTTAAACTCAGTAATAAGAGAGTTAAACAGTTATTTCTGTTTTTTCAATTTCCATATCTTTATATGGTGCTAACGCTTGAGTTACATCTTCTGCTAAAAACTCAGATGTTTGTTCACAAGCACGTCCAACATATTTTTCTGGAGAAATAATTGAATTTAATTGCTCTAATGTAACGCCAAATGCTTTATCATTTGCAATTCTTTCTAGTAAATCATTTTCTCCGCCTTCTTCTTTTATTACTTTAGATGCTTCCATAGAATGAACTCTTACTCTTTCATGTAAAACTTGTCTATCTGCACCAAGTTTAACAGCGTCCATCATAATGTTTTCTGTAGCCATAAAAGGTAATTCTTTTCTAAGTCTTTGTTCAATTACTTTTGGATATACAACTAATCCATCAGCTACGTTTGCATATAGATTTAATATTCCATCTATTGCTAAAAATCCTTCAGCTACACTAATTCGTTTATTAGCAGAATCATCAAGTGTTCTTTCAAACCATTGTGTAGACATTGTCATAGCAGGATTTAATGCATCTGCAATAACGTATCTTGCAAGAGATGCTATTCTTTCACTTCTCATAGGATTTCTTTTGTAAGCCATAGCAGAAGAACCTATTTGATTTTTTTCAAATGGCTCTTCAATCTCTTTTAGATGTTGAAGAAGTCTAATATCGTTTGAAAATTTAGCAGCACTTTGAGCAATGCCACTTAATATTGATAAAAATTGATAATCTAATTTTCTTGAATAAGTTTGTCCTGATACTTTAAAACAGCCACTATAACCCATTTTTTGAGCTATTTTATCATCAACTGCTTTAACTTTTTCGTGGTCACCATCAAAAAGTTCTAAGAAACTTGCTTGTGTACCTGTAGTTCCTTTAGAGCCTAAAAGTTTAGCTTTTGATAATTGAAACTCTATATCTTCTAAATCCATAAGTAAATCTTGAATCCACAAAGTAGCACGTTTTCCAACAGTAGTAGGTTGAGCTGGTTGAAAATGAGTAAACGCTAAAGTAGGTAAATCTTTATATTTTTCAGCAAAAATAGATAATTCTTTAATTGTAGTTATAACTTTATCTCTTACAAGTTTTAAAGCCTCAGTCATAATAATTACATCTGTATTATCTCCGACATAACAAGAAGTAGCACCTAGATGAATTATACCTTTAGCTGTAGGGCATTGAGTACCATAAGCATATACGTGTGCCATAACATCATGACGAACTAATTTTTCTTGTTTAGCAGCAACATCGTAATTAATATCATCTTTAGAAGCTATTAATTCATCTATTTGGGATTGAGTAATAGGTAAACCTAACTCCATTTCAGCTTCTGCTAAAGCAATCCATAAATTTCTCCAAGTTCTAAATTTCATATCAGGAGAAAATAGATATTTCATTTCTTTACTAGCATATCTTGAAGATAGGGGAGATTCATAAACATCTTTCATAATTTAAAATCCTTATCCTTTCAAATGATTTAAATTTTCTTAGTACCTGCACAAGTATTAAAATTCATTCCACCACGTTCTTTACCTGCCAACATTTGAGTAGTTATTTGTGCAGGATAATTACCTGTAAAGCAAGCATCACAAAAACCATTATCTTTATTAAATAGCATACTATCCAGAGTTTCTACTGGTAAATATCCTAGAGAATCTGCACCACTAATTTTACAAATTTCGTCAATTGTGTGGTTACAAGCTATAAGTTCGTTAGATGATGGTATATCTGTACCATAGTAGCAAGGGTGCATAAAAGGTGGTGAACTTATTCGTAAATGCACTTCTGCTGCTCCAGCATCTTTTAGCATTTTAACAATTCTATCACAAGTTGTCCCTCTTACAATACTATCATCAAGCATAACAACTCTTTTACCTTTAACTGATGTACATAATGGATTTAATTTTATTTTAACACTATTCATACGGTCAGTCTGGGACGGTTTAATAAAAGTTCTCCCAATATAGTTATTCTTAACAATTCCTTTTTCATAAGGTATTCCTGATTCTTCACTATAGCCAATCGCTGCATCAATACCAGACTCAGGCACACCAATAACTAAGTCAGCATCAACAGGGAAACTCCTTGCTAAAATTCTACCGGCTTCTTTTCTAGCTTCATAAACACTTATACCGTCAATAACAGAATCAGTTCTAGCAAAATATATATATTCAAAAACACAAAGTGACTTTGATTTTGTACAGTGATTTTTAATTGAAGTTATACCAGTTTCATCTACTACTACAATTTCACCTGGTTCAATATCACGTACAAATTCAGCACCTGCAGCATCTAAAGCACAAGTTTCACTAGCAAATACTACAGAATTATTAATCTTACCCATACATAGCGGTTTAAACCCTTGAGGGTCTCTAGCTGCAATTAATTTTCTAGGACTCATAACAAGTAGGGAATACGCACCATTAATATGATACATAGCCCTATTAACTGCTTCCTCTACACTGTGTGAGTTTATTCTTTCACGAGCAATCATATAAGCGATTACTTCTGAATCTATTGTAGTTTGAAATATAGCACCTCTGGACTCCAGTTCACGGCGAATTTCCAAAGCATTAGTTAAATTACCATTGTGGGCAATAGCAATAACACCTTTGATATATCTCATAACAAGTGGTTGAGAATTTTCACGAACACTGCCACCAGCAGTTGAATAACGAACATGACCTACAGCCATATCACCGTTCAAATTATCTAATACTTTATTGTTGAAAACTTCAGTAACTAGTCCCATATCTTTGTGATAATTAATTATACCACTATCGTTAATAGCAATACCACAGCTTTCTTGCCCACGATGTTGTAAAGCAAGAAGTCCGTTGTAAACAGCGTATGAAGAATTTGTAGTACCATCACTATAGATACCAAAAACACCACATTCTTCGTGAAGCTCTTCCTTAAAAAAATCATTTAAGTCTTTGTTCAAAATTTCACCTCATAAAAATTCACATACGAATTAGATTATAAGTTTACAAATTTCAAAAATTATAAACCTATTCTCTTCATAACTTCAGCATACGCTTCCTCTACTCCGCCCATATCTCTGCGGAAACGGTCTTTGTCAAGTTTTTCTTGAGTATTAACATCCCAGAAGCGGCAAGTGTCTGGAGAAATTTCATCAGCTAATAAAACTTCGCCTTTATATCTACCAAATTCTAATTTATAGTCTATTAAGTCTATGTTAACACTTTTAAAGAAATCTATCATAAACTCGTTTACTTTGAAAGCCATTTCGCTTATTTGTGCTACTTCATCTTTAGTAGCTATTTCAGCTGCTTCAATATGATATTCGTTAACAATAGGGTCACCTAAATCGTCATCTTTATAACAAAATTCTAATACTGGAGTTTTCATTGGTGTGCCCTCAGGCAGACCTAATCTTTTTGAAAGACTTCCAGCTGCTTTATTTCTAACAATTACTTCAAGTAAAATAATTTCAACTTTTTTTACTATAGTTTCTCTGTCGTTTATTTCTTCAACTAAATGAGTTTTAACGCCTTTTTCTTCTAGTTTTTTAAACATAAAATTAGACATTCTGTTGTTAACAACACCTTTGCCAACGATAGTGCCTTTTTTCTCACCGTTAAATGCAGTAGCATCATCTTTATAAGAAACAATACATAAATCTGGATCAGAAGTAGCGTAAACTCTCTTAGCTTTGCCCTCGTAAATCATATTTGTTCTTTCCATTTTAAAACTCCTCCTAATAATTAAAAAAATTAAAATATTAAATTGTACTTTAACAATACAAAATCATCTTTTATTATAAACTAATATACACTTATTGACAATACCAAAAACATAAAAAAACAAATAAATTTAAAATAATTTTTGGATAAAAAATAGAATTAAGATGATAATCAAGATTAAATAATGCTATAAATAACAAAAATGAATGTAAAACGATTAATTTTTCCAAAAAGTGATTAACACAAGACTGTTTTGACATAAAATTTGATATTATTTGATAATATTTGTGGTCAAACTTGCAAAACCACAATTTTATATTTACTTAAAAGAATTATATTTATTAAAATTTTGTTATTATTTACAGTAATTACAATAAAAAATTAATTAAAATTGGGTAAATACACATTAATTTACTTTGTATATTGCAAACATTTAACTTATATGTTACTATTATTAACGGAAAAGATATACTAATGTGTATATTTTTTAAATGTTATGTGAACAAATATTAGGAGGAGTTTTAAAATGTCATACGTTAACGAACAATTAGAATTACTAAAAGCTAAAAACAGTAATGAGCCTGAGTTTATTCAAGCAGCTACTGAAGTTTTAACATCATTAGCACCTGTTTTTGAGCAAAATCCAAAATATCAACAAGAGAGTATTCTTGAAAGAATTACAGAGCCTGAAAGAGTTGTAATGTTTAGAGTTCCTTGGGTTGATGATAACGGTAAAGCACAAGTTAATCGTGGTTTTAGAGTACAATTTAATAGTGCTATCGGACCTTATAAAGGTGGCTTAAGACTTCATCCATCTGTTAACCTAGGTGTAATTAAATTCTTAGGTTTTGAACAAATATTTAAAAACGCTTTAACTGGTCTACCAATCGGTGGTGGTAAAGGTGGTTCTGACTTCGACCCTAAAGGTAAAAGTGATAGAGAAGTTATGGCTTTCTGCCAAAGCTTTATGACAGAACTTTCTCGTCACATTGGTGCTGATACTGACGTTCCAGCTGGTGACATTGGTACAGGAGCAAGAGAAATCGGTTATATGTTTGGCCAATACAAAAAAATCAAAAACGTATACGAAGGTGTTTTAACTGGTAAATGGTTACAATTTGGTGGTTCTCTAGTTAGAACTGAAGCTACTGGATACGGATTATTATACTTAGTAGAAGAAATGCTAAAACAAAACGGTAAAGATATTAACGGTACAACAATCAGCATGTCTGGTTCTGGTAACGTTGCTATATATGCTACAGAAAAAGCAACTCAATTAGGTGCTAAAGTTGTAACAATGACTGATTCAACTGGTTGGATTTATGATGCTGATGGTATTGATTTAGATGCTATCAAAGAAATCAAAGAAGTTAAAAGAGAAAGATTATCAACATATACTAACTACAGACCAAATGCAAAATACACAGTAGGTGCTTTTGATTGGTCAGTAGCTTGTGATGTAGCTCTACCTTGTGCTACACAAAACGAGTTAGACAAAACTGGTGCTGAAAACTTAGTTAAAAACGGCGTAATCGCTGTAGGTGAAGGTGCAAATATGCCTTCTACATTAGAAGCTACAGAAGTATTCCTAGCAAACAAAGTTTTATTTGCTCCTGGTAAAGCTGCTAATGCTGGTGGTGTAGCAACTTCTGCATTAGAAATGTCACAAAACTCAATGAGATTATCTTGGACATTTGAAGAAGTAGATGCTAAACTACAAAACATTATGGTTAACATTTACAGTCAAATGGCTGACGCTGCTAAGAGATACGGTTTTGAAGGTAACTACGTTGTAGGTGCTAACATAGCTGGATTTGAGAAAGTTGCAGATGCAATGATAGCTCAAGGTGTTATCTAAATTTATCTATAAAACAATATATAACTTGCTTGTATTTTTATACAGGCAAGTTTTTTTGTACAAAATTGTCTAAAATTTATAAATTTATGTTGCTTTATATATTCTATTTATGCTATAATATTAAAAAGAGTATATATGGAGGTATAATAATATGAATTCAGTAATTCTCAATAGTTTATCATATGGGATGTATGCGATTGGTGTAGTAGGGGAGAATGGACCAACTGCTTCAATAGTTAATACAGTTTTTCAAGTTACAGCACAACCCATGGTAATAGCCGTAAGTGTTAATCATGATAACTACACAAACGAAAGAATTAAAGCAACAGGGGAGTTTTCTGTTTCTGTATTATCTGAGAATACTTCTGGGACAGTAATTGGAGCATTAGGATTTAGTTCAGGTAAAAATACCGATAAATTAGCTAATTTAAATTATAAAGTTTTAAGAGAAGGACAACCTGTTCTTCGTGAAAATATTTGTTGTTGGTTTTTATGTAAAGTTATAAATAGCATAGAAACATTAACTCATACAGTGTTTTTAGCAGAAATAAAAGCAGGTAGCGATAAAGCAGTTGAAAAACCTATGACATATGATTACTATCATAAAGTTATAAAAGGTAAAGCGCCTAAAAACGCTCCAACTTATATTGCAGAAAAATCTATTGACGAAAACTCAGAAGATAATTTGACTTATGTATGTCCAATATGTGGATATGTATATGAAGATGAGCATGTAAATTTTGATGATTTACCAGATGATTGGGTTTGCCCATTATGCAAAGCACCAAAAGCTGTCTTTCAAATTAAAGGATAAAGCTTTTTAGAATCACAAATCTAATTTTTAAGTTTGTAAACATTTATAGTTGGTATAATATTTTGGACATAGTGTAAATACTATGTCCATTTTTAATATCTATTAACGTAAAGAATAGGGTAAATAATTTTTGTATCAGTTATACAAAATAAATGTTTTGTATAACTGAGGGGAGGAATAAAAAATTTCTAATCATTATTTTCTATAAAACTATATATATGACAAACCTTCAAATTACTGATAAATACTAATTTATCCATATGATAACGGAATTATACC
Organism: uncultured Eubacteriales bacterium; assembly: GCA_964369405.1. GTDB lineage: Bacteria > Bacillota > Clostridia > Oscillospirales > Acutalibacteraceae > CAYJFG01. Next base: position 9,846 of record CAYJGB010000020.1, read on the forward strand.
GCCAACATCTAATAGATTTTTATTTGTAAGCGATATAAAATCAACATTATAATTTTTGCAGAATGCAAATATATTATTATAGTCTGGATGAGTTTTTATATTACCTGTAAATATCAATGTATTTTTATCTATCAGCCCACAACAACCACCAATAAATCCATAATTAAATTTTGGTAAACTAATATATCCTGGAGCAATTTTAAGAACATCTATTTTGTGATTTTTACACGCTTTATAAATGCTACTATCAGCTGTTATTATAGCGTTGTCATTTATAATAGCTGTAGAACATTTAGTATATCCTTGATTAACATCAACCACTGTTTTGTTAATTTTTTCACAAATTTCTAGTATTTCACTATAAACAGTTTTACTATTTAGTATTACATAATCTTTTAATATTACACAATTTAGTAAAACGTTATAAGGATATTTACTTTTTATATCAACGTTTGTTTTGCTATACATTACATTATATTTATTTAATTTATCAAGCAAGTTTGTGCATTCTTTAAGTACTATTATTTTATCTTCTATATGTATCGCTTGCATATCAGCGTGGTACTGCTCCCCTACTGGTAAGCTTTCACACGCTGATGTTGTTATCGTTTTTATTTTTAAACTGTTTATTTCTTTTATTAAATCTTCATATTCTCCAGAAATTAGCAACTTTTTTACTCTCTTTGTTGGTAAATTCGGTGTGTCTATTAAATTCATTTTACTAGCTCTCCTAATACAAAACTTAGTCATACCTTAATGCTTTTACTGGTTGTAGCGATGATGCTTTTATTGCTGGATACACACCAAAAACAACTCCAGAAATTATTGAGAATATCATTGTAAATATAATTATATTTAAATCAATTTCCACAGTTGTATTTAAGATATATCCTCCTAAATATGATACACTTAGTCCGAATAATATTCCGATTATACAGCCTGTAAATGATAATATTACCGCTTCAATAAGAAACTCTAATATTATACTCTTTTTGCTAGCACCAATAGATTTTTTAATACCAATTTCTTTTGTTCTTTCAGTTACGGATACTAGCATTACTGTCATTATGCTAAGACTAGCTACAATTAATGATACTGCCCCAACAGCTGTTAATATCAATGTTATAATATCTAATATATTTAATAAAATATCTTTTTGTTTTGCTAAGTTCATAGCTGTATAACCGTCTTCTGTACCTGCGTTTAAGTTTAATTGTTTAATAATATTTTGACTTATATTATCTATTTCGCTGTCATAATTACTATTAACCTTAGTTATTACTTGCTGATACCCATCAATACCTGTTTCTTCTTGAATAGATGTATAAGGCGCATACATAAAATTAGATATAACTGAACCCATAGCACTTTGTATCAGCTGTCCACCTGTTTCCAAAACTCCTATAACTAGATATTTTTCGTACGATGTTGCAGTCTTAACATCTATATATTTTCCAGTTATATTCTCTCTGTTATAAAGTTTACTTGCAAAGTTTACATCAACTAAACATACTTTAGATTTATTAATTATATCTTCTTTAGTTATAAATCTACCATACTTAACATTAAGTGATATTGCTTTATTAGCATCGTAATCAATTCCCCATATAATACTTTCGTTATCCGTTGCACTAATCGTATCTATTGTACCTGTTTGAACTAATATAGGTGTAGCTGTTTCAATTTTATCATTATTTTCTATAATATCTACTTCTTCTTTAGTAATGTTCATAGATGACTCACCAGTGGAGCTGATAATAAATCCACCTAATCCTAAATTATTAAGTTCAGTATTCACCGCATTTGTACCACTAGAGCTTATGCAACTGATAATAATAACTGCTGAAACACCTATCGAAATCCCTAGTATTGTTAAAATCATTTTTGTGAATTTTCTATATATGCTTTTAAATGCAATTGTAATCATTTCAAACATATTAATCCACCTGACTTTCAGTGGTAATTTTAACAAATTCTCCGTCACTTAAATTAACAGAAGTATTGATTATATAATTGTCACTATAAAAACTTTTATTTACTTCTACACCTTGTGGATATTCTTTGCTAGTATCAATAACTTTACTAGTGGCAATTCCGTTTTCATAAACATATACGAACTCTTCGCCATTTTCATTTACATTAATAATATCGTATGGAATTAAATACACATTATCTTTACTGCTAGTAATTATGCTACATTTAGCTGAATAACCGTTTTTTAAGTTTTCGTTGTTGCTATCAATAGAAACAGTTACCTCTACTGTGGTATTTTTGCCTGTAGTCGTAGTTTTTTGCTCAGCTTCGTTATTAATCTTACTAATTACACCTGTAAATACATCATCTTCAAATACTACGCTTGTTATTTCCACTGGTTGACCAATCTCAATTTTAGATATTTTATCTTCTCCAATTTGCAACTTAACATTAAATTCATCACTAGAAATTGTTGTATAAATCTCTTTTGATAAATCTATATATTCGCCATTACTATAATTTAAATCAGAAACAGTTCCACTAGCATCAGCATAAATTTTTACAACTTCATCAATTTTATCTTGATTGGTAACTGGTGAAACATTTTGGTTATAATCATCACTTGCTAAAAACTTATCATAATCATCTAAAATATCATAATTACCATTTAATATTTGCTGATAAATTTCTTGTGTAGAGTAATTTTCAAATTCGCTCAATGTTTCATTTGCTAATAAACTTTCATCAAAATTATTAACACTTACATCGCTTGTAACTAAAACTTCACAAATTAAATCACCTTTATTAACTTCATCTCCGTTAGATACAACTATGTTTTGTACTTTTCCAAAATATGATGAGTACAACTTTTTGTTTGTTTTATATTCAATATTGCCAGAAGATACAACTATATCTTCAACCTTAGTGGGTTTAATTTCTTGTATAGACACATAATTCACATCATTTTTTATTAATTGTCCAGAAATGGTAAATATTGAAACAAAAGCAATTGTTGAAATTGCAAGTATAATATATTTTTTCATCAAATCAACTCCTTATCTACATCTATTATTAGATAAAAAAGTTAAATTTATTAAATATATTTTATAAGTAATTTATGTATATTTTGAGTGATTTATATAATTATAGAATAGAGGTGATTGATTTGACATTGATTGAATGCAATTTTGATTGTGAGTATCAAAAAGATGGATATTGCAACTTAGAATCAAGTTTATCCTATGTAAATAATGTAAACACAGAGATTAACTGTATACATTATGTAAAAAAAGAAATTTCTACCAGTAATATAAATACCTTTTTCAATATTAAGTTATAGCTTTAAATGCTTCCCTTATATTTGTAACACCTATTAAGGTTATTTTGCTTTTAACACTGTCTGATATTCCTTTTATATTTTGTTGTGGCAAAATGCATCTTTTGAAACCTAATCTATAGGCTTCAACAATTCTAGCTTGTGCGTGAGAAACGGAGCGTATCTCCCCTGCTAGTCCAATTTCTCCAAAAACTAATATGTCATCAGGTATTGGTATGTCTTTTAAGCTACTTACAAGCGACATAGCTACTGCTAAATCTACAGCAGGTTCATCTAGTCTAAGTCCACCCACTATATTTATATAAGCATCAACATTAGAAAAATAATATCCGGCTCTTTTTTCAAGAACTGCTAAAATTAACGACATTCTATTGTAATCAAATCCAGTAGACATTCTTCTTGGATTTCCAAAACCAGTAGTTGTTGCAAGTCCTTGAACTTCAGCTAAAAGTGGCCTAGTACCTTCCATTGTACAAGCTACGCATGTGCCAGAAACATTTTTAGGTCTACCTGACAATAACATAAGTGACGGATTTGCAACTTCGGATAGTCCTTTATCGCTCATTTGAAATACACCAATTTCATTTGTTGAACCATATCTGTTTTTTACAGCTCTAAGTATTTTATATGACATTTGTTTATCGCCTTCAAAATATAAAACAGCATCAACTATATGTTCTAATACTTTAGGTCCTGCAATTGCACCATCTTTATTCACATGGCCAATTACAATTACAGATATATCTAAATGCTTAGCTGTCCTCATGATTAAATTAGTACTTTCTCTAACTTGTGTTACACTGCCAGGTGATGATGATATTTCCGAAATGGTCATTGTTTGAATAGAATCGATTATAACTAAATCTGGTTTCTCATTTTTAATTAATTCGCATATTATCTCGACATCTGTTTGTGTATATACTAAAATATTATCACTACATACATTTAGTCTATCTGCTCTAAGTTTTAATTGTTTCTTTGATTCTTCACCAGAAACGTAAAATACAGTATTATCTTTTGCAACGTTATTACAAACTTGCATTAACATTGTAGATTTTCCAATTCCTGGGTCACCACCTAATAAAATTAGTGAACCTTTTACTATTCCTCCACCTAAAACCCTATCTAATTCCTTAGAGCCTGTTTTATAGCGTTCTTCATCTGTAGTATTAATTTCTTTTAAAAACAAAGGCTTTTCATAAGAAATTTTACCTATAGAATTTTTATTTTTACTAATTGTTTTTACTTCTTCATTCATAGTATTCCATTGTCCACATTCAGGGCATTTTCCACACCATTTAGGTGTTTCGTAAGCACAGTTTGAGCATACATATAAATTTTTAACTTTAGAAGGTGACATATTTTTAACACTCCGTTTTATAATAATAATCAAGAATTCCACACATAATAGCAAAAGAAATTTCTTTTTGATATTCACTTGATTTCAATAATTTTAATTCATTTTCATTAGATAAAAAACCACATTCAACTATAACAGCTGGATTTTTAGTTTTACTAAGAAGAAAAACATCGTTAGTAGCCTCTTTATTTTCTCTAGTATTAGTTGGTTGCATCATACCAACTACAGAGTTTTTTATACTATTAGCTAGTAATGCACTATTTTTATTTTGAGTTCCATAAAAAATTTGAGTACCACTATATTTACTTTCTTCAAATTTATTTTGATGTATACTTACTATTATATTATTTTCACTACTATCATAAATACTTAACCTGTTATAAGTATCAGATATTTTTCGTTCTCTTATTGAGTTTCCACTCTCAAATAGAGAAATATCAGTATCACGAGTTAAAATCACATCAAAACCAGATGATTTTAGCATATCGCTTAATATTAAAGAAATTTCTAAGTTTAAATCTTTTTCTAATGTATTATCAGTTGTAACAGCACCACCGTCTTCACCACCATGGCCTGCATCTATAACAATTGTAGGCTTATCAATTACAGTAATACTTTTACTTTCAACATAAATCACATTAGATGAATTTACTACTAAAACAATAGAAAATATTATAATAACAAGGATTAAAAATCGTGTTATTAAAGTGTTTTTATTTAATATCATATCAACACACCTTTAATTTATTAATAAAGTGTATGCTAACAGTATATTGATTTATGTATAAAAACTAATATTATATATGATACAGCAATAGGACAAGGGTAGTTTTTTACCCCTGCCCTATTAAAATTATAATTTAGGAAATTTTATAGTAGAAAATATCTAGCATTTGCTCAAATAATTTTTCCTCGTCTGGATAAAATTCAGCATATTTTTCGCCTTGATTAACTTCTCCTTCAATAGTTTCTACCTTTATACCAGTATTACCTTTTTGAATAAAATTAGTAGCTAAATAAGACACCCTACTTACATTTAAATTAGTATACATATAATCATCTAAAGTATTGTATAGTGTTAACGGAAAAGTTAGGTCACTCATAGTCATTTGAACAGCTGCCTGTGCAAATGACTCAACATACTTAATTTGTCTACTCATTCTGTCAACATTAGAATCAAGTTCTCTAATATCTCTACCTGCAACATATGACTCAGCTTCGCTACCTGTAAGAGTAACTGTTTCGCCTGCATATACAGTACGTGTGCTAAACACAACATCTTCATCAACAGTTACAGTCACACCACCCACAGCATCGTTAACTATAGCAATAGCTTCAAGTTCAAATGAAAAATATGAATTAATTGGAACGCCATACATCAATCTGCCAACTGCAGTTACCATATTTTCACAACTCGTTTTACCACCATCACCATATGCATAAGCTAGGGCGATTTGTTCATTTTCAACACCAACATATTCTCCAGAATTTGAGTATATATTAATATCTTCCATAGTATCTCTTGATATAGCTAGTACATTGTTTGCACCAGTATTTGTGTCTAATGAAACTAGGAAAATAGAGTCAGCTTGACCACCACCTTCTAATTCTCCTTCAGACTCAAGTATGTCATCATCAATACCCATAAACAAAATATTTGTTAAATCTTCATTATATTTATAAGTTGAACCCTTATAGTCTATTGTTCTACCTTGGTCTTCTATTACTGCATCATCTTGCACCTCAGATGGTGGTTGTATATCAATGTTAGATGAATCTAGCAATTGATTTTTACCAATTTGATTTAAAACTAATACAGTTCCAACAGACAATATTGCTAAAGATAGAATAGAAATCAATATTATCAAAAGAATTTTTTGTATTTTTTTCTTTCTCTTGTACTTTGTTCTTCTTCTTTTTTTCTTTGGCATAATATAGACATAATCATCTATATCAAGATTTTTATTAATTTTATTTTCTTCATTACTAGAATTTATATCTGATTTTTCCCCGTCTATAGGAATATTTTCAAAATTATCATCTTGCTTGTTCATCTTTAATCAATACTCCTTGTACTAAATATCGTAAATTTTTATCATAACCTACACATGTGCTTAGTGTAACTATCTTATCATCTGTAGTCACTTCAACATCACGTGTATTAGCATCTACACTTCTAGGGTTTGTTGCTTCATCAATATACCCTTGAAAAACTTCTTTATCTGAAAAATCAAAGGAATTTAAAATATGTCTGTTATCATAGACATAAGCAGAAAAAACTTGATAAGTCAATTTTCTTGCAGGTGTATATATATAGAAATATTCATTTTCATTAAAAAATTCGTTATCAGAAAACTTATGCAAATTTTGAAACATTGACCCATTTAACATATCGTGTCCATATATAACAGTGTTTGGGTCTAAAAAATCTCTATTATTTATTTTTTCTGTATATATTGAACCTGCAAATTCATATTCTTTATATATGTTATGTTCTAAATAAAACAAATCATCCTCGTAAAAACTTTGCATAATAGGATAATCTATATTAGTGTTAGGTACTTTAATCCATGCATATGCATCTGTATTTATTTTTTGAAGTTCCGTAAAATCAACTGGGTTTTCAACAGTAGGAAGTTCAGTTGGTTCATTTACGTCTTCACTAGACTTTGTAACACTTTGGGTTGTTGGAGAAGTGTTATCATTAATAAATTCATTATAATCTGTATTAGTAAAATTCCTTATTAAAAAGAAAACTAGTACTGATAAAATGATAACGAGTAGTATTATAATAATAGTTATAAATATTTTTTTATTTTTCATTTTCAAAACCTACTTTTTATTTATAAAAATAAAAAGCACCTTTTATTTATTAAAGATGCTTTTATTTCAAATTTTATAAGTATTTTATAAACTTAATTATAGAATTAAGCACGTCTTTTTGCTCTATATAAGATAGCGAACAAAACAGCTACTCCAGCAAATAATACTACAAATACAGCTACACTATTAGTTCCTAAAGGACCAGTTTGTGGAGATGTAGGTGATGTATTTGGTGCTGCTGTTGTTGGTGTACCTGTAGGTGCATTAGTTACCTCAGCATCTACAATGATATCTGAATAAGCTTCAAATACTAATACATCTGATTGTAAATCACCTGAAACTATTACATATTCACCATCGATTGACCAACTTACAAAACCATTTTTCTCAGCATCAGCAACTGTAGCAGTAACTAATTCTCCAGCTTTAACTTGTGATGGGCTAACTGTACAAATTCCTAAACTTGCAGCATAATCTGATAATTTAACATCATAATATTGTTCTGCAGTTGGACTCTCAGCAGCAAAAGCTGAAACTGACATCACAGTGAACATCATAACAAAAACCATTAATAACGCTAATATCTTCTTCATAAACATTACCTCACTTAAAATAATAAATTGATTTTCTAACTAAAGTTATTTTAACATAATTTTATACGCTTGTAAAGTGAAAAAACAAAATTTTTTAAAAAAATTCATAAAATTTATATCGTTTTCTTAAAAACATGGTATAATTTAGGTTATTAAATGATAATTTACTTAATTTGGAGTGATTTTAGTGAAAAATGATGTTTGGGAATATTTGAAATATAAAAAACTACCAATAATTATATACGGTATGGGCAATGGAGCCGATAAGTTAATTTTTGAACTTCATAAGAACAATATACATATATCTGAAATAATAGCAAGTGATTCGTTTGTTCGAGGACAAACATATCAAGGGTATAAAGTTAAAACTCTAGATATGATAAAAAATAAGTATGATGATTTTTTAATTTTAATCGCATTTGCGACACAGTTAGACAATGTATTAAATCATATATACGATTTATCAGAAAACCATAGAGTGATTGCTCCGTCAGTTCCAGTTTATGGGAATACACTTTTCAATTATGAATATTATAAAGAAAACTATAATAGTATACAGTATGCCAGAAGTTTAATGAGCGATAGTAAATCTCTAGAAGTTTTTGATAATTTTATTAATTATATGCTTTATGGTAAATTAGATTACATTAGAGAAAGTCAAACAAATAAGTCAGAGGCATTAACTGAAATTCTAAAACTAAATAATAATGAGTGTTATGCAGATTTAGGCGCATATAAAGGTGATACTATTGATGAACTTATAGACACTTGTAATGGATATAATTCTATTTATGCTTTTGAGCCAGATAAAAAAACTTATTATAAGTTAGTAGAACATACTAAGCATTTGCCTAAGATTTTGACTTATAACAAAGGTATTTGGTCGGATAACACACAGTTGCCGTTTGATTTTAATTCAGGTAGAAATTCGACATTATCAGATACTTCAAATTCAGTAGTTGATGTAGTGTCTTTAGATAATGTGCTAAAGAATAAAAAAATAACGTACATCAAAATGGATATTGAAGGTGCTGAGTACGAAGGTATAATTGGAGCAAAAAATATTTTAGCTACACAAAAACCAAAATTGAACATAGCATTATATCATAGAAGTGAAGATATATTTAAATTACCTCTTCTCATAAACAAAATAAATAAAAATTACAAAATGTATCTGCGTCATCACCCATATATACCTTTTTGGGATACTAACTTATATTGTGTTTAAGAATTAATCTAATTCTTCATTGAATTCTAATGGTGATTTTTCAAATACTTCTAAGACTTTATCTCTCATCCATAGATATGATGATACTCTAAGTGAATATCCAAAACCATTATCCATTCTCCAATCATATGGCTGAGCTTGTGGCAGTCCATAGATTGATAGCAACGTCATTATCACTCCGCCATGAGTTACTACTACAGCTGTAGTTTCTCCAGAATTTATTAAGTCGTTTACTATTTTCTCAAAAGCTATACATATTCTCTTAGTAAAATCTGCTCCACTTTCTCCATTAGGTGGTGCGTTGTCAGCAGAATTACCAAGCCAAGTATAAAAATCCATATCGAGAGCCAATTCTTGAGCTGTTTTCCCTTCCCAATCTCCAAAATTACACTCAGATAAACCGTTTACAATTTGAGGTTTAAGTTTAGGGTAAATAAGATTACATGTTTGTATACATCTAAGAAGAGGACTTGAATACACAACTGGCGTCCCTGGATATTTATAATTTTTATCGATAGTTTTGAGTTTCTCAATTCCTTCAATTGACAAAGGCACATCAGTAGCTCCAATATATCCACCTTTGCTACTTTCTTCTGTTTCTCCATGTCTTATAAAATGAATTTGATAAGTTTTCATAGTATTCCTCCAAAATTAAAATTTAATACGGGTGACTTTTCATTTGTCACCCGTATATTTTGTATTAATTTATTAATTTACTGAGAATGTTGAAGAAGTTGGTGATTCTGGTTGTGGTCCTAAACTTACAATAACTTCAACTTCTGAACCGTATTTTAACTCTTTGCCAGCTTCATAGCCATCAGCATAACTTATAACAGTATTTTCTGGCACTGTGTCTGAAAATTCTAGTGTAGTTGATACTACAAAATGTTCTTCTGCTAAATCACTTGCTACTTTATCTAAACTTGAATTTGCTACTTCTGGTAACTCTCTCATTTCTTTACCTAAACTCAATGTTACAGATATTGCAATTCCATCTCTGCCCTTTTCAACTGTAGTATTATACTCAGGGAATTGACTAACTATATGCCCTTCCGGAACTGTATCACTAAACACGCCATCAGTAGTTTTATTTAAATAACATTGTCCATCTTCACTAGAAAGTGTAACAGCACTATCAAAGTCCATACTTACATAATTTGGAATTTTGTAATACTCACTATCTGGTGGATATGTTTCATCAGGTAATATTCCTGTATGTTCTTCTGTAGTACTTTCTGTTGGATTAGTACTATCATCAGGAAAAAACATTCCCTTAAATGGGTCAGTTTGTAACCAGAAAAATCCAGCTGTAGAAAAAATAATCAAAGATACTATTAATGCAACTATTCCGTATACTTTATTAGAAACTCTTTTTTCGTTTTCTATTTGTGGAATATCTGGCATAACAACAGGTTTTGCTATTTCTTCTTGAATTGCTTTAACTGTTGGAGCTGCTGAAAGCTGTGCTCTTAACACCTCAAAGTCTTGAATACGTTTTTTTCTATCGGTTTGTAAACCATTAGCTATCGCTGACACAACATGTGGAGGTAATCTCTTAACAACATTTGTGCTTATCAATAGTTTACCGTCCTCAACTCTTTTTCTTGAGTCTGATGGATATTTACCAGTAAGTGCATAAAATAATGTAGCTGTAAATGAGTATACATCAGTATCTTCTTCTAAAATTTCTTGCTCATTATACTGCTCTGGAGCAGTGCTTCCACTATAAAATACTGGAGAAATAATTCTGTTTTGTTTATGTAGTTCCATAATTGAAAATCCAAAAAGTTTCATCTTTCCATCAGAAGATACTACTAAATTATCAGCAGATATTCCTAAATGAGATAAACCAGCTTTATTAATTTTAGAAAGTGCAGATAAAACAGGCATAAACAAAGGTCTAGCTACATCCCAGTCTAGTGTTCCTCCGCTACGCTCTAAAAATTCTCTAAATAACAAATAATCTTCTTTAGCATAAACTAAATACGCCGTATTATTCTCTTTAAATAAATCTAATACTTCAATGAGAGCAGTTAAATCTTTAAATTTAGATATGCTATCATTAATCATTAAAAATTCATTAAATATTGAGTTATACGCATCATATTTATCCGATGGCACAACTACATCAACACCAAATGCTCTTGTACATATTTGATGTGGAAAAAACTCTTTAATATATACTGACTGGCTTGTATATTTATCATATCCAACATATATAGCTGACTCAGTATTATATCTCAACACTTTTCCTACCACATATCTTTCATTAAGTAATGTTTTTAGTGGTAAGTGTGGTGCTATTTGTTCATAGTTTTTATCTGTTCCGCAGTTAGGGCAAGTGCTCTCACCTTCATTTTCATTCATACAGCCCATACATAAGTAAGACATCTTTACACCTCGTTTCAAAAATATAAACCATTATACCACATTAAGTTACTTAATTTCAACTAATTTTAAGTTATTCTTTATTACATTGTTGTAATAAAATTTTGATTATGTTAAATTTTATATTAATTTTAGTTGTTTTGCCTAGTTAAAAATGATATAATAATCCTAAATAATTTTTTGGAGGTTTAATATGTATCAAAATAATTATCCTTATTTTTCTAATGAATATTATCATAAATTGATGAAAACTAAGAAAATTAAATCTGATTTTAATAAAATAGGTATTGGGTTCATCATATTTTTAGTAATTCTTAACTCTTTAATAGTATTTCCGGTAATAATTTCCATTATGTTTTCTCCTACTTTTATGCCTAATTATGAAGACTTTGAGTTTACTCAAACAATTTCACTAGCAAGCAATGACCTAGTTACAATACCATCTATGTTTTTTGCTGGTATAGCTATTTTGGGTATGCTATCCATAAAACATAATGATGTTTTTCAATTTAAAATTAAAAAACCTAAACGAAATGTTATATCCTTAATTATAATTGCATTTATCGTTTTTATGATTTCAAATGTAATGGTAGAGTTATATTTAAGTAATTTATCCTTATTTGGTATCGATAACGATTTGTCAGCACTGACTATTACAAATTATAGTGGAAATATTCTTGATAACATATTTTATTTAATATTTGTTGCAGTTGTTCCATCTTTTCTTGAAGAATATTTATTTAGAGGTGTTTTGTTAGGAGTTCTTAGAAAATATGGCGATGGATTTGCTATATTAATGAGTTCTCTTTTATTCGGAATTATGCATGGAAATTTAGTTCAAATACCTTTTGCATTTATCGGTGGTTTGATTTTAGGATATATAACTGTCTACAGTGGTTCGCTTATCCCAGCGATGATAATACATTTTATGAACAACTCCTTTTCAATAATTTCTGATATAGTTTCTAATGAATTTGGCGAACAAGGTAGCATTATTTTTTATATAATAGTTTTAGTAGTCTTTATAGTGTTGACAATTTTGAGCATTATATATCTAAGTAAAAACGATAAAAATATATTTAAAATCAATAATTATTGTGATAATACATTTACTTTCAAAGAAAAAGTTAAGTTGTTTTTAAAATCTCCTTCAATACTTATATTTAATATTTTAATGCTACTACAAGCATTATTGTTAACTTTTTCAATGAATTTAACAAATCTATTTGGTAATGCAAATTAACAACAAGTTTATGAATGAGGCTTTACAATTAGCGCAACTATCATACGATGAAGGAGAAGTACCTGTAGGGTGTGTAATTGTAAAGGATAATGAAATAATTGCCTCTGGTAGAAACAGGCGTGAAACGACAAAAAATGCATTACATCACGCAGAAATAGAAGCGGTAAATAATGCGTGTAAAGTTTTAAACAACTGGAGATTAGTTGACTGTGAATTATATGTAACACTTGAGCCTTGTCCTATGTGTACAGGAGCTATAATTAATTCACGAATAAAAAAAGTAGTTTATGGCGCTACAGATTTAAAATCAGGTTCATGCGATAGTGTAATTAATTTATTTTCACTTCCATACAATCATAAACCAGAAGTTATAGCTGGTATAATGGAAAAAGAATGTTCTAAAATACTTAAAGATTTTTTTAGTAATATTAGAGTTGATAGAAAGAACAATATATAGTATCTACATAATAAATAAACTGAGGTGTGATTTTGAAACATTTATATTATGGATATGGTAAAGGTAAAAGCACTTGCGTTATAGGTATGGCGATAAGAGCAATTGGAGCAAAAAAGAAAGTATTGTTTATACAATTTTTAAAAAATGAAAACACCTCGGAGCGTGATGTACTAAAATCAATTGATAATATTACTTTAACACCTTGCCCAGAAAGTATTAAATTCACTTATAATATGACTAATCAAGAGTTTAATGATATAAAAGAATACTATATAAACCAGTTTAATTATTTGACTAATTTTGATAATTTAAAAACGTATGACTTAATAATATTTGATGAGATTTTTTCATTAGTAGATACAGAGATATTAAAGTATGAGCGTTTAAATGATTTTATAAATTCTATTAGTATTGATGATACTAGAGAATATATTTTCACAGCACATAAAGTTGATAATACAATAATCGATAAATTTGATTATGTAACTCATTTTAATAAAATAAAACACCCATTTGATAAGGGTTGTAAAGCTAGATTTGGAATAGAGTTTTAATTAATATCTATATAAGGAGTAATTTATATGTTAGCTGACTTACATTGTCATACTACAAAATCTGATGGAAGTATAAATCAAGAAGAATTGGTAAAAGTAGCAAAAATACTAAATTTAGATGCAATCGCAATTACTGACCACGATGTATATACAGATGAAGAAAATGCAAAAAAACTAGAGGGCAAATATGGAGTTAAAGTAATATGTGGAGCTGAGATATCTGCATTTGACTACAATAAAAACCGATTAGTACATATTTTATGTTATATGAGTAAAGAACCCGATAAACTCACCAGTTTACTTAAAGAGATAACAAAAGCTAGAGAGTTTGAAGTATTACGAGTTTTAGAAATTGTTAAAAAGCTATATCCAATCACTATAGAAATGGTTAAAGAAAGAGCAAAAGAAAGCGAAACTATATATAAACAACATATTATGCAAACATTAGTAGATATAGGATATAGTGAAAAAATTTATTCTCAATTGCAAACACATCTATTTAGTAACAAGTCAGGAATAGCAAAAACTAGTATCGTGTACCCAGATGTATTTGAAGTTTTAAAAGAAATTAGCAACTCTAAAGGGATACCAGTTTTAGCACATCCAACAATATATGACTCTGTAGAACTAATACCACAATTATCAAAACATGGATTAAAAGGAATAGAGATATATTACCCACGAATTATTAAAAGTGAATTTGGCAATTTAGTTAAATTATCTGATGAATATGATTTGATTAAAACTGGTGGAACAGATTTCCACGGTGGAATGACAGATAAAGTGTTTCCACTTGGTACATGTACAACATCAGAAATAGAATTTAATAAATTAATGAAATTAAGCAAATAGGAGTATAGATGATGACAAAGTACAGTTATAGAGCAAAAGGAATTTGCGCAAGCGAAATTCACTTGCAAATGGAAAAAGAGATAATTAAGTCAATTAAGTTTGTAGGAGGCTGTAATGGAAACTTAAAAGGAATTGCAGTTCTATGTAAAGAAAAAAAAGCCAGTGATGTAATTCAACAATTGCAAGGCATAACTTGTAACAATAAAAGAACATCATGTCCTGACCAGTTGACAAAAGCATTAAAAAATTATTTAATAGAAAACAACTTATAAAAAAATTAATATAATAAATAAGAATAAAAGCGATTGCTCAATATTTGAGTAGTCGCTTTTAATATTTTATGGATTTTAATTTAATTTGATTAAAAAATTTTGATATATTAAATCTCTACTATTAAATATCAAAAACTAATTATATAATATTACTATTTTAAAATATAGATACAGTTTATTACATTGCTAGTTATGTTAAAATATTGTCAATGTTGTTATTCATAATTTGTTCATAATATCAATATTTAATTTTGTCAAATTATGCTATAATATTTTAGCGTGCTAAACTATATGTACATATTATTTAACTTCAAAATTTAATTTAATAGACATAATGGTAAAACAAATAATTAAATGCAGCTAGTTTACACAAATATTCATATTAATAATATGAAAATAATTTTTAAAGGGGTTTTAATTTTGAAGAAATTAAAAATCAGTACGTCGTTAATATTAGTTTTATTAATGATATTAACAAGTTCCATCACAATTTTTGCATCATCAGACACTGCACTATTGTCGAGTGAAGAAACGCCTTCATATGTTGCAAACAGCAATGAAAGAGCAGTATGGTTAGAAGGTTGCGACACTGAAGGAGCGTCAGCAATTGATGCTGTAAAATGGTATTACAAAGGTGGTAAATACTATTTCTTTATGCCAAGTTCAATAGATTTAACCGCTGTTACAGTTTACCATAAATTTGGTAATTTGAACATAGGTGGACAATCTATAATTAGTGGACAAGAGTATGATTTATCAAGCAAAACAAATGGTTCAATGAGTGGTGATAATAGTAATTATTCATTCGAAATAATGCAGTCAGAAAACACTGGAACTGTGTTTATTACTACTGAAAGTGGTAGTATGAGTAATAATTATGCTAACAAAGATCACAAAGAACCTGGCGAAATCTTAGTAGTTAGCGACGATGGCAGTACTATAGATTATGATAAAGCTTTAGATTATATCAAAGGTCGAGGTAATACTACATGGCAATATTTAGATAAGAAAGCTTTTAACATTAAATTAGATAAAAAGTCTGAATTAATGGGTATGAGCGAAAGTAAAAAATGGACATTATTAGCAAATGGTCAAGAACATTCAATGCTTAGAAATAGATTTGCTTATGATATGGCAGATGAAATTGGACTTGAATACTCCCCAGAATCAAAATTTGTTGAGTTTTATGCTAATGGCGAATATATGGGTTCTTATCAATTATCAGAAAAAGTAGATGCAGGAGACGATAATTTAGTTAAAATTAACGAGTTAGAAAGTGATACCGAGGATGCTTGTGCTATAGCTGGTTACAATGATGATTTAGAATCTTATAGTAGAATTCAAGAAGGCAATAAATACTATGTAGATATACCTGCTAACCCTGATGATATCACTGGTGGATATTTAATGGAAATTAATAGGTCTATTGAAGAAATATCTGGGTTTGTATCTAATCAAGGTAATCCAATAGATTTAAAGTATCCTGAATTTGCTTCTAGAGAACAAATGATGTATATATCTACTTTCTATCAAGATATGGAAGATGCTATGTACTCAAGTAGTGGATACAATTCTAAAGGAAAACATTACTCTGATTATATAGACATTGAAGATGCTGCTAGAATGTATATTATAATGGAATTTTCTATGGATGTTGATACTGGTATATCAAGTTGCTTTATGTATAAAGATTCTGATGAAAATGGTGATGGAAAAATACATTTATCACCAGTATGGGATTATGACTGTGCATTAGGTAATTTGACTTACACTAAAGATGGTGTAAATATCGTTGACTATAATAAAATGTTTGCATCTGTATCTAAAATAACTAATGTTGGAAATGATACTATATTTGCAGCACTTTATAAACATTCAGATTTTCAATCAGAAGTAAGTCGTGTATGGAAAGAAGACTTTGTACCAGCTTATAGCATATATTCTGGTGAAACTGAAGCTACTGGTAGACTTCAAAGCTTTGATACATATAAAAATGACTTATTAGCTGCATCAGCTGAAATGAACTATATTAAATGGAATTTAAGTGATGAGTTATTAAGACCTGAGATAGGATATACACATACAGCACATATAAATTACTTAAATGATTGGAACAACGGTAGATTTAACTTCTTAAATAAGATGTTCTTAGAAATTGAAGATGTTAAAGCATTAGCAGTTGATAGTGTAAATGCTGTTTATGATGATTATAGTAAAAAAGATATAACAGCAACAGAACTAGAACAAATGACAGAAATTAAAGATAAAGCTATTATAGACATCAATAGTGCTAGCAGTACTGACACAGTTAACAACATCAAAGATGAAGCAATTTATGATATTAAAGCAATTGTAGATTCATTAGTAGTTTACTTTGATAATTCAGATATCAACTGGAGCAATGTTAATGCATATTGGTGGGGTTCATCTCAAACAACATCTTGGCCAGGTAAAGCTATGGAAAAAGATGGTGATATGTATAAACTAACTATTCCACTAGATGCAGCTAATATTATTTTTAACACTAATAATGGTGGAACTCAAACAGTAGATTTAACAATCGACTCAAGTAAACCGATATTTGTTATAAACACAAATAAAACTGGTACATTATATAATGGTTCATGGGAAGCAGCTGAATTGTCACTAGAAGAAGTACAAACAGCAGCTAAAGATGAAATAATCATACTATATAATAGTTATGACCAAGCTACATATACTGAAGATGAATACATTGTTATAACTGAAATAAAAACAAAAGCATTTGAAGATATCGACAATGCAACAACATCAAATGAAGTAACTGAAATTAAAACAAGTGCAATAAATGATTTAAAATCAGCAGAAGCAACATCAATAAAATATGTTAAAACTGATGCAATAGACGAAGTAAATTCAGAATATGCAAAATATGATAGTTCAGACTATTCAGAAGATGTATATGCTCAAATTACACAAGTAAAAGATAATGCAATAACTAATATTAATAATGCTACAACTAAAAAAGATATTCAATCATTAGTAGAAACAGCAAAAACTGAAATGCAAAATATTGTTAATGAAGCATTAGAAGATATTAAAACGCAAGCAATTGCCGATGTAGAAAATGCATTTAATTCATACGAAGAAAGTAAATTCACATCAAGTGAATATGCTCAGTTAGAAGAAGTAAAAGAAAATGCTATAACTGATATTGAAAATGGAACAACAGCAAACGCAGTTAGCACAATAAAGGTTGATGCAATAGCAGAAATGAAAGAGCTTTCAGAAGATACATTAGCAATAGCAAAAACAAGTGCAATAGCTGAATTAAACAAAGCATACGCAAGCTATAATAGTTCAGATTTCACTACTGAGGATTATGCTCAAATTAAAGAGGCGAAAAACACTGGAATAGAAAATATAAATAATTCAACTACAAAAACATCTGTAACAAGTGCTAAAACAAATGCAATAAATGGAATGGAAGAAATAGGCGACTTTATAGTAATGTATTTTGATAATTCAGAAATCAACTGGGGCAATGTATATGCTTACTGGTGGGGTTCTGTAGAGACAGTAAAATGGCCAGGTGAAAAAATGCAAGCTGACGGAGATATGTTTTTTATTAAAATACCATCAGATGCTACAAACATAATATTTAGTAGTGGTTCAAATTCGGCTCAAACAGTAAATTTAACTGTAAATAAAGAAACACCAGTATTTGTAATCGATACATATAAATCAGGAACTAAATATAATGGTACATTTAAAGAAGTAGATAAAGATATAAATGAAGTTAAAGATTTAGCTATAGACGAGATTAACACATTATTTAGCAGTTATGCAAAAGAAAATTATACTGATGAAGAGTATGATGAATTATTTAACATCAAAACTCAAGCTATAGAAGATATTGATAACGCTTCAACATTTACAGAAATAAACAATATAAAAACAACAGCTATTAGTGAATTAACTCAAAAAGAGAGCGAAACAATAATTCATGTTAAGAACGGTGCAAAAGAAGAATTACGTTCTCTACAAAGTGAGTTTCTTGCATTAGAAGACGAAGACTATGATTTTTCAAACAGATATCCAAGTGATATTATGAGAACTTATGACCTTGCAATACAAGAATTAAACACACTTACGAATATAGAAGACATCGAAAAATTAGTTGATGATACTCGTGTAGCAATGGAAGCAATTGTTCTTGAGGAAATTTCAATTCTAAGAAAAACTGCAAAAGCTGATATAGAAGATATATTTAGTACTTTTGATGCTGATAAATTAACAGCTAATGAATACGAAGAATTAGAAAAAATAAAAGATGATGCCATAGCAAAAATTGATAATGATACTACTGGAACAGAAATGGATAACACTGTAGCTGCTGCTAGTAATCAAATGCAAGAATTCTATGATAATTCATTATACTTTACAACTGAAAGTGCAATTGAAGAAATCAACAATGCATACAACGCATATGATGAGTCAGAGTTTTCAACAGAAGATTATGCAGAAATAACAAGCATAAAAGATAATGCAATTATAGAGTTAAATAGTGCTACAACGAAAGCTCAAGTTAATAGCATAGTAGATGATACAATAAGTGCTATGAGTGAAGTAGGCGATTTTTTAGTTATGTACTTTGATAACTCAGAAATCAAATGGAATAATGTTTATGTTTATTGGTGGGGTTCTACACAACCAACAAAATGGCCTGGTGAGATGATGGACGAAAATGGAAGTATGTGTTCTATTAAAATACCATCAGATGCTAAAAATATAATCTTTAGTAACGGATATAATACAGCTCAGACTATAGATTTAAAAATAGATAAATCTACACCGGTGTTTAACATTAATACATACAGGTCTGGTTCAAAATATGGTGGAACTTGGGAAGAAAAATAATAAGTAATTATTATTTTTAATCTTACAATAAAATTAAACTGCCCGTTATTGTTGTATTTTTAACAGTAACGGGCAGTTGTAGTATTTTATGTTTGAAATTTTATATATAAGCTGAATTATTACTATCATTTCTATTAATATAACAATTAAGATTTAAATATAAAAACGTTAATTGCAATAACAAATTGAACAATTTTTTAAAAATAGTTAGTATAAAGTAG
>CAYJGB010000021.1:0-29768 GCA_964369405.1 uncultured Eubacteriales bacterium
TTGTTGGTTCAACTGTTGTTGGCTCAACTGTTGTTGGCTCAACTGTTGTTGGTTCAACTGTTGTTGGTTCAACTGTTGTTGGCTCAACTGTTGTTGGTTCTGCTGTTGTTGGTTCTTCTGTTGGAGCTTCTTCAACTACTACTTCATTTCTCATTGTAAGAGTTGAATAAACTGGTGGTGTAAACCCTCCAGCTGGTGGTGTGTCAATTGCAAGTGCAGTTGTAGAAATATTTGCAAGTCCTGTTTCTATTGCAACAAAATGAACTTCGATTAAAAGTTTCTCCTCTATAAAGTCTGCTTTTGTACTAAGACCGTCTGCTAAATTTACAATTACAGCTTTATCTACTGATGTTTCGCCTTGTTGTGGCACAGGATATAAGTTCATATCAGGTGCCTTAACTACTCTAAATATTTCTGGTGAATAAACTTCTAACGCAGGTTTGCCTTGGCTAAAAGTATCTATATATTCTTGAGTGTAATCTAATAAACTATTGTCAAACTCAACAATAGACTCAAGCAAAGTAATATAAGTAGGTGCAGACATATAAGTTCTATAAATAATTTCATCACCTTTATTTACTTGTATTTGAGTTGACGAAGTTGTATATTCATCTGATGAATTTTTTGCAATTTCTACAGATGAAGTCGCAGTCACTTCAGTGTCTTCAGATGCAGAATAAACTGACACCACACACATTGAAATGATTAAAACTAAAGAAAGTACTACGCAAAGTACTCTTTTAAATGAAAGACTTCTGGCTAAAATATCTTTTGATGATAGTTTGTTTAACTGAGAATCTTCTTGAAAACCAAAGCTTTCCATTGGATTCATGGCTGAATCATCAGTTAAATCAGTATTTCGTGTAGAAATTTTTTCTTTTAAAGAACTAAATAAACTTTCTAAACGATTATTACTCTTGTTTGGCATAATGTTTTACCTCCTAAAATTATATATATATCTAACATGATATACTTATGCATATATAATTATATACTATTTTTATTATGGGAGCAATTGTTTTTTTACCTTTTCAATAATTTCTACATAAACAACAAAAGTATATATTTATTTTTGTATTATTGACTAACTTATATATTACAATAATATTTTAAATATTAAGTCATTCTTTTAATATTCGAGATTTATTTTTTTGTATATGATGAATAATTGAGTAGAACTTTTATGTTGTGCGTTTTAAGGCGTATTGGAATTTATCGGAAGTATATGGAATACTCCTCTACAAATATCATTTTTAATTTTCTTATAAATTTCTGCAAAACAATAGTGCTGTCGCCTTTAAAAAATTATTCGTCATAATATACAAGTCCGTTGTGGGGGGACGAAATCCATTTTCGCCCGAAATTCTTCTAATTCACAAAAAAATAGGGAGCATATGAATGCTCCCCCTATAAAGATTTGGTAATATTAACATTAGTGCGTAAGCCCTATACATATTATTTCATTAATTTTGTTCGTGTTTTAATTATTTAAAATTTCATCTTCTACTGCTTTTTTTATCAGTTTTTGTGTTTCTTCCAATGTTCCCTCTATAACACATCCACCTGCCGCTTTATGTCCTCCACCGTCAAACATTGCACATATATTAGATGCACTATATTCACCTGTCGTTCTAACAGACACCTTATAGCCACTAGTTTTTCTTTCCCTTACCATAACTCCTACTTTTACACCTGTAATTTGTCTTGGTAAAGCTGATAATCCCTCTATATCGTCATCGTTTGCACCTGTTTTGTTTAATAACTCTTGTGTTATTGTTATCATAGATGCTTTATCATTACAAAAATATTCTATATTCATCAAAGTTTCACACTCTAATGCTACTCTTTGACGTGACTTTGTATCAAACATTTCTCGGCTTATACTTGCACTATCTGCACCACTTTCTATCATTTTAGCTGCTATTCTAAAACTTTCTGGAGATGCATTTGGATATTTAAAACACCCTGTATCTGTACAAATTCCTGTAAATATACTGTTTGCTATATCGCTATCAAACTCTACACCCAGTTTGTCTATAATTCGGTATATTATTTGAGCATTTGCTCCTGCGTTTGAATCTACAAAATACTCTTTTGCAAATTGTTTATGCGATATATGATGGTCTATCGCCATATCGATTATACCCTCAAAAATATCTTTGTTTTCTCCTAACAGTTTTATGTCTGCTACATCTACTGATACTACATAGTTACTTTCAAAGTCTTGCTCTATTATTCCATTAGCTAAATATTTATACTTATCTGTTAAATCTCCATCTATTATAACTTTAGCTTTTTTTCCTAACTTTTGCAACGCTTTACAAAGTGCAAAACCACTTCCTAAGGTGTCGCCGTCTGGATGCTGATGTGTCAAAATATAAATATTATCGTTTTGCAAAAGTCTTGCTTTAACTTCATTTATCGTAATCATTAATTTTATTTCCTTTTGATAAGTAAATTATTTATCACTTTCATCATTTGTTTCTGTAGTGTCTACTTCAAAACCTACTTTTTCTCGGTCTAGGTCTTGTAGCATTTTAGATATATTCGCACTATATACTATTGAGTCTGTTTCTACAAATATTAGTTGTGGAGTATGCCTTATTTTAAGTCTAGTGCTTACTTCTTTACGTATATATCCAGCTGCACTTTTAAGCCCTTTTACAGCCTCTCTAGTTTTTTCTTGACCCTCCATAGCACTTACATACACTTTGCAATAAGATAGGTCGTTTGTAAGCTCTACTCTAACTATACTTAACATTACATCTTTTACCCTAGGGTCTTTAAGTTCTCTAAAAATCGCTGTAAGCTCTCGTCTTATATCTTCTGTTGTTCTTCCTATTCTGTTAGATGCCATTTTATCAATCCTTTACGGTTTTTTATAATAAAATTTAACTTTTAATATCGTGATATCGCTAAAATAAAATATATAAACAATACAAATTTTAAATAGCAATACCCGACTTTAAAAAGTTTTCATTCTATATTATTCCGTATATTCTTCTATAACATACATTTCAAATATGTCGCCTTCTTTTATGTCTGTGAAATGGTCTAGCACTATACCACATTCATAACCCTCTGCAACTTCTTTTACTGAATCTTTAAAACGTTGTAACGATGCTAATTTATCATCAGCAATTACTATACCATCACGCACAACTCTTACATTAGAATTTCTTGCAATTTTACCTTTAAGTACATAACTACCTGCAACAAATCCAACGTTTTTAATTTTCATTACATTTCTACACTCAGCACGTCCTAGCTCTACTTCTCTAGTTTTTGGTGCAAGCATACCTTTCATTGATGACTCTATCTCTTCGATACAATCATAAATTACTCTGTACATACGCATATCAACGCCATCACGTTCTGCAATATCGGCAGCAACTGCATCTGGTCTAACATTAAATCCTACTATAATCGCATTAGATGCAAATGCTAACATTACATCAGACTCGCTTATAGCACCAACGCCACCATGAATTACATTTACACGAACTTCGCTGTTAGAAAGTTTTTCAAGAGATTGTCTTACAGCCTCAACACTACCTTGAACATCAGCTTTAACAATAACTTTCAACTCAAGAACTTCGCCTAATTGCATTTGGTCAAATAGATTATCTAAAGTAACTTTAGTTTGTCTGTTGAATATCTCTTCTTTGATATCAGTTTTTCTTTGTTCTACAAGTTCTCTTGCAAGTCTTTCGTCAGATACACTGTTAAATATATCTCCACCTGCTGGCACATCATCTAAACCAGTTATCTCTACTGGATATGATGGTCCTGCTGATGTAACTTTTTCGCCTTTATCGTTTGTCATTGCACGTACTCTACCAACAGAAGTACCAGCAACTATTATATCACCAATATTCAAAGTACCGTTTTGAACAAGTATTGTAGCAATAGTTCCACGACCTTTGTCAAGTCTAGCCTCAATAACTGTGCCTTTAGCTGCTCTGTCTGGGTTTGCTTGAAGCTCTTTCATATCAGCGATTAAAGTAACCATTTCTAAAAGCTCATCAATACCATCACCAGTTTTAGCTGATACTGGAATACAAGGAGTATCTCCACCCCACTCTTCTGGAACAAGCTCATATTCAGTTAATTGTTGTTTAACTTGTTCAGGGTTTGCACCCATTTTATCCATTTTGTTTATAGCTACTATTATAGAAACTCCAGCATCTTTAGCATGGTTAATAGCCTCTATAGTTTGTGGCATAATACCATCGTCAGCAGCAACAACTAGTATTGCAATATCTGTAACTTGAGCACCACGAGCACGCATAGTAGTAAACGCTTCGTGTCCAGGAGTGTCAAGGAATGTAATTTCTCTGTCTGCGGTTTGAACTCTATAAGCACCTATATGCTGAGTAATACCACCAGCTTCGCCCTCAGTAACTTTAGCATTTCTAATGCTATCAAGTAAAGAAGTTTTACCATGGTCAACGTGACCCATAACAACAACAACTGGAGAACGAGGAACTAAGTTTGTATCTTCGTCTTCACTGTCATCAATAATTCTTTCTTCGATAGTTACAACAACTTCTTTTTCAACTTTAGCATGGAACTCCATAGCAGCTAGAGAAGCAGTATCGAAATCGATAGTATCGTTAGCAGTAACCATAGTACCCATTAAGAAAAGTTTTTTAACAACTTCTGCCGCAGTAGCTTTTAGGCGTAATGCTAATTCAGAAACAGTAATTTCTTCTGGGATAATAACTGTGATAGGTTTATTTTTTCTATCTAAAGCAATTCTTTTTAGTCTTTCAGCTTCTGTTTCTCTTTTGCTGTTTCTGTGCTTGCCTCTATACTGAGCAGACCTTTGAGTAATTTTTTGTTTAGTAACAATATTTTCTGTTTTAATTTTTTCAGAAGCAAGTCTATCGTATTTTTCGTTATAACGTTCGATATCCACAACAGATGCACGAGTGTCGATAACTTTTTGCTCTCTTTTACCTTTAATAGGAGCGTTTTGAGTGCTTTTATCGCCAGCAATATTGTTAGGTTTAAGTATATTTTGCTGTCTGTTTTGAGGCTGTTGTTGTCTGTTATTTTGTTTTTTGTCTTTTTGAGGTCTATTTTGATTTAGAACTTGTTCTTTTTGGAACTTGTTTTGATTAGCTTGAGGTCTGTTTTGACGTTGGTTATTATTGTTGTTTTGGTTTGTTTTATTTTGATTGTTGTTTTGATTGTTTTGTTGCTGTGGTCTAGCTTGAGGTTGTTTTTGATTTTGCTCTTTTGGTTTGTTTTGTGTGTTTGCTTGAGCTTGAGGTTTAGGTTTTTCCTCTGTTTTAACTGGTGCTTTTGTATCTTTTACCTCTTCTTTTTTAGCTACTGGAGCAGTATCTTTAACTTCTGGCTTTGCTTCTGGTTGTGGTTTTTCCTCAGCTTTTTTGCTTTTTTCTTCTATCATTTTATCTCTTATTGCAAAGTATTCATTAAAATTTTCTAAGCTGTTTTGTTTTGTATAATGGTCAAATACTACATTTAACTCTTCCTCTGTTAATGCACTAGTCATTTTTTTAGGTTCGCTAAAGTTTTTGTCTAATAATTCTTTTACTTCTTTACTAGTAACACCTAAATCTTTTGCTACCTCGTTTAACTTATATTTTTTTATCATAAATTACATTCCTCCTTATTGAGTCTGTTATTTTCTGCTAGTTGTTTTATCTTCTTTGCAAATCCACTATCATTTATTGAAATTACTGCTGCATATTTTCCCAATGCATCTGCTATTTCATCTTTTGTACTGTCTAGTCTTATTACTGTTTTATTATATTCTTCTATCACATACATTACATCTTTTTCAGTTTTTTTAGATATGTCATTTGCAAAAAGAATTAACTTTGTTTCACCTTTCATTATAGAACCTTTAACAGCGTCACAACCTATTGTCATTTTCGATGCTCTTCTGCATAGTCCTAAAAAAGATAATAACTTATCATCCATTTTCATTCAACTCCTGTTCCATTTGATTGTAAACTTCATCAGGAATTTTTGAGGAAAAAGCTCTTTCAAATCGTCTTGCTTTTCTTGCAAGTTTTAGACATTCTATATCTTTACATACATATGCCCCTCGTCCGTTCTTTTTCCCTGTAAGGTCTAGGCATATTGTGCTTTCTTCTATTATATTACCATCTTCGTCTTTTTTTTCTGAAGTTCTAACTACTCGTACAAGCTCTTTTTTTGGCTTCATTTCGTTACAACCAGTGCATTTTCTAAGTGGTATTTTTTTTGTTTTCATTACTTGCCTACCTTTCTAAAAATTGATGAATTAGTTTTATCTTTTTATAGCATTTGGATTTTTATTTGTCTTAGGATAGTCGACATAAAAGTTTATATGCTATATTATTCTTCTATCTCTATTACATCGCTATCTTCAAGAAGTGAAACATCTTCTAGTAGTTCTTCTTCTACTTGTGCTACTTCTTCTTTTTCTTTATTTCCAGTTTCTTCACTTTCGCCATAAAATCCACTTTCTGGTCTAATGTCTATTTTCCAACCTGTAAGTTTTGCTGCAAGTCTTGCATTTTGACCTTTATTACCAATTGCAAGTGATAATTGACTATCTGGCACTGTTGCCTTACACGCTTTTGAGCCGTCTTCTGCTACTACTACGCTTACTACACTTGCTGGTGAAAGTGCTGCTGCTACATATTTTTCTGGTTCGTCATAATATTGTACTATATCTATTTTTTCTCCGCCTAGCTCTTCTACTATAGTAGATACTCTGCTTCTTCTAGCACCGATACAAGCACCTAAAGCATCTACATTAGAGTCTGTGCTGTAAACTGCTAACTTTGTTCTTGAGCCTGCTTCTCTTGATACTGATTTAATTTGTACAACACCATCAAATATTTCTGGTACTTCTATCTCGAATAATCTTTTAACAAAATCTGGGTGAGTTCTTGTTATAATTGCTTTTGGTCCTTTTTCGCTTTCTTTTACATCAGCAATATAAATTTTTATTCTGTCACCCTCTGAAAAAGAGTCAGTTGGTATTTGCTCGTTTTTAGGAAGAACTGCTTCTGCTTTTCCGTTTATTTTAAGAGTAATATTACCTGTTCTTGCATCTACTCTTTCTACAACAGCTGTAACAATTTCTTGAACTTTACTTTGGAACTCAAGTAACATTTGTCCTTTTTCGCCGTCTTTAATACCTTGTCTTATAATACTTCTTGATGTTTGAACTGCTATTCTTCCAAACTCTTCTGGGTCTAGTTTTATGCCAACTTTATCTTCTACTACTGCACTAGACAAGATTTCTCTTGCTTTTTCTAAAGAAATTTCTCTATCCACATCAAAAACTTCTTCTACAACAGTTTTTTGTAGATACACATCAAATATTTGTTTGTCTTTGTCAATAACTATGTTAACATCATCATTACCATTGTATGTGTTTTTACAAGCTATTACGATTGCTTTCTTTATTTGTGTTATCATATAATCTGCTGGTATTCCGTTTTCTTTTTCAAGTATTGCTAGTGCAATAAAAAATTCCTTGCTATTCATTTTTTATAATCAACCTTTCTGTTTATATATTAAAATCGTCTAATTTTATCCACGCTGTGTCTTTTTTGTTAATTGTAATTTCGTTTTCGCCGTGGTCACCAATTGTAACTGTTTGTTTGTCTGATGATTTTAAAACTCCATCAAACTCTTTACCAATACCTTCAATAGGTCTTATCATCTTAACTAATACATCACTACCAATATATTTTTCAAAATGAAAATCTCTTATTAATTCTCGCTCAATTCCAGGAGATGATACTTCTAAAATATATCCTTGATTTATAGGATCTGCTTCTTCTAAAGGTGTATCTATTGCTCTGCTAACTTTTTCACAATCCTCAATATTAATACCGTTTTCTTTATCTATAAAGATTCTTAAAAACCAGTTTGCACCCTCTTTAACAAATCTAACATCCCATAATTGCAAGTTTAAATCTTCTACAATTGGATTACAAATATTCCATACTGTTTCTACAGTGTTGCCACCTTTTATTTTTGACAAGGTTATCCCTCCCTTATAAATAAATTTACATAAAACAAAGGAGCAGGTTATCCCTACTCCTTTCACAAACGTATTTAGTTTAACTACCATAAAGATGTTAACATACTTTAAGCAATAAATCAAGTAAAACATAGGTAATACTTTAATTTTTGGTTTAATAACCATATTTAAAGTAGCAAAAATGGTGTTTTATGGTTTTATTGCTTACAAAACAAAAAGGAGCTTTACGCTCCTTGAAGTTACAAATATAATTAATATATTTAATTACACTGCTCTTGTTACCTTTCCTGAACGTAGGCAACGTGTGCAAGCGTGTATTCTTTTTGGTGAACCGTCTACTATAGCTCTTACTCTTTGTACATTTGGTTTCCAAGTTCTGTTTGAACGTTTATGTGAGTGAGACACTCTTATTCCGAAAGAAACGTCTTTTCCACAGATATCACATTTAGCCATTGTCTGCACCTCCTTAGCACTTCTAAAATACAACAACTAATATAATAACAAATATCTAGTTAAAATGCAATACTTTTTTTAATTTTTCTTTGATTTTTGCAATTATTATAATTTATATTAGTTTTTATTCTTCATCTTTAATCATATTTAACACTATTTCTTTAACTGCTACTATAGCATCGTCTACTTTAGTTATATCTTTTGCACCAGCCATAGCCATATCTGGTCTACCGCCACCATTACCTCCAGCTATTGCTGCAACTGCTTTTACTATATTTCCTGCGTGAGCTCCTTTTTTTCTAGCTTCTGAGCCACAAGCACAAGCAAAAGTTACTTTTCCGTCGTTGATTGTTGCAATTGTTGCTACTGCAATTGGTCCTTGTTCTAAAACTTTATCGCACATTCCTCTAAGTATTTCTGGTGGAATATCTGTAAACACAGATGTAATTATTCTTACACCTTTTTCTATTTTAGTTGCTTTTAATAGTGGATTTACTGACATATTAGTTAATTTAGAATTTAGTTCATCTATTTTTTTATCTTTGTTTTTGATTTCGTTAGAAAGCTGATTACAACTATCTACAAATGTCATAGGGTTGATTTTTAAAACTTTACAACCATCATTTACAGATTCTAAAATTCTATTCATCAAAGATAATACGCCTTTTCCAGTGTATGCTTCTATTCTTCTAACGCCTGCTGCAACTGATTGCTCTGTCATAATTTTTATCATTCCGATGTTAGCAGTGTTTTTTACATGAGTACCTCCACATAACTCTGTAGAGAAACCATCTATTTTTACTACTCTTACAACATCTCCATATTTTTCGCCAAACAGTGCCATTGCACCTATTTTCTTAGCATCTTCAATGCTCATCTCTTTTACACAAACATCTAATGCTTTAAATATTTTATCGTTTATTAGCGCTTCTACATCTAGTAGTTCATTTGCTGTAAGTGCTTGAAAGTGTGTAAAGTCAAATCTTAGTTTTTCTTCTGATACTAATTGTCCTGCTTGCTCTACGTGTGTACCTAAAACTTCTCTAAGTGCTGATTGTAATAAATGTGCTGCTGTATGGTTTTTTGTAATATCTTCTCTTC
Organism: uncultured Eubacteriales bacterium; assembly: GCA_964369405.1. Taxonomy (GTDB): domain Bacteria; phylum Bacillota; class Clostridia; order Oscillospirales; family Acutalibacteraceae; genus CAYJFG01. The sequence continues at coordinate 9,575 of CAYJGB010000021.1, forward strand.
TTAGCTCGTCTATTGATAATGTTACTTCATCATCAACTGTAACCATACCGTCAATCACTTTACCTGTGTGTAAGAAAATTCCTGTAGGGCTTTTTATTGTGTTATAAATTTCTGCTTTTCCGTTTTCAAATAAAATTTCGCCACTATCACCAATTTGGCCACCACTCTCTGCGTAAAATGGTGTTTTTTCAAAGATAAATACTACATCTTCGTTAACATATGCACTATTATCTCTTTGACCGTTTTTAATTATTGCTAATAATTTTGCCTCGGTCTTAACTTTGCTATATCCTATAAACTCTGTTTCATTTATATCTGATAAATCAGTTGTTTCATTTACCCATGCATCTGCTCCAGCATTTTTTCTAGCAGCTTTTGCTCTTTTCTTTTGCTCGTGCATAAGCTCTTTAAAACGCACTTCGTTTACATTCATACCTTTTTCAAATAGTATCTCTTTTGTTAAATCTATTGGAAATCCGTAAGTATCATTTAGTTTGAATGCATCTTCTCCAGATAATTCATCTAACTCGTTGCTGTTTATAAGTTCGTGTAGTAATGATAAACCTTGCTCAATAGTCTTTGCAAACTTTTCTTCTTCTGTCTTTATAAGTTTTACTATAAAGTCTTTCTTTTCTAAAAGTTCTGGGTATGCGTTTTGATTTTCTTCTATTACTGTTTGACATAGCTCATATAAGAAACTACTATCTTTAAGCCCTAACAACCTACCATGTCTTGCAGCTCTTCGAAGTAATCTTCTAAGCACATAGCCTCTACCCTCGTTTGATGGCATTACTCCGTCGCCTATCATAAAAGTAGTGCTTCTTATATGGTCTGTTATAACTCTTATTGATATGTCGTTTTCGTCACTAGTGCCGTATTTTACACCTGTTATTTTTTCTACATGCTCAAGTATTGCTTTTACTGTATCTACTAAAAATAAGTTGTCTACTCCTTGCATTACACAAGCTAGTCTTTCTAGCCCCATACCTGTATCTATATTAGGGTTTGCTAAAGGTGTATAATTTTCTTTACCATCGCTGTTAAACTGTGTAAATACTAAGTTCCAAACTTCTACAAATCTGTCGCACTCGCAACCTACTTTGCAGTCATCACTTCCACAACCTTTTTCTACGCCTCTATCAAAATAAATCTCTGAACATGGTCCACAAGGTCCTGCTCCATGCTCCCAGAAATTGTCTTCTTTACCTAGACGCACAATATGGTCTGCTGACACTCCCACTTCTTTAGTCCAAATATCAAAAGCCTCGTCATCTTTTTCGTATATTGACACATATAGTTTATCAATTGGAAGCTCTAACACTTCTGTAAAAAACTCCCAAGCCCATAAAGTAGCCTCGCTTTTAAAGTAATCTCCAAAAGAAAAGTTACCTAACATCTCAAAATAAGTACCGTGTCTTGCAGTAATACCTACTCTCTCGATATCTGGAGTTCTAATACATTTTTGACAAGTTGTAACTCTGTTTCTAGGAGGAGTAATCTCACCTGTAAAAAACTTCTTCATAGGAGCCATACCAGAATTAATTAAAAGCAAGCTCTTATCTTCTTGAGGGATTAGAGGGTAACTTGGTAGTCGCAAATGTCCTTTGCTCTCGAAAAATGATAAATATTGTTCACGAAGCTCGTTAAGTCCTGTCCATTTCATTTTAATCACCAATCCTTGTAAAAGTAAAAAATAATATTGATTTATAGTTTTAATAATTAACAAAACAAAAAAACTCTCGCCCCAAATATGGGACAAGAGTATAAATTCCTGTGGTACCACCCAAATTGCACATTATAAATGTGCCACTTAAGATTTCGTTATCGCCGAAAGTACGCCATAATTTTCATTATAGTGCTCAAAGGTAGCAAACAGCTATTAACATAAAAAATCTCTCAGCTTTAGATTTTCTCTCTAAGTATGTTGTTTTTTAGACTGCTTTTCTTATCATCGCTTTAAATATCAAAGTTATTATAACACTGTAAAATTAAGAAGTCAAATAAAAAATATTGATTGGTTTTCAGGTTTTTTTATACACTTACACCATATATTTACTAACCATATGAAGCATATCCATATCTATTAACGCCTCTATTTTTGTGCCGTCTTCTGTATACTCTTCACTTAGTATTGTTCCGTTTTTTCTTATCTTCGACACTACACTTGTTTGTGAAAACGGTATCAATAATTTTACCTTTTTTATTTTAACTGGTAAATTCTCATCTATTGCACTTAGTAACTCTTCTATTCCTCTTCCACTTTTTGCACTTATTCGTATTGCACTGCCTATCATTACTGTATCGTCTAAACCCTCTAATAAATCGCACTTGTTTAATACTGGTATTATCGGGTTTTCTTTTGCTCCTAAACTTTCTAACAGCTCTCTTGTTACTTCTAAATGTAGTTGTGCTTCTTGACTAGATGCATCACACACATTTAATATTACATCTGCATTTGCCGCTTCTTCTAGTGTTGATTTAAATGCTTTTACTAAGTGGTGCGGCAATCTTCTTACTAACCCTACTGTATCTGTAAGTAAAACTGTTACTCCACTTGGTAGCTTTAATGCTCTTGATGTTAAATCAAGTGTTGCAAATAATTTGTTTTCTGCTAATACTCCGGCATCTGTTAAGTAATTCATAAGAGTTGATTTTCCCGCATTTGTATAACCTACTATCGCCACTGTTATTACACTATCTTTTTCTCGCCTTTTGATTATTTGATTTCTATGTTTTTCTACGTCTTGTAGTTGCTCTTTTATTGTTTCCATTTTTCTTCTTATATGTCTTTTATCTGTTTCAAGTTTAGTTTCTCCAGGTCCTCTTGTACCTATTCCTCCTCCTAATCTCGAAAGCATTATACCTTTTCCTGTTAATCGTGGCATTAGGTATTGTAACTGCGCAAGCTCTACTTGTAACTTTCCCTCTTTGCTTTTGGCTCTTTGTGCAAAGATATCTAGTATTAGCATAGTTCTATCTATTACCCTTGCTTCAATATTTTTCTCTATATTTCGTATTTGTGACGGTGTTAATTCTCTATCAAATATAACTAATTCTATATCATTATCGTTACAATATTGTTCAAGCTCTAAAAGTCTGCCACTTCCTATGCAAGTAGCTTTATTTATTGATATTTTCTTTTGTGTCATTGTACACTCCACTGTTGCACCTGCACTTTTTGTAAGCTCTATAAGCTCTAGTAGTGAGGACTGTGCATCATACTCGCCTGTGTCTACACTTACTAAAAACGCTTTTTGTTTTTGTACTTCGTTTTCATATAATTCCATTATTTATACCTCTATAATTATTTTAATAACTCTGTTAAATGTAAAGTTCTATCTTTTTTAAAAGATTATACGCTTTATTATACCACAATTTTTCAAATTATTATAGTGCATTATAATTTTATTTTTATGCTATATTGCATATTTTAGGTTGATAAATTTTATATATCTGTGGTAAAATAAGACTATTAATTTAATTTTACTACTTTTTAATATTTATTTTAGAGGTTTGAACTTATGAAAAACAAATATAAAGTCGTCATTGTGGGCTGTGGCGTGGCAGGGCTTTACTGCGCATTGCAATTTCCACAAGACATAGACATACTTTTAATTTCCAAAAAAGAATTAACGCTTTCCAATAGTTCTCTTGCTCAAGGGGGAGTTGCCGCTGTATTATGCCCTGAGCATGACGACTTTAAGCTACATATTGCTGATACTTTAATTGCAGGTAAATACAAAAACAATCTATCTGCTATCGAAGTTTTAGTAACTCAAGGGCCTGAAGATGTGCTAACTTTGAGAGATATGGGAGTAAATTTCGACTTAGACCACGACGGTCACCTTTTAATGACACTTGAGGCAGGACATTCAAGGCATAGGATAGTGCATCATAAGGACTCAACAGGTAGAGAAATAACAAACACGTTGATAAGGGAAGTTAAAAAGAGAAGCAATATAGATATAGTAGAAAACTCAACAGTTTTTGAAGTAGACCCTGTGAGTAAAGGTTTTTATGTATCTATAATAGAGAACGAAGAAATAAAAACGATATATACAAACTACTGTATATTAGCAACTGGTGGAATAGGTAGAGTGTATGAGTATACAACAAACAGTGCAATCTCCACAGGAGATGGGATAACTATAGCATACGAGATAGGAGCTACAATAAAGCATTTAAGTCGTGTACAGTTTCACCCAACAGCGTTTGCATCAGACAACGACAGAGAGAGGTTTTTAATAAGCGAGGCTGTACGTGGAGAGGGTGCAATACTGTTAAATAGTGATAGTGAGCAATTTGCATACAAGTACGATAAAAGAGGACACTTAGCACCAAGAGATGTAGTATCTAATGCAATAGTACAGGAGTCAAGAATAACAAAAAACGATAAGTTTTATCTTGATATAACTCACAAGGACCCAGAATTTATAAAAAACAGATTTCCAACCATATATAGCAGATGCTTAGAAGAGGGAATAGACATTACAAAAGATAAAATACCAGTGTATCCATGTCAGCATTATTTAATGGGTGGTGTTGATGTTGACTTAAATGCAAAAACATCGATAAGCAAACTATACGCCATAGGAGAATGTGCCCATACTGGAGTACATGGAGCAAACAGACTTGCAAGCAATTCGCTTTTAGAAGCATTAGTTTTTTCAAGGCGAGCATCACAAAGCATATTAAAAGAGATATCAAAAGAAACTATTAGCGATTTTATAGAGGTTGATAAAAAAGAGAAGAAATATATTAAGCAAGAAAAACCTCTGCCAACAGGACTAAGAACGCAAATAAGAAGCATAATGCAAAGCACACACTTTGTAGTACCAAACCCACAAAATGCACCTAAATCGCTAGAAAAGGTAGAGGAAATATTAAACTTATTAAAATCAAATGATTTTAAAATAACAACAGATTATGTAGAAGCAAAAAGCTTAGCCACAGTAGCTAGCATAATATTAAAAGAAGTAATAAATACAAACGAATTAGAGGAGAAAATAAAATGATAAATCAAATATACATAGATAAACTAATAGAGAAAGCATTACTAGAAGACATAAATTACTTAGACACAACAACAGATTATCTAATACCAGAAAATCAAGAAGGAAGTGCAACATTTTTAGCAAAAGATAGTGGTATATTATGTGGAATAGAAGTAGCAAAAAGAGTATTTGAAACACTTCAAAGCGATGTTGAGTTTAGCATATATAAACAAGACGGAGCAGAAATAAACAAAGGCGACATAATAGCACAAGTAAAAGGAAAAACAAGAACAATACTAAAAGCTGAAAGAACAGCATTAAACCTTTTACAACATTTAAGTGGAGTAGCAACCTCAACAAATAAATGTGTTAAGCTAGTAGAGGGAACAAATGCAAGTATAGCAGACACTAGAAAAACACTGCCACTATTGCGACCACTACAAAAGTACGCAGTAACAATAGGTGGAGGAAAAAACCACAGATACAACTTATCAGACGGAGCAATGCTAAAAGACAACCATATAGATGCTGGTGGAGGTATAACAAATGCAGTTAATGCATTAAAAGCAAAATTAGGCCATATGGTTAAAATAGAAGTAGAAGTTAGAAATTTAGAAGAGTTAAAAGAAGCAATTGATGCAAAAGTAGATGTAATAATGCTAGACAATATGTCCCCACAACTTATGAAAGAAGCGGTAGAGATAACAAAAGGTAGAGCAATACTTGAAGCATCTGGAGGGATAACAGACGAAACAATCAGAGAAGTAGCCCTTAGTGGAGTAGATATAATATCAATAGGAGCAATAACACATTCAGTTAAAGCGTTTGATATATCGCTAAAAATAGATAAATAAAAATTGGATATATTATTATAAGAGGGGTAAACGAATAAAATGGATAGAAAAATAAAGACTATAGTAGTAGATGATGAAAAGCCGGCAAGACAAGCGACAATTGGTGCATTATCAAACTTTGATAGTATAGAAATAGTAGCAGATGTGGACAACAGTGGAGCCTTAATGTCAGCATTAAAATCAGATAAGATAGATTTAGTTTTTTTAGATATTGAAATGCCAGACAACACAGGGTTTGAGCTAGCAACATATATAAACACAAATTATCCAAGTATCCTAATAATATTTGTAACAGGGCATGCAGGGTTTGCACAAGAAAGTTATGACTTTGAGCCAATTGACTTTTTGACTAAACCAATAAATATATTAAGACTAGAGAGGTCTATACAAAGAGTTGAAAAAGCACTTACAAAAAAGGTAACAGATGCAAGTGTTGTAAGACAAACAAAAATAGGTATACACTTTGAGGGTGGGTATCAAATAATTGGAATAGACAGCATAAAGTACATTGAAAAAAGAGGAAGAAAAATATTTCTTTTAACAGATAAAGAGGAGCTTGTTTCAAAGTATTCGTTAGCACAGCTAGAAGTTATGTTACAAAGCCATAACTTTTTTAGATGTCATCAGTCGTTTATAATACCACTTTACAATATTGTATCAGTGCAAAACAATATGTTTGGAAAATCGTACACAATTGAGCTTAAAGGAGTAAAAGAGAGTATTCCACTGAGCAGAAATAAAGCGACTGAATTAAGAGAAATGCTTGAAGATGAGGGAATAGTATTCTGTTAAATTAAAAGCGAGTAGGTATATTATGGAAATAATAAAAGCATTAAATGTACGTGAAATAGAAGAAGTATATACAAAAATGGCGATAAACGATTTTGATAAAACAGAATTAAAGCCACTTAAAACTATACTAAGACAATTTAGTAAAGATTTATATAAATGTTATGGAATGTATGTAGATAACAGAATAACAGCATATGCCTTTTTTGCAAAAAGCACTGGTAGCAATTATATGTTACTAGATTATTTTGCAGTCCAAAAGGACTACAGAAGACAAAATATAGGAAGCAGATTTTTTGATTTATTAAAAAAAACAATTAAAAATTGCGATTATATTTTAGCAGAAGTAGAAAACCCAAATTATCATATAGATAAAGAAGATAAAACTATTAAAGAAAACAGAGAAAAGTTTTATATAAAAAACAACTTTACAAAAACGTTTATAGAATGTGAAGTATTTAAACACAAATACACGTTATTTTGTTTAAGTTTAGATAACGTACATTTAGACGAAAAAGAAATAATAATAACCAATTTTTTAAACGTATATAAAGAGATGTTAAAGTCAGAAACTTACGAAAACAATATTAAAATCATAAATCCCTAACATTGTAATATATATGATTATAACTTACGTGGCTGTTGCACTAAAGTTAATATTACCAAATATTTGTACGGGAGCATTCCATATGCTCCCGATTTTTTGTCAATTAAAGAAGTTCGGGCAAAAATGGATTTCTCCCCTACAACGGACTTGTATAATATGACGAACAATTCACTAAATGCGACTGCCCCTCTTTCTTTTCTTTTAGATTTCATAAAATATCGCAATGCTTATTTATCCTTGACATTAGTATATAATACAAATATAATGAGCCTAAGCGAGGTGTACTTATGCAAAAAATTATGATTATTGAAGATGATACAATTATTGCAAACTCTATATCAAAACACTTAAATTCCTGGGGATATAATGTGCTTATTATTGAGGATTTTTCCGTTATTATAGATAAATTTAATAGATTTAATCCTCATTTAATATTACTAGATATAAACCTACCATTTAAAAACGGATATAGCGTATGCCAAGAAATACGTAAGTTATCGAATGTACCTATAATATTTATATCGTCTGTTAGTGAAAATATGAATGTTGTTCTAGCTATGAGTATGGGCGGAGATGATTTTATCTCTAAACCGTTCGATATGGATATTTTAACAGCAAAAGTACAAGCATTACTCAGAAGAAGTTATGACTTTAACTCAAATGATTTATTTATATCGGTTAGAGATGTAAAATTAGATTTAGAAAATATAAATTGCAGTTATAACGATAAAACTGTACAACTTACAAAAAATGAATTTGTAATATTAAAAACGTTGATGATGAATAAGTCAAAAGTAATATCCCGAGATGAAATAATGAACAAGTTATGGAACACAGATATTTTTATAGATGATAATACTTTAACAGTTAATATAACAAGACTTAGAAAAAAACTATCAGATATTGGAATAGTAGATTTTATAGAAACAAGAAAAAGTTTGGGGTATGTAATAAATGGTTAAAAATTATATAAAGTCTAAAATCTCATTGTTAATTATAATTTTATCTATAAGCGTTATTTTTTCAATCGTTTTCTATGTAGAAAACATTCAAATCAGTACAGTATTATACTCTTTTTTGTTATGCTTAGTTGCGTTACTAGTTTTTTTAGTGATAGATTTTATTAGGTTTAAAAATAAAATCAACTCACTATTAGAAATAAAAAAAGATATTTTTAACAAAATAGATTTACTACCAATTCCAGCAACTTACGATGAGCAAATTTATAAAGAAATAATTAGCGACTTAACATCACTACAATTAGAAACTCAAACGATATATAATAAGAAATCAACAGATATATCCGACTTTTACACAAAGTGGGTTCATCAGATTAAAACTCCTATTTTTGCTTTAAATTTATTGATTGATGAAATACCAAACAACAGTAATTATCTATCAGAATTATCAAAAATAGAACAGTATACAACTATGGTTTTAGCATATATTAGACTAGAAGAATCTACCTCTGATTTTGTATTTAAACGTTACAATATAAACGATATAATTAAAAATTGCGTTAAAAATTTTAAGTCTGTTTTTATTTCTAAAAAAATCAAACTCATTATTGATATCGAAGATTTCTCTATTAAAACTGATAAAAAACATCTTGAATTTGCTATTAATCAAGTGCTATCAAATGCTATCAAATATACTAACCGAGGCGAAATTAATATTATCGCAAGAGATAATTGTGTTATTATTTCTGATACTGGTATAGGTATAGAGCAATCTAATATGGCACGTATTTTTGATAAAGGCTTTACAGGTATCTCTGGCAGAGTAGAAGAAAAATCGACTGGCTTAGGGTTATATCTATGCAAGAAATCTTTAGATTTACTAGGTTTTTCTATTAACGTCACTTCTAAGATTAATATTGGAACAACTGTTTCCATTAACCTTACTCAAACTCAAACAACACTTAAATAACCTTACAAAATTGTAAGGTTATTTAAGTGTTAAGTTATGGTTAAAATCTATTTTATTCTTTATAATTTAATTAAATCATTTAAAGGAGATTTAATTATGCAAATATTACAAGTAAACAATTTAAAAAAGACCTACTCAACAAAATTATCAAAAACATCTGTAACTGCACTAAAAGATATTACTTTTTCTGTAGATAAAGGTGAATTTATCGCTATTATGGGCGAATCTGGCTCAGGTAAAACCACTTTACTAAATATTATCGCTTCTCTAGACAAAAAAACTAGTGGTCAAGTTTTACTAGACGGTAAAGATATGTCTGCTATAAAAGACGCTTCTCTTGCTAAATTCAGAAGGGAAAGTCTAGGTTTTGTTTTTCAAGAGTTTAACCTGTTAGACACTCTAAGTATTGAAGAAAATATTATTTTACCTCTTGTATTGTCGCAATCTAAAGAAAATATAATAAGAAAAGAGCTTGATGAAATTTCTAACAAATTAAAAATAAGTCATATTTTAAAAAAATATCCATATGAAGTATCTGGAGGTGAAAAACAAAGAGCGGCTGTTGCTAGAGCAGTTATAACTAATCCAAAGTTATTGCTTGCAGACGAGCCTACTGGCGCACTAGATTCTAAATCTACTGATACGCTATTAAAAGAATTTAAATCAATTAACGATGACGGACAAACTATATTAATGGTAACACATAGTGTTAAAACTGCATCTATTGCAAGCCGAGTTTTATTTATTAAAGATGGTGTTATATTTCATCAAATATATAAAGGAAATAATACTGAACTAGAATTTTTTGCAACCATTTCAGATGCTTTAACAGCACTCCAAAATGGAGGTGCAATAAATGAGTAAATCTTTTTATTTTAAATTTGCGTGGTCAAATTTAAAGAAAAATTCAAAGATGGTTATCCCTTTTATGTTAACTTGCAGTTTATCAGTTTTGATGTTCTACAATTGTATTGCACTTGCTGAAAACGACGTTACAGGAACTGGAAACCTACATAGTATTCTAATGGCTTGTTCTTATTTTCTTGGTTTGTTTTCAACTGCCTTTTTATTTTACACTAATAGCTTTTTAACTAAGAGAAGAAAAAAAGAATTTGGACTATACAATATTCTAGGGCTTGAGAAAAAGCATATAAATGTAATTATTTTAATAGAAAATTTTATAATTGCTCTTGTTTCTATTGCATCTGGGCTTGTTCTAGGAGTTTTATTTTCAAGACTTTTTACTTTTATTCTATACAAGCTAGTTGAATTTGATATACATTACTCATTTGAAATAAATTCAGACTCGTTGCTTTATACTTTAGCTTTATTTGTAGTTATATTTATTTTAATTTCACTAAGCAATATAATTGTTGTATTGCGTACTAATGTTGTAGATATGCTTAAAGGTTCGCAAAAGGCTGAGTGTGTTCCAAAATATAAGGTTATAACAATAATCATAGGTACTATCACTATGATTAGTGGTTATGCTATAGCTTTAACTATTGATAATATTGTAACTTCAATTTATATGTACTTACTTGCAGCAGTTCTAGTAAGCATTGGAACTTATTGTTTCTTTTCAGCGTACAGTGTTATTGTTTTAAGTGCTATTAAAAAGAACAAAAAGCTATTCTATAAACCAGAAAACTTTACAGCTATTTCAGGGCTTATGTACAGAATTAAAAAAAATGTAGCTGGATTATCCAATATATGTATCATTTCTACAGCGATAATATTAGCACTTTCAACAACAGTCAGCTTATATTTAGGTGTTGAGGATAGTTTTAACTATAGATATCCTAGCGACATTCAAATTAATGCTTATACAAAAGAAATAAACACTACTATTAATAACAATATGTACAACGATATTGAGGAAACTTTTACAGAAATTAACGACTTAAAATATTTATCTAGTTTTTATTTTTTGATGAACGAAAATGGAGAAACTGCCTTTCATGTTGAAAATCCAGATGGAAGTATATCTACACAACCGATTGATGGTATGAGTGCAGAGATAGTAATTGCAACAAATGCACAAGGCTACTACAACATTACTGGCAAAAACATAGAGTTAAAAAATGACGAGATACTTCTTTCTACAAATGAAGACATTATTAATTCTATTTATTTGCTAGAAAAAGAGTATACCGTCGTTCAAACCGATAAAGAATTTATTTCTAGCATCGGCAATAATGCAGTCTTTCAAAACTCTATGGTAATAGTTATGAACGATAAAGAATTTAATACTTTTTATACTAATAGTAATCAATATGATATCGCTAATACATATTACTTTAACTTAGGCGAAAGTAGTAATGTAAACGGGGAAACTCTGAGTGAATTTTGTGATAATCGTTACAAAATCAGCGATACTTATACATCTGTATATTACGATATTAAGTCAGAAAATATACTAGAATATCATTCATTATATGGTGGAATTTTATTTGTAGGAATTTTCTTAGGCATATTATTACTGATATATGTATTATTAATTATTTACTACAAGCAAGTTATAGAGGGTTATGAAGATAAGCATAATTATCAAATAATGAAAAAAGTGGGAATGGATAAAAAATTAATCAAGAAGAGTATTAACAAGCAAATAAAAATGGTATTCTTAATTCCAATAGTAACAGCCATTATTCATATAATTGTATCCTTTAAAGCTATTGAATTAATTCTAAGAATGTTTAATTTAGTTAATACTTCGTTATATATAAATTGTACTATCGGCGTTATAATTGCTTTCTTTATTATATACTCATTAATGTATTATTTAACATCTAAGGTATATCAAAGAATTATAAATAATTAGACTAAATATTAAAACTATAATATTTTTCACCCTCCAAAAGTGTGCTTTAAAACTTTTGGAGGGTGAGTTTTTTAACAAGGACAATGTTTTACTTAAATAATTTTTATATAAATATCAAATAAAATTGATAAATAAGTTGCAAAAAATATTACTATTTTATATAAATTACAAGTAGTGAAAAAGAATTAAATTTATGCTTGAACAGTAAGTATATAAATTAAGTTACTTATACTAATTAATTGTAAAATGTTAAAATAAAGTACACATAATATAATATAGTATAGTATAATTATAGTTAATACTTAATTGACTTGAATTTATACGCAACATAAAAACACATCTAAAAATTTCTTCTGAATATTTTTTTTTAATCAAACAAAACAAACACACTCTAAAAACCTTACTTAAAACTGGTTTTTAGAGTGTGAATTTTATGCATTATTTTATTGATAATTTTTGAACTTTGTTCTAAATTCCTGTACTAGATAGTTTAGTTTAATCACCATTAATTATAGTAATTTGAACGTTTATAAGAAATTATATTAATCTATTGTTGACATATTTTGTTCATTTAAAGTTGTTAAATATAATGTTCCGTCAACTTCTATCCATGCTTGCATATATAGTGACTTGTCTGTATTTTTTGGCATTACTGCTACATAGTTGTAACGTCCGTCACCGTTCATTACATTTGTGTCAGTATATTCTTTTACTATATTTGCATTTGTTTCTTTTGTATCATCTGCTAAATATTCTGCTATTTTAGCTTCTGTAACATCTGCTTGTGTTGTTGAACGTATAACTCCATATCTTATGTTTGTTCCGTCTTCATATCCAGAAGTTATTATAGGGTAATATAGTTTTGCTACATCTGTTTCGGTAGAATAACTTACTGTTCCTATGTTTATATTAACACTAGTAATATCATTACCAAATATAGGTGTAATTGTTGAATCTTCTGTTACATAGAATGCATATATTTTAGATGATGTTACAGATACAATTTTATCATTTATTTTCCAACCTTTTACTTCTAATACTCCAGTATAAGTTGCTCTTACTATGTCGTCATAGTTAGCACTTGTTTGAGAGAGTGTAAGATTGTCCATTTCGTCAGGATTTTCTAAAATGATTCCCGATGCAACATCAAATGATTTTAAGACTCTATCGTATGTTAATGTTGTATCTTCTGTTATGTTTTGTAGTTGAGAAGCATTAAAAGTAGGGGAATAGTTTTCTTTTCTAAGTAGTGGTAATTTAGGTGGGTTAACATCTCCACCACTTGTAGTATATGCTTCACCAATTACTGCATCATTTGTGCTATCTGTAAATGTTACTTTACGTGCTTGATTTGCTGTATTTTGCACATTTGTATATTTTGTTAGTCCAGTAGTCGACAACTCAAAATTATCTGTGGTTACACTGTTCAGTGTACCTTGTTGATAATTATCACCTGTTATCACTTTGTATGTTGTGTCTAAATCAAGCCCAGAAAAAGCAATTGATTTGTAATTTGCTGTTTCTGACAAATGCTCTATCACTTTTGCATTTTCAGCTGTAATTACTGTTTTAGTATTAGGGTAAACTATTCTAGCATATGTTAATTCTAGCACATTTGCAACTTCTTCATCTAGAGGTTTAGTTATTGTATTGTCTATAGCATCTATTGCTAAACCATAGGATGATTGAGCTATTACTTTTGCATTACTACCAATTGAAATTGTGCCAGTGGATCCATTCATATCTGACCCGATACCTGATCCATTTCCGTCTGCTATAGCTGTAACTTGTGCATTACCAGTGATTGAAATTGCTCCACAATTCCCCATCATTCCTCCACCGATACCTGCTCCATTATATTTACCAGTAGCTGTAACTTGTGCGTTGTCACTAATTGAAATTGAGCCACTTGAAGTAATATTATGAATTCCAGAACCTATACCAGGGGCATTGCCACCTCCAGTAGCTGTAACTTGTGCATTACCACTAATTGAAATTGTGCCACTAGGAGTATCGGAACCACCACCTATACCAGCCGCACCGTCACCTCCAGTAGCTATAACTTGTGCATTGTCACTAATTGAAATTGAGCCATTATAGAATCTATTTCTACCACCTATACCTGGATTATTATAAGAAGCTGAAGCAATAATTTTTCCACCGCCAATTATATTAACTGTAGGTATTGTTTCTTCATCAATTATACTCTCAAGTTGTATTCCTTCTGAACTAGAACCCTTTACAGTGTTTGTAACACCTTCTGGAAGTGAAAGGTTTACTATAGCAGAGCCACTTATTTTAATTGGCGCACTATAATAATTATTAGCGTAAATATGTACACCATTTAAAATTATATCGTGTGTTCCACTTTCTACAGTTATGGTATAATTAGTATAACGTGTTTCATAATTACTTTGAGAAATCGTTACGCTTCCTTTATATGCAACCCACACTGATTCTTCTCCTTGTCTGTACTCACAAGAATTATCATCGCCTCTAAATTCAATATTTCCATTAATCAAGTCTAAGTTAACTAAGTTTTCTAGTACTTGTACAGAATTAAATATATTTATTCCGCTGTTTACTATTGAAAATGTTACATTAAAAGTCTCATTATCTAAAAACGTTTGTTTAATAGTATCATTATAAACATTATATTCCCCGTTTAATTTAACACCACTAAATGCTATTGAATTATATTCTGTTTTAGGTGCATAAGAAAAAATACTATCATTATTATCTGTTACTATAGTTTCTTTATTTGCATCAACTTTATTTTTATATGTCAATAAAATTATATTAGCTATTTCTTCATCACTCGGGCTAGAGATTGTATTGTTTATAGCATCTATTGCAATATCTCCGTTAGACACAGCAGTTACAACTGCATTTGAACCAATTGACAGTGTTGCACCATTTCCGTTAGCTCCACCACCAATACCTGCTCCGTTTAAACCTCCAGTAGCTGTAACTTTTACTGTTTCACTGATAGAAATTGTACCACCGTTTCCACTAGCGCCACCACCAATACCTGCTCCTTGCGAACCACCATTGGCTATAAGTTCACCACTACCCTTTATACTTACTGCAGCCGTTTGTACTTGTAGTCCAGCTGCATTGCTACCACTTATTAGAGTGTTTTTACTACCTTCTGCAAGGGTTAGCGTTATAGCAGATGATCCTTGAATGTCAAAAGCACTAACATTATTATAAAATAATACATTAATATTTATACCGTTTAACAGAATATCATGGTCTCCACTTTGTACTGTTATTGTATTCGTTGTAGAACGACTTGTATAATTACTTTGAGTTATTGTTACAGTTCCAAAATATGTAATCCAATTTTCTGCTGTTCCTTGTTTATATTCATTTAAACCATTGTTATTTCTCAACTCAATACTTCCATTAATCAAATTTAAGTTTGGGTTATAAGATGCTGGATATTGAACTAATTTAAAATTATTTATGCCATTGTTTTTTATTGTAAATGTATCAATTTCATTTGAATCTTCTATATAGATTTGTTTATCGTTGTTGTTAAAAACATCGTAATCCTCATTTAATTCAAGACCTGAAAATGCTATAGATTTATATTCTGTATCTTGTGTATAAGAGAAAACACTATCTACACCATTTGTTACAGTAGTATCTCCACTTACAATATTTTTATACGTTAAGTTTATTATATTTGCAACTTCTTCATCATCAGGTTTATTTATTGTGTCACCAATTGCATCTATCGCTATATCGCTACTAGATACAGCTGTAACAGTTGTCTGTGCACCTATTGTGATTGTAGCCCCTTCTGGTTTTACAGTGTTTTTTTCATAACCACCACTTCCTATAGCAGTAGGGTAGTAATAGTCTTCACTAAATCGGTTACCACCTGTTGCTGTAACTAGTGCATTGTTAGTTATTGAAATTATACCACTAGAACCGAAACCGCCACCAATACCAGCTCCACCTATACCACCTGTGGCTGTTACTTGTGCATTGTCTTTTATTATAATTGTTTCATTTTCTGAAAAAAGTCCACTGCCTATGCCTGCCCCATTAGAGCCACCATTAGCTGTAACTTGTGCAGTATTACTTATTGTAATTACTCCACCACCTTCTCCATATTTTGCACTGCCAATACCTGCTCCACCAGAACCACCTGTAGATGTAACTTGTGCAGTGCCATTAATATTAATTATGCCACCGTTTCCTCTAAATCCACCACCAATACCGGCCGATTCTTTACCTCCTGTAGATGTTATGGTTGCGTTTGAACCAATTGTAATAGAACCACCATCTTCATAATATCCACCACCGATACCTGCTCCTTGACTACCACCAGTAGTTTCTAGCGACCCACTACCAATTATATTAACAGTAGCATTTTGTGAATATAATTTTTTAACCTGAATTCCTGCACAATTAGTACCACTTTTTAATATGTTTTGACTATCTTCTGCAAGTGTTATATTTGCAGTAGATGTACCTTGTATGTCGAATGCACTTCTATTCTCTTTTAAAGATAAGTCAATATTTACTCCATCTAGTATGATATCATGTGTTCCACTTAAAACTGTTATTGAGTTTTCTGTTGTATCGCCTGATATAGTTACATCGCCATAATAATATGTCCATGTTTTATTATTTCTACTATATTGTTTAAAATTGTTGATAGTTCTAAAATATATATTACTCTCATTTATGTTTAGTTTATCAGGACTATCTATTAAATTTGAATAGTTATTCAACCCACTATTAATAGTGTAATCTAATGAAAACACACCTTCATTATTTTTACCATATTGAGTTTTTTGCTCATTTAAAACATTGTATGTTTTAGTTGTGTCTAAACCAGAAAAAGCAATTGACTTATATTCTGTTTCTGGCGAATATGAAAAAATACTATCAATATTATCTGTTACAGTAGTATTTACATTTGCAGAAACTGTAAATTCATATGATAAATGAATTATATTTGCTTTTTCTTCTCCATTAGGATTAGAAATTATATGGTCACGAGCATCTATTGCAGTGTTTCCATAAGATACTGCAGTAACTTTCGCATTGTTACCAATTGAAAGCGTAGCACCAGTTGGTTTAGCAACATTGTTAAGATAAGCACCACATCCTATAGCTGAAGAGTATATATAACCTGAATTGTCTCGGTTGCCACCTAGAGCTAAGATAGTTGGGTTTTCGCTTATTGTGATTGACCCACCTGAATGGTTGTATCCACCACCAATAGCTGCCGCATTAATACCACCAGTTACTGTAAGTTTACCGCTACCCATTATATTAACTGAAGCAGTTGTATTGTCTATAGATTGTACTTGAATACCTGCACTATTAGAGCCACCATTTAATATATTTATACTGTTTTCTGAAAGTGATAGATTGACTATTGATGTACCTTGTATATCGAATGGACTAATATTATTTTTTGCTGATACATCTATGTTTACATTGTTTAGTATTACATTATGTTCTCCACTTAAAGATATTATTGTGTTTTCTGTAGTGACACCTGATATAGTTATATCACCAGTATAACTTGTCCAAGAAATATTGTTTATGCTGAACTGTTTATTGTTATTATCTGTTCTAAGATAATAATTATTTTCATCTACTTTAAGTTCTGGATTATGAATTACTGGAGTAGTCATAACTGATGTATACTTATTTAAAGCATTAGTCAGTATAAAAACATTTGAAATTTCATTACTTTCATTAGTACCTTGTTGGTCTTCACCATCTAAATTTACAACATATATTTTATTAGTATCTAATCCGGTGAAAGCAATTGATTTATAAGAAGTTGATGGTGCTAAACTTAATATTTCTGATTGACCATCTGATATTGATGTTACTTTATTAGCCTCTACTATGTTAGTGTAAGTTAGTTCTAAAATATCAGCTAATTCTTCACCATCAGGTTTATCTAATGTATTGTTATCATCATCTATTGCAATATCACCCTGTGATATTGCTATTACTGTTGTATTTGAGCCAATAGAAAGAGTAGCACCATTAGGTTTTGGATAGTCGACATGATAACCACCACTTCCTATAGCAGTAGGGTAGTAATAGCCGTCATTAAGTCGGTTACCACCTGTTGCTGTAACTGCTGCATTACCACTGATTGAAATAGTTCCTCCTGAAGCATAATATCCACCACCGATACCTGCTGCATCTCCGCCACCATTTGCTGTAACTATTGCATTATCACTTATTAGGATATTACCAGCAGAAATACGACTGCTACCACCAATACCTGCTGATTCAAAACCACCAGTGGCTGAAAGGTTACCACTACCTTTTATATTTACACTGGCAGTATTACCATTTTTAGTTTCTACTTGTAAACCTGCTTGGTATTTACCACTTTTCAGTATGTTTGTAGTGTTTTGAGCAAGTGTTAGATTTACTATAGATGTACCTTGTATGTCAAATGCACCTACTTTTGAGCGTTCAGATACATCTATATCTACATTATTTAAAATAATATCAAGTTCTCCGCTTAAAACTTTAACTGAATTAGTTTTTGTAGTACCACTAATTGTCGCATTTCCTGAATATTCAGTCCATGTATTATTATCTTTGCTATATTCATTAATATACCCAATTTTTCTAAAATATATATTTGAATCACTTATAGATAATGTAATATTATGAGGTGTACTAGTTAATGAAGTAAAATTGTTTAATCCAGAACTTACAGTAAATTTAGTTGAAGTTACATTGTTTTTGTCAATTCCTTGTTGATAAACATCTTCTAATAATGCATAATATGTATCACCTGGATTTACTCCAGAAAACGCAATTGATTTATATTCTCTTTCTGGAGTATATGTAAAAGTTTTATTTGCTCCATCAGTAATTGTTGTTTTGGAATTTCCAGAAAGTATTTCTTTATATGATACTTGTATTATATCTGCAAAATCTTCATTAGTTGGCTTAGATATAGTGCCATTAGAGTTTTCAATAGCATATTGATGTGAAGAAACTGATATTATCTCAGCGTTTTCACCAATAGTGATTGTGGAACTACCGTGTCTAGGAAATCTACTTGTATATCCTCCACTTCCAATACCATAAGCGTTTTCGATATTTTCATCATAAGTAAAATCACCACCAGATACAGCCGTTATTTTCGCATCCCCTGTAATGTTAATTTCGCCACCAGAACTTGAAAAACCTCCACCAATAGCTGCTGAATTTCCATCACCCAATATACCTGATATAGCTGTAATTATACCACCACTTATGTTTGTTTTAATATAATTAATACCGTCACAACGTCCACTGCCAATAGCTGCTCCATCACCACCACCAGTTGCATGAATTGTACCGCCAGTTATATTTATCGTACCAGATGTATCGCCATATTCTCCCATATATCCACCACCAATACCAGCTGAATTACCACCGCCAAATGCTGTAATTGTACCACCACTTATACTGATTTCACCAATTGATGTTCCTTTATACCCTGAGCCGATACCAGCCGAACAATGATAATTCATCTCTGCATTTATAACGCCACCATCTATATTGATTATGCCAGCAGAGCTATATAGTTCGCCACCAATACCTGCTCCGTATTCACCAGCAATAACATCTAATGCACCGCTACCGTCAATGTTAACAGTAGCAATATGACCATATCTTGCTTCAACCTGTATAGCAGCTCTATTTTCTCCACTTTTTAGGCTGTTATTAGTGCCTTCTAAAAGGTTTAAATTTACTATTGAATCTCCATCAATATCAAATGCACATCTATATTTGTGATTTGATACATCGATATTTAAGTTAGATAAATTTATAGTATGTTCGCCACTTAATACTGTAACTGTATTCGATGTTGTCGTTCCAGTTATAGATATTTCATTTACATATGTAGTCCATTCACCATCACCTTGTTTATACTCTTTGTTGGCGCCATTAGTTTGAATTAATATGCTACCATTTGCTATGTCTAATAAAACAACAGTTTCATTTTTATTTACTTCTACAGTTGCCTTTTCTGTTGCCTCTTGTGTTGGAGGTTGTGTTTCTTCCTGCGTCACTTGCTCAGTTTCTTTTTCAGTCACTGGTTGTGTTTCTTGAACGGTTGTTGGTTGTGTTGTAGTTTGTTCTACTACGTTGCCATTTCCGTCTATTATGTTTACTTGAGCTGTGTCAGCAATTTGTATATTAT
>CAYJGB010000022.1:0-28962 GCA_964369405.1 uncultured Eubacteriales bacterium
TTTCCAATAAAAGAACAGGACCTACAAGAACTATGTAATAAACTAGAAATAGAAAATTCAAATTCATCTACAGCAACAATTACAGAAATATATGATGACGATAGAGCAAATAAACTTTTAAAAGATAAAGTTTTCAAACTTGAAGAATTAAATTACTTTACTAAAAACTTTGAGTTACTGTCTGACTTTGATAAAAATATATTTTATGCTGTAAGTGAAGCTAAAAATTATGATAACTTAAAAGATATGATAAACCTTACGTTAAACACGCACCACTACAGCCTTGTAAGCGATTTTAGCAACTTAAATGCGAAAGGTAAGCAACTATACCTAAATGCAAATGGAGGTGCTAGTGTCGAATATCTAAAGACCTTTGACGGTGAGCAGTATGTAGTAGATATTATGAAAAACAATACTCCCCTACCAACTTCATATGGTTTTGTCTATGTGAATGATTGATATGTAAAATCACCCATTACAGTGTTTCAATTACTGTAATGAGTGAATTATATTGTGTTGAAAATTATAATAAAAGATAACATTATAAATATAAAGTTAGCTCGTTTATTAAATTTTGTGAAGTAGCTATCTTGTCTTTAAATGGGAAGTTTATATTTAAATTATCATATTTTACTGAGCATATATTCTTAAAGGGTAGTAGCTCGATTTTTTTTATATAGTTATATTTATCTGTTAATTCTTTAAGTTTTATTATATATTCTTTTTTATCGTTGTAATCAGGCACTACTACATATCTTATCCATATATCTATTTTGCTATCTTCTAAACAATTTAAAAATTCTATAGTTTTTTTAAAACTACCTCCACATATATCTACATAAGATTTTTCATCTAGTGCTTTAATATCTAATAAGCATAAATCGCAGTATTTAAGCATTTCTTTTACAGTATCATCAAGCTTGCAACCAGACGTGTCTAGTGCTGTTTTTATTCCGTTTTCTTTACATTTCTTAAAAACCGATAGAACAAATTCACTTTGCATTAAAGCTTCACCACCAGAAATAGTAACGCCACCTTTTTTACCAAAATACATTTTATATTTTGCAATTTGATTATATGCCTCTTCTACTGTTATCTGTTTATCTATATCAAAACTCCATGTTTCTGGATTGTGACAATATTTACATCTAAGTGGGCAACCTTGCATAAATAATATACATCTAATACCAGGACCGTCTAGCGTTCCTAATGATTGTATGGAATTAATATTACCTATTATACTTTTATTCATGGTTTTCACTTCACTTCTTAGCATCTTAAAGTTCTGTATGGAATGTCCTACTTATAACTTCTTTTTGTTGCTCTCTTGATAATTTATTAAAGTTTACTGCATACCCTGAAACTCTTATTGTTAAGTTTGGATATTTTTCTGGGTGTTCATATGCATCAATTAATCTTTCTCTATCTAGTACATTTACATTTATATGATGTGCTAAATTTATAAAGTATCCATCTAATATTGCTACTAAATTTTCTTGTCTTTCATCTTCACTTTTACCTAATGTTGCTGGTACTACTGAAAATGTGTTAGATATTCCATCTCTACAACTTTGATAAGGTAATTTTGCTACTGAGTTTAATGATGCTAGTACACCGTTTTCTTCTCTGTTATGCATTGGGTTTGCTCCAGGTGCAAAAGCTTCTCCTGCTTTTCTACCGTCAGGTGTAGCTGATGTTTTTTTGCCATACACTACATTTGATGTTATTGTCAATGCAGATAGTGTATGCTCTGAATTTCTATAAGTTTTTGTCTTTTTAAGTTCGCTGAAGAACTCTTCTAATTGATTAACTGCTATAATGTCAACTTTGTCATCATCATTTCCAAATTTAGGAAAATTATTATCACTCTCAAAATCAACTATATAACCGTTTTCATCTCTTATTGCTTTAACTTTTGTGTGCTTTATTGCACTTAATGAGTCTGTAATAACACTAAGCCCTGCAACTCCAAAAGCCATAAATCTATGGACTTCTGTATCGTGTAAAGCCATTTGTATTTTTTCATATGCGTATTTATCATGCATATAGTGAATAACATTCATAGTGTTTGCGTATAGCTTGCATAACCATTTTCTGTATTCATCAAAACGTTTTAAAACTTTATCGTAATCTAAGATATCTTCATCATAAGGCTTGTTTTCAGGACCTATATTTAAACCTGTGTTTATATCATATCCACCGTTAAGAGATAATATCAATAATTTAGGTAAGTTACACCTAGCACCAAAGAACTGCATTTGCTTACCTATTTTCATTGCAGATACACAACATGCTATACCATAATCATCTCCGTAAGTTTTACGCATTAAATCATCATTTTCATATTGTATAGAGTCTGTATCTATCGACACTTTTGCACAGTACTTCTTAAAGCCGTCTGGTAAAAGTTCAGACCATAATACTGTCAAGTTAGGCTCTGGAGAACTTCCCATAGTATATAATGTGTTTAAAAATCTGAATGAACTTTTAGTAACTAGTGTTCTGCCATCTTCACCCATTCCTCCTAAACTTTCTGTTATCCACATAGGGTCGCCACCAAATAACTCGTTATAATCAGGTGTTCTAAGGTGTCTTGCCATTCTAAGTTTCATTACAAAATCATCTATATATTCTTGCGCTTGAGTTTCTGTTATTACACCTTTTTTTATATCTCTTTCTATATATATATCAAAAAATGTGCTAACTCTACCTAATGACATAGCTGCTCCGTTTTGCTCTTTAATCGCTGCTAAATATGCAAAATATGTCCATTGGATTGCTTCTTTAGCATTAGTTGCCGGTTTTGATATATCATAACCGTACAAAGTCGCCATTTTTTTTAAAAGACCTAAAAAAGTTATTTGTTGATATAATTCTTCGCTTAACCTGATTGTATCTACATTCATATCGCCTTGTGCAATAGTCGCTTTATCATTTTGTTTCACTTCTATTAGTTTATCTACACCATAAAGTGCTACTCTTCTATAATCACCAATAATTCGACCTCTACCGTATGCATCTGGTAAACCTGTAACTATACCCATTTTTCTAGCTTTTTTCATTTCATCTGAGTATACTCTAAAAACTCCGTCGTTATGTGTTGTTTTAAAGGCAAAGTTTTTCTCCATATCTTCAGATAATTTATATCCGTAATTTTGTGCTGCTTGCCTAGCCATTCTAATCCCACCAAATGGGTTAACACCTCTTTTTAGTGGTGAATCAGTTTGAATACCTACTATGATTTCGTTATCTTTATCTAAATATCCTGCATCATATGCAACTAGTGAAGATACTGTTGCAGGGTCAACTTCCAAAACTCCGTTGTTATTTCGTTCTTTTTCAAATAAGACAGATAATTTATTATATAAATCACTTGTTCTCTTTGTGCTTCCTTCTAAAAACGAGTAATCACCAACATAAGGAGTATAGTTGCACTGAATAAAATCTCTAACATTAATTTCGCTTTGCCATTTTCCACTGTTAAATTCTAACCATTCTTTCATCATAACTTTCCATCTCCTTAAAATTTTATAAAAAAAGACAATCCTATGACATAACAAAAGTTATTCGGATTGCCCAGACGGTCGGCTTATATAAAGTTAACATACCACTGTGTCAATTCACAAAACCGTCAGGTATATTATCTGTAACTTACAATTAAATTATAAGACAACAAATTGATAAAAACAGTTGCAATTGCAACAATAATAGTATTCTCTTTTTTTCTAATAGTATTATTAACAAATGTTTCCTATGAAATTATTCTACCATATAAAATTTCTTTTTTCCAGTTAAAAATAAAAAAATAATTATTTATAGCATATTGGTTAAAATAAAATCAAGGAGAGTGATATTATGGATGAAAATATACAATTATTGGATTTTGTTTCTCAAAATTCTCAAATGGGAATAATATCAATTAATGAATTGCTTACTATTATTGAAGATAAAGATTTTGAAAAACAGCTACAAAGCCAATTAGATGAGTATAAAATTATAAATTCTAAAGCACAAGAAAAACTAATTGCTAGAGGTTACGATGAAAAATCTTTAACTTCATTTGAAAAAATAAGAACGTATATTATGATAGACATGCAAACAATAAAAGATAAAAGTAATTCTCATATAGCAGAAATGTTAATGATAGGTAGCAATATGGGCGTTATTAAAGCAATAAGAGATACTCATAAATGTAGTAAAGCAGATAAAGATATTTTAGAGCTAATGGAAATTTTAAGAAAAACAGAAGAAAATAATATGGAACATCTAAAGAATTTTTTATAGAGGTTCGATTATATATTAATAGAACAGCCAATAAAAGTTTTTATTATATATGTTTAAATATTCACTTCACTTAATGTGAGGTGTTTTTTCTGCTTATTGAGGTCTATTTTAAGGTTTAAAAAATAAATATAAAAATTTTTTATTTTTTGCAACATTTGTATGTTCTCAGTTGTATATAAGATAGAATATGAAAATTAAATTTATATTTCCAAGAAGAAAGGGGTCACCATTATGAAAAAGTTTTTATCTGTATGTATTTCTGGAGCGATAGCAATAACTTTTATTGCTAGTGCAGATGTATCTGCTCAAAGTTTACAGCTAGAAATGTTAGATGATAATAAAAATAAAAATTCTAGTGTGAAAAAAAACAATGACAAAAAAGAAGAATCAATAAAAAATGTCGTATCTAAATATAATTTACCAAGCACTATTCTTGGAGATTTTAATGTTTACAAATGTAGTTCAATCGATAATGATGAAAATTCTATTGAGGTTATTTATAAAAATAAACATAATGAAGAAATAGAGCTTGATAAAGGCACTGTTAATAGTATTATGAGTGCATACTCACAGTTATCTGAAACAGCTGATATGAATATTGATGAAATAACTATTCAATCTGCTAATGAAATAACAGAAATTGAAGTTTCTGATATGAAAATTGAATTATTATGTGAAAACGGTAAAGTTAATGTTGCAAAATGGAGTGATGGAGATTATAATTACTCTATAATATCAAAAAATGGAATTGCTGTAGAGGAAATGAGTAACTTAGTTTTAGAAATTATTTACGGAGAGAATATCTCGATAATTTCAAATATGACTAACCCACACACGCAATTTGAGACACTTGAAGAAGCACAAGAGGATATTGGCTTCAAAATGGATATTAAAATGGACTTATTTAGCAATGTTAAAGCAAATAGTTATAGCGTTTTTAAAAATAATGAAGAAAAGATGTTAGAAGTAGTTTACCAAAATAACAGTGGTAAAGATGTAACTTTAAGAAAAAGTAATTTTGAAGATGTTAGCGGTGTTCATAAAGATTTTTCCGAAGTTTCTGAAATTAGTGTTAAAGGGATAAAGGTTCTATTTAAAGGTGAAGATGATAATGTAGAAGTTGTTGAATGGTCTAAAGATAATTATAATTATAGTGTAGTGTTAGAAGAACCAATATCAATATACGATATTGGAAATATAATTCAAGATGCATTGTATTCAGAAGTTAAGAATAAAGTTGCTTCTATTGAAAAAAGTAATGAAATATCAAGTGAAGATTGCCTAGTAAATCCATATATTGAATTCAATACAATTGAAGAAGCTCAACAAAACGTAGGTTTTAGTTTAGATTTGTCGTTTGAGATATTGGATAACTTAGAAATTAAAAGATGTGTTACTTATAATTATGGTGCAGATAAATTTATTGAAGTAGTATATCAAAATAAAAATAATAAAGATATAACTCTTAGGCAAGGTACAATTAAAGATATTAGTGGTGTATATAAAGAATATTCAGAAAATTTAGAATTTAACGTTAATGGTATAAAAGTTCACCTTAAATGTGAAGATGATAATGTTGAAGTTGTTGAGTGGGCAACAGAAGATTACAACTATAGTGTAGTGCTAGAAGAGCCTATATCTATATATGAAATTGGTAATATAATTCAAAAAATATTATATTCAAATAATACAATAAATAATATAGTTAAACAAGAAAAACAAAGCAATTTAAAACATAGTGTAATTGGTTTTGTTAATCCATATATTGAATATGATACAATTGAGCAAGCTGAAGAAAAAGTAGGTTTTGAGTTAGGCTTACCAGTAGGTTTGTTAGATGATTATATTGTTAAAAAATATAGTACCTATAATGATGATGAAGATAAAGTGCTTGAGGTTATCTTTGAAAATAGTAATGATAATAATATGACTATTAGAAAAGGCACTATAGAGAATATTAGTGGTGTTCATACTGAGTATCCAGAAGTTTTGGTGCTTAGTGTTAATGGCAAAAATGTCAAATTTAATGGAAAAAACGATAATGTAGAAGTGATTGAATGGTCTGACAGAGATTATAATTACAGCATAGTTTTGGAGGAAGAGAAGTCAAGTTATGATTGTTATACTTTAATTCAAAATCTTATAGGTTGAATTAAGTAAATAAAAATCGTGTATAGAAGAAATTTGAGATAGTGAGCAAGAAAAAGTGTTCTTGCTCACATCAAAAGTGAATCGAGGTGGTTTGTTGAGTCAGTTATTTTTAATGAGAAGTTGTATAACTTTGGATTTATACTATTTTTTGAAAATAGCTATATTGAATTTTAATATGTTATCAGTAAAGAGGTATGTTTCTTATTCTACAGTTGATGATACACTGACATTACAAACGACTGATAATATAGATGTGATTGCTGAAAGAATAATGAATAATTATGGCAATAAAATACTTAGGGTGGCGTATTCTTATTTGCATAACATGAGTGATGCTGAGGACATATTGCAAGATACTTTAATTCAGTATATCAAAACAATGCCTACACTTAGTACTTGTGAGCATGAAAAAGCATGGTGTATAAGAGTTGCTGTGAATTTATCAAAAAATAAAATTAAATATAATAATGTGAGAAAAGCTGATGAATTATCAGAAACTTTAGTATCAAGTGAAGATGAAGATTTATCTGTTGTTTGGGATGCTGTAAAAAACTTACCAGAAAAATTTAGAGAAACTATACATTTGTTTTATTATGAGGGATATTCTACATCGGATATTGCAAAAATTTTAAATAAAAAAGAAAGTACAGTACGTTCTAATTTACATAGAGGAAGAGCAGAGCTTAAAAAAGTATTGGTGGAGGTGTATGATTTTGAGTAAAAAATACGATGAAATTATGAAAAATATATCAGTTACTCCAGAGATGAAAGAAAGAATTTTACAGAATATAAATAATGAAAAAAAAACTCCAGAAACTGAAAAACAAACTGCAATAGAAAAAACTAAAATTATAAAATTTAATCAGTATAAAAGGCAAATTGTTACAGCAGCATGTTTAGTTATAGCTGTATTAACTGCTATAGTTGTTCCTGATTTTTATAAAAATAATGATGTTAACGAAAATCTACCTACTTCAGGTAGTTTAAATCAAACTGAACCTAGCTTAAATGGAGAGGTGCCAAGTGAAGAGGATACGCACGAAGATTTTCCTACTATGAGTGGGGAGGATTTAGAAGAACCATCTACTTCTTTGAGTGAAAATCCAGATAGTGGCACTAGTAATCCACTTATAGTTGCACCTACAGAAAATATAGTGGATATAACTACTATGCCAACACCAACGCCATCAGAAGGGAACGAAACTCAACCTACTTCATTGATTAAGCCAGATGATAGTAATAATAATGATAACAATAACGATGGTAACAATGGGAATGATAATAAACCAACTCTTGATATAGTTGAATATGAAACGGCTCAAGAGCTAGAAGAAGCGGTAGGTTTTGAGGTGGACGAGCTATTAAATTTACCAATGTTTGATTATATAGAAAAATATTCCATGATGAATAGCTCAATAGCTAGAATAGTTTATGTGAAAGAAGATTCGCTTATTACTATTAAAAAATCTATGGATAATGAGGTTAATTCTGGTGATGGAATTGAATATCCTACAGAAAAAACCATAGTAGTTGATGGTTTTGATGTAACAATGAAAGGTTATGAAAAAGGATATGTGTTTTGTGAGTGGTTTAACAATAGGTATTTTTATTCTACCTATATCGATAACCAAAATGATGATAATGCAATATTTTTATCTGAAGAAGATGTTGTTGAATTGGTAGAGCTTATTAATAGGTGAAATTTAATATAGATTTTAAAGCCTTAGACAAACTTAAAACATTTGTGTAAGGCTTTTTTGAATAAACTGTATTTATTTTTAAATTTATAACTAAAAACCCTTTTAAATTTAATAAATATGAGTTATAATTAACATATATATATAAATATATCGTTATTTGTATTATGCACAAAATATATGTGAAAAGGATGTTTTGTATGAAAAAAGAATTTACCGTGTCTTTAGAAAATATTATTGAGGAATTATCTCTAAAAATTGTATATATGCCTAAATCTGCTGAAGAAATTTTGATTTCATCAAGAGATATTGATAGACCTGGTGTTGAACTCGCTGGTTACTTGAAATTTTTTGATGAAAAAAGAATTATTGTTTTAGGTCATACTGAATTGTCTTACTTAGAAACTCTTTCTGATGATTGTAGGTATAATAATCTTAATTCCATTATTGAACTTAAGCCTCCTGCTATTGTATTGACTAGAGATCAAGAAGCTCCTCCACTATTAGTTGAGCTGTGTAAAAAATTTGAAGTACCTATTCTTATTAGTGAGGATACTACATCTTCTTTTACAGCGAGTATAAGTTCTCACCTTAATGTAGAGCTTGCTCCTAGGGTTACTCGTCATGGCGTTTTAGTTGAAGTTTATGGTGAGGGATTACTTTTAACTGGTGATAGCGGTGTTGGTAAAAGTGAAACAGCTATTGAATTAATTAAACGAGGTCATAGGCTTATTGCTGATGATGCTGTAGAAATAAGACGTGTTTCTAAAAAAACTTTAGTTGGGACTTCTCCAGAAAATATTAGACACTTTATTGAACTTCGTGGCATCGGTATTATTAATGCTAGACGTATTTTTGGTATGGGTGCTGTAAAACTTACTGAGAAAATAGATATGGTTATCAATATGGAGCTATGGGACAGTTCTAAAGTTTATGATAGAATGGGTATGGATAATGAATATACTGATATATTAGGGATAGAAGTGCCTATACTTACTATACCTGTAAAGCCTGGTAGAAACTTAGCTGTTATTATTGAAGTTGCTTCTATGAACAACAGACAAAAGAAAATGGGTTATAACGCTGCTCAAGAACTACTTGCAAGTTTAGGTATGGAATTTTCTAAAGACGAAGTTAGTGGAAAAAACAAAATAGATTGGATTTAACTTTATTATGCTATGATTAATTTACTTTTATTTTTATGCATATACTTTTAAAAGGTGGTTAACGTAATGAAAATTATTGCAGATACACATACACATACTATTGCTTCTACTCATGCTTATTCTACGGTTCAAGAAATGGTTATGGCTGCTAAAGAAAAAGAACTTTATGCTATAGCTATTACTGACCATGCTCAAACTATGCCAGGCTCTCCTAGAGAATGGTACTTTGATAATTTAGTCGCTATTCCTGATTTTTTATACGGTGTAAGAGTTTTAAAAGGTATTGAAGCTAATGTTACCAATTTTAAGGGTGATATTGATGTGCCACTACATCTTCAAAAATCTCTTGATTGGATAGTAGCATCAATACACGATGTAACGTTAGAAAAAGATGAAGAGCCTACTGTCGAAAACTTTACTAAACTATGGCTTAATGTATGTAAAAATCCATATGTACGTGTTATTGGTCATAGTGGTAGCCAAGAGTTTAAATATGACTATGAAAGAGTAATTCCTGAATTTGGTAAAAGTGGCAAACTCGTTGAGATAAATAACGCTACATTTAGATTTAGAAAAAATTCTCTACCAAATTGTAAGCAAATTGCTTTGACTTGTAAAAAATATAATGTGCCTGTTATTGTTAATACTGATGCACATTTTTCCACAGCAGTCGGTAATGGTGATGAAGTTTTAAAGTCGCTTAAAGAGATAGATTTTCCAGAAGAATTAATTGTTAATACTAATGTAGATAGATTTAAAGCATATTTAGATAAATATGTTAATAGATAAATTTGTGAGGTTTTTATGTCAGATTTGAACAATATAGTTAATGTAGCTAAAAAAACAGGCTGTTTAGTTTTTCAAAATGAGCCTTTAAAAAAGCATACATCTTTTAAAATAGGTGGCAATGCATCTCTTTTAGTAGTTGTAAATGATGTTAATGCATTAAAAGAGCTTATGAATGTATGTAATAAGGAGAATTATCCAATACTAATACTTGGTAAAGGTTCTAATGTTTTGGCAGATGATGACGGCATTGAAAGCGTTGTTATAAAATTAGATGGTGACTTTAAGAAAATTGAACTTATAGATAATGAAACTATTTACTGTGGAGCAGGGCTTAATTTGAGTAAATTATGCTACTTTGCCCTTCAACATAGTTTAAGTGGTTTAGAATTTGCATGGGGCATACCTGGTACTGTTGGTGGTGCTGTTTATATGAACGCTGGTGCTTATGGTGGCGAGATGAAAGACGTTCTTTTTGAGTGTAGTCACATTGATTTAAATGGAGTTGAGTCTAAATTTTCTAGTGAAGAGTTAGATTTATCTTATAGGCACAGTGTATATTCATGTGATAAGTATATTATTACTGGTGCTATTTTAAAACTAAATAAAAGTAGTATGGAAGAAATTCGAGATAAAATGGACGATTTTTTGAACAGGCGAAAAGATAAACAGCCTCTTGAATATCCAAGTGCTGGCAGTGTGTTTAAAAGACCTATTGATAACTTTGCGGGAAGTTTAATAGAAAAATCTAACTTAAAAGGTTATTCAATCGGTGGTGCTAAAGTTAGTACAAAACACGCAGGATTTATTATCAATAAAGAAAACGCAACTGCTAATGATGTTAAAAACTTAATTAAACATATTCAAGATAAAGTAAAGCAAGAACACAACATTGACTTAGAATGTGAAGTTAAATTTATAGGTGGTAAAAAGCAGAAATAAGTAAAACAAACATATCGTATTAAAGGAGACAAATTATGGGATTTTTAATTATATGTGGTTACTCTGGTGCAGGTAAAACAACGGCACTTCGTACATTAGAGGATATAGACTATTACTGTGTTGATAATCTGCCACCAGCTCTTATAGAAACTTTTTATGATTTATGTAAACAATCATCAGAAGAAAGATTTAAAAAAGTTGCGATTGTTACTAATCTTAGAAGTGAAGAAGATTTAGTTAATATGGGTGATGTATTAATTAAACTTCATCAACAAAAGAAGAACTATAAGATTTTGTTTTTAGATGCTAAAAAAGATACTCTTATCAAACGCTACAAAGAAACCAGAAAGAAACACCCTTTGATTTCTAAAGAAAAAGTTCTTACTGTTGATGCTATAAATATTGAAAAAGAATTGCTTAAAAATGTTAAACCTTATATTAGTTACACTATAGACACCACATTGTTGTCTTCTTCTCAACTTAAAGAGCGAGTTAAAACTTTGTTTTTAGGTGACTCTAAAACTTCGCTTACTGTTACTTGTATGTCATTTGGTTTTAAATATGGTGCTCCTGTCGAGGCTGATTTGATTTTTGATGTGCGTTGCTTGC
This sequence comes from uncultured Eubacteriales bacterium, assembly GCA_964369405.1. Classification (GTDB taxonomy): domain Bacteria; phylum Bacillota; class Clostridia; order Oscillospirales; family Acutalibacteraceae; genus CAYJFG01. The sequence goes on from CAYJGB010000022.1 coordinate 11,636, forward strand.
CTAATCCTTTTTATATTGAAGAGCTAAAATATAAAACAGGGCTTGAGGATAGCGTTAAACAATATGTCATGAAATGGGATAACACTAAAGGGCTTATCAAAAGAATAAAAGATTATATGGATTATGCACTTCCTCTTTATAAGGAAGAGGGAAAAAGTCAATTAGTTGTTGCTTTTGGCTGCACTGGTGGAAAACATAGAAGTGTCGCATTATCTCAAGATATGTATAATTATTTGATTGATAACGGTCAAACTGCTAGTGTGCATCATAGAGATATAAGAAAAGCATAAGTTGTCATATGTGGTCGCCTATATTCTATTCTTATTGTAGAATTTTGGCGACCGTATATAGTTTATAATATATTTAGAAAGGTTTTTATCATGTCTTTTTCTTCTGATACTAAAAAAGAACTTTGTAATTTTAATTCAAACGATATTAGTAATTTGAAAGCAGAAGCATATGGGTTTTTGCTTTTTGTGAAAAAATTTACAAGTGACGATATAGTTTTATCGACTGAAAATCCATATGTAGCTGATAGATTTTCTTATCTGTTATCTACTGTTTGGCAAGTTATTACTGAAAAGAAATCTACACTCACTGGTAAAAGGAATAGTACACATTTATATACGGTGAATGTACCGTTAAAAAGCGATTGCAATATTATTTTTGAAGATTTAGGTCATAGCAAAAGTGATGTTTCTCTTAGAATTAATAGGGCTAATTTATATTCTGAGGAGTCTATATCATATTTCTTGCGTGGTGTATTTTTATGTTGTGGTACTGTTAGTAACCCCGAAAAAGAATATCATTTGGAGTTTTTTGTTTCATTTAAAAACCTATGCAATGATTTATGTAAAATTGTCTTTGAAATAGATGTATTAAATATTAAAATGAAGACAATAGTGCGTAAAGGAAATTATATGTTATATATTAAAGATAGTGAAAAAATATCTGACTTTCTAGCGTTTATTGAAGCTCCCATTGCGTCTATGAATATTATAAATACCAAGATATTAAAAGGTATTAGAAACGATTTAAATAGAAAAAATAATTTTGAGGTTGCAAATATTGAAAAAATTGCATCAGCTGCTTTTGACCAAATAAAGGCAATAGAAAAAATAAAAGAAAAAAAAGGGCTTAATAGTTTACCTAAAGAGCTTAGAGAATTAGCACAACTACGTTTAGAACACGAGGAGTATTCCTTAAGAGATTTAGGCAAAATGTTAAATCCTCCGATTAGTAGAAGTGGAGTAAATCACAGAATTAAAAAAATCCTTGAAATAGCAAAAGATTGTGAATAGAGGTGAGTTATAATGGCGTTTGTGCATTTGCATTTGCATAGTGAGTATAGTTTGTTAGATGGTGCGTGTAAATTAAAAAATATAGTTAAAATTGCTAAGGAAAGTGGACAAAGTGCCGTAGCAGTAACTGACCATGGTAATATGTATGGTGCTATTGATTTTTATAAACTAGCAAAGAGTGAAGGTGTAAAACCGATTATAGGTTGTGAAGTGTATGTTGCAAAGCGTACAAGGTTTGATAAAACGCCTGAATTTGATAGAGAGAACAGGCATTTAGTATTACTTTGTAAAAATAATAAAGGGTATGAAAATTTAATAAAATTAGTTTCTATGGCGTGGACTCAAGGTTTTTATAATAAACCTCGGGTAGATGATGAAATTTTAGAAAAATATAGCGAGGGTTTAATTTGTTTAAGTGCTTGCTTAGCAGGTGAGTTACCACGTTTGATTTTAAATAACGAATACGATAACGCTAAGAAGAAAGCCATATATTACAACAATATTTATGGTGATGGGAATTATTATATAGAAATTCAAGACCATGGAATAGAAGAACAAAAACTAGTAAATAAACAATTGATAAAAATATCAAAAGAAACAGGTATACCTCTTGTTGCTACTAATGATTGTCATTATATAAAAAAAGAAGATAATAAAATGCATAATATTTTACTATGTATTCAGACTAACCATACTGTTTTAGATGATAATAAAATGGAATTTGCTACAGATGAATTTTATTATAAATCTGAAGAAGAGATGAGAGAATTATTTAAAGATAATCAAGATGCAATTGATAATACTGCTAAAATAGCTAAGATGTGCAATGTTGAATTTGAGTTTGGACAAACTAAATTACCACATTTTGAAGTGCCAAACAACAAAGACCATTTTGAGTATTTTAAAGAGTTATGCTATATTGGACTATATCAAAAATATGGTAACAGCCCAGATAATAGCATTATAGATAGACTAGAATATGAACTTAACACAGTTAATACGATGGGGTATGTTGATTATTATTTGATTGTAAATGATTTTATTCGATATGCTAAATCTCAAAACATACCTGTAGGACCTGGTAGAGGTTCTGGTGCTGGAAGTCTAGCGGCTTACTGCATAGGTATTACTGGTATAGACCCTATAAAACAAAACTTACTTTTTGAACGTTTTTTAAACCCTGAGCGTGTTAGTATGCCTGACTTCGATATAGACTTTTGCAAAGACAGGCGACAAGAAGTTATTGACTATGTTATTAGAAAATATGGCGAAGACCATGTGGCACAAATTATAGCCTTCGGTACAATGGCTGCAAGGGCTGCTATTAGAGATGTTGGACGTGCCTTAGCTATGCCGTATGCTACTGTAGATGTTATTGCTAAATTAATACCAACCGACTTGAAAATGACAATAGAGAAAGCACTTAGTATATCTAAAGAGTTAAAAGATAAATACGACACAGATTATAAAGTGCGTGAGCTTGTAGATATGTCTATGAGTATTGAGGGTATGCCAAGACATGCAACTACTCACGCAGCTGGGGTAGTTATTACTAAATTACCAGTAGATGCTTATGTTCCACTTGCTAAAAACGATGAAGCTATTGTAACGCAGTACACAATGGGTACTTTAGAAAATTTAGGACTTTTAAAAATGGATTTTTTAGGGCTTAGGAATTTAACTGTAATTAAGCAAGCTCAACTTATGATTTTAAAAAGCAATTCAACCTTTAAAGAGAGCGATATTTTAGAAGATGATGTAGATGTATTTAAAATGCTTTCAAACGGCTTTTCTGAGGGCGTGTTCCAGTTTGAATCGCAAGGCATGAAAAACGTTTTAACGCAGTTAAAACCAACTTCAATTGAAGATTTAATCGCTGTAATATCGCTTTACAGACCAGGGCCTATGGATTCTATTCCTATGTACATTAAAAACAGGCACAACCCTAAAGGTATCAAATATAAACACCCACTCCTAAAAGATATATTAGAAGTTACTTACGGTTGCATAGTTTATCAAGAACAAGTTATGCAAATTTTTAGGACTTTAGCTGGATACTCCTTAGGTAGAGCAGATATTTTAAGACGTGCTATGTCTAAAAAGAAAAAAGAAGAGATGGATATTCAAAAGAATATTTTTGTAAATGGTCTTTTAGATGATGACGGTACTATTTTAGTTGATGGTTGTATTAGGCGTGGAGTAGATAAAACTACTGCTTTATCTATATTTAGCGATATGGAAAGCTTTGCTTCTTATGCGTTTAATAAATCTCATGCTGCAGCGTATGCTGATATTTCTTATAAGACTGCTTGGTATAAATGTCATTATCCTAAAGAGTATTTATCGGCTCTTTTAACAAGTGTACTTGACAATGCTAACAAACTATTATCTTACACTTCTGAATGTAAAAGACTTAGCATAGATGTTTTACCTCCAGATATTAATGTTAGTACAGAAGCTTTTACAGTCTATAAAGGCGACATTAGATTTGGTTTGCTTGCTATAAAAAATTTAGGACGTGCTTTTATTGATGAAATTGTAAAAGAGAGAAATAACGGACAATTTACTTCATTTTATAATTTTTGTAAACGTATGCATGGTAAAGGTATGAATAGTAGGTCGGTTGAAAGTCTTATTAAAAGTGGTGCATTAGATAATTTAAATTTAAATCGTAGACAAATGCTTTTAAATCTTAAAACTGTATTAGATGGTTTAGATATGGATAGGCGTAAAAATATTGATGGTCAACTTAGCATATTTGATAGTGTCGATATTAAGCAAAATATAGAGCCTGAGTTTAAATATGTAGAAGAGTTTAAGTCTTCTAAACTTCTTTCTATGGAGAAAGAAATTGCTGGTATGTATTTGTCTGGTCACCCAATGCTTAAATATGAGGAAATGATAAAATACTTAAAGACAGATAGAATATCTAATATATTAAACTCTGAAAGCGTTATATCTAAATACAGAGATGGTACGAAAGTTAGAGTAATTGCTGCTGTTTCGTCAGTGGATTTAAAATCGACTAGAAATAACGAGCTTATGGCTTTTGTTAAAATTGAAGATGTTACTGCTACTATGGAAATGTTAGTATTTCCACAAACAATGACTCAGTATGGTGGGCTTATAAATGATGGTAATGTTTTAGATATTTTAGGAACACTTAGCTTAAGAGAAGAGGAAGATGCAAAAATACTATGTAACAAGGTGTCTATAGCATCAAAAAAAGTTCCAAATCAAAAAGTAATAAATGATAGCTTAAATAATAAACAAACTCTATACTTAAAGGTCGATAGCAAAGGAAGTATTCAGTTCAATGAAGTTATTAATATTTTAAGTAAGCATAATGGCAATTGCCCTGTTGTAATGAAAATAACTGATACTAACACTCAGCTTAATGCAAATAAAAATTTATATGTTAGTGTTAATAAATCATTAATATATGCATTAAAAATGCTTTTAGGTGAGGGTAATGTTGTAGTAAAATCTTTAACGCAATAATCTAATTTTGTGTATATTTTAAAAATGTAAATCATATTAAAAAAATTTCTAAAAACACTTGATTATTGTATCTTATTTGTACTATAATTATATACAGCGAAATTATATAGTTTATCGGAGGTAATTAAAATGTCAGTTAAATCGATTGCAGTTTTAACAAGTGGTGGAGATGCACCTGGCATGAATGCAGCAGTTAGAGCAGTTGTTAGAACAGCTATCTCTAAAGGTATAAAAGTTTTAGGTGTGCATAGAGGCTATAACGGTCTTTTAAATGGTGATGTTTTTGAAATGAACTTACGTTCTGTTTCTGATATTATTCACAGAGGTGGAACTATTCTTTATACAGCTAGAAGTGAAGAATATAATTCTCCTGAAGGTGTAAGAAAAGCTGCAGACAATTGCAGAAAATTAGGAGTAGGTGGAGTAGTAGTTATTGGTGGCGATGGCTCTTTTAGAGGTGCAAGAGATTTAACTACAGAGGGAATACTTTGTGTTGGAGTGCCAGGAACTATTGACAACGATATAGCTTGTAGTGATTATACTATAGGTTTTGATACTGCTATGAATACTGTTATGGAAATGGTAGATAGAATTAGAGATACAGCACAATCTCATGATAGATGTAGTGTTGTTGAGGTTATGGGACGTCATTGTGGAGATATTGCACTTAAAACAGGTATTGCAGTAGGTGCTACTGCGATTTTAGTTCCAGAAAGACCACATGATTTAGATATTGATATTATCCAAAGAATGAGAACAACTCAAAACTCAGGAAAAAAACATTTCATTGTTATTGTTGCTGAGGGCGTTGGTGGTGTTGAAAAAATCGCAAGATATATTGAAGATAAAACAGGCATAGAAACTAGAGCAACTATTTTAGGTCATGTTCAACGTGGTGGCTCGCCAACTTTAAACGATAGACTTATTGCAAGCTCTATGGGACATAAAGCAGTATGTTTATTAGAAGAAGGTAAAACTAACAGAGTAGTAGCATATAATAAAGGCTCTATTGTTGATTTTGATATTACAGAAGCGCTTAATATGAAAAAACAATTTAATGAAAAACTTTACAATGTTGCAATGGATATTTCTATATAGTAGATTTAATGATAGATTTTAGGAGGGTTTTGGTTGTCTTTAAAAGGTGATACTACAATTACTAAGGCTAAATCTGCTGGATTTTGTTTCGGTGTGAATAGAGCTGTTAATATGGTTTATTCACTTTTGGAAGAGAATAAAAAAGTTTCTACTTTCGGTCCTATTATCCACAATGCTGAAATGGTTAAAGAGCTAAACTCTAAAGGTGTTATTATTTCTAATGATGTTCAAAGTGTTCCTGATGATTATACTCTTGTACTTCGTTCTCACGGTGTTTCAAGAGACATATATAATCAAATAGAACTCAATAACATAAACAGTGTTGATGCTACATGTCCGTTTGTAACTAAAATTCATAAGATTGTTTTAAATCAATCTAAACTAGGTAAGATTATATTTATTATTGGTGATAAAAATCATCCAGAAGTTAAGGCTATTCAAGGACATTGTTTGGGTGAGTGCTATACTTTAAACTCTTACAAAGAATTGGAAGAATTAGCAGAAAATAATAAAGATTTAGTAGATAAAGATATATGTATGGTCGCTCAAACTACGTATGACGTTAATCAATGGAAAAAATGTTTAAAAAGTGCGAAAAAAGTATATACAAATGTTGATTTTTTTGATACAATATGTAGTGCGACGTCAGAAAGACAAGCCGAAGCGAAATCTTTGGCAGAAAAGTCTGATTTAATGATAGTAATTGGCGATAAAAACAGTTCTAACAGCTGTAAGCTATTTTCTATTTGTGACGAAAAGACAAAAACACTTTTTGTTCAGAATGCAGACGAAATTAGAATAGAAGATATTCTAAACTTTAAAAATATTGGCGTAACTGCTGGCGCTTCAGCACCAGCTAGGATTATAAAGGAGGTACTGGATACGATGACAGATTTACTTAACACATCCGGTGAAACAACAGAAAACGCAGAGTTAGAGTTAGACTTTGCACAAATGCTAGAGGAAAATTTAAAAAGTTTTAATAACGACGGAAGGGTACAAGGCGTTGTTGAAAGAATTACACCTAATGAAGTTTTTGTAGATGTAGGAAGAAAACAAGCAGGTGTAGTTAAAATTGATGAACTAACAAACGACCCAAATGCTAAAATCGAAGATTTAGTTAAAATTGGTGATGTTTTAGATTTATTAATTATGCGTACTAATGACCAAGAAGGTATGATTACACTTTCTAAAAAAAGAGTTGATGCTGCTAAAGGTTGGGATACAATCAATGCGGCTGAAGAAAGTCAAGAAATATTAACAGGTAAAGTAGTTGAAGTTATTAAAGGTGGAGTAATAGTATTATCTAACGGAGTTAGAGTTTTTGTTCCAGGTTCTTTAGCAACTTTAAATAGAAATGATTCTTTAGATAGCTTACTTAAATCAGAAGTTTCTTTCAGAGTTATAGAGATTAAAAAAGGTAGACGTGGTGGAACTGCTGTAGGTTCTATTAGAAGCGTACTAAAAGAAGAAAATGATAAAAAACTAGTTGACTTCTGGGCTTCTTGCGAAGTAGGAAAACAATATACTGGTACAGTTAAGTCTTTAGCAAGCTACGGAGCTTTTGTTGATATCGGTGGCATTGACGGAATGATTCATATTTCTGAATTAGCATGGTCAAGAATAAAACATCCATCAGATGTATTAAGTGTTGGAGAAACTGTAGAAGTTTATGTTAAAGCTATAGATAAAGAAAAAGGCAACATTTCTTTAGGATATAAAAAGACTGAAGATAACCCATGGGAAAAAATGAAGAATGAATATCCAGAAGGTTCAGTAGTAGAAGCTGAAATAGTTGGTATGACTGCTTTTGGTGCATTTGCTAAAATTTTACCAGGTATTGACGGACTTATCCATATTTCTCAAATTGCTAATCGCAGAATTGACAAACCTCAAGACGAGTTATCAGTTGGTCAAAAAGTTCAAGCTAAAGTAACAGCAATTGACTTTGACAAAAAACGTGTTAGCTTATCAATAAGAGCGTTACTTGTTAATGAAGTAGAAGAGCAAAGTGTAGAATTAGTAGACGAAGTAGTAGCAACTACAGAAGAACCAGTAGCAGAAGTAGTTGAAGAGGATACAACAGAAGAATAATAATAAAATATTAATATATTATTTTATAAAAGGAGCTGTTTATGCAACAGCTCCTTTATTTTTATGAGATTTATTCAAAATTTTGGCATAATCTAACTGTTAGTAACGCAAAAGTTTTGTCCACTTTTTAACACACTCTAAACGTTACAACACAAAAGGTTTAATCAATTTTTCATCATAGTTTAATCGTTAGTAACGCAAAAGTTTTGTCCACTTTTTCAAAAGTGGTGGAGTTTGAGGTGAAACCTCAAGGTCTGCCCTTGACCTTAAGCGTTAAGCGCTTTTTTGAGGGTGAATTTTTCTCCAAAGGAGAAAAAGAGGGTGCTTTTTTCGCCAAAAAAAGCACCCTTAATACAATTAATTATTTAATATAAATTCTGCTATATCATCTGTTACTTGTGTGTCTACAGTTCCATTAATATTATATTCTGTTATGTCTGTTAAACCGTTTGATTTTACCATCATATGGTTTAAGCCATCATACAACTTTAATGTCGCTTTTTCATTTCCCTCAAGCGCTGTTTCAAAAGATTTATAATCTTTATCTACACTTACTTGGAAATCGTCACTACCCTGTAAAACCATAATCGGTATGTCTACCTCATCAATGAAGTTTTCGCCTGCATACTCTTTTACAGATTTTTGATACCCTGCTGGAAGCCCTAAAAGCATAGTATCATTTGATACTCTTGTTAAGTCGCCTCTTAAAATCTCTATATCTTTGTCAATTTGGTCATATTCTGCTTGATGTTCTTCTAACTCTTCGTCACTTAACGTTGCTTTTATAGCCATATTTTGGTCATAGGATATTTCGTAAAGTGGTCTGAGTGAGCCTGACATTGATATAATTCCAGATAAATTATCGTTTTCAGTAGCTATTACTGGTGTTAACATTCCTCCTAGTGAATGTCCTAACACAAACATTTTATTGTTATCAACTCTTTTATCTTTAGATATAACTTCTATTGCTGAATTAACATCGTCTATCGTTTCTTCTCTTAATGTTACGTCTGAACCATATTCTACTACACTTTCTGGATATGTGTAAAATCTTTGGTCAAATCTGTATGATGCTATTCCTTTTTGTGCAAGTGCATGGGCTATATCTTTAAATGGTGTTAATGAACCTATTGCACTATCTTTGTTTTGTGCACCAGACCCTTGTACTAAAATTACTACTGGTGGGTTGATTTCCTCATTTGGAATAGTTAAAATACCATTAAGAGGCATTGACTGCTCAGAACCTACTTGAAGAGATGTTTCTGTGAAAGTGTCATTTGTTTCTGGTGTTGAGTTTGGCTGTGGGTTAAAAAATATACCCTCTATCTGCTTATCTGCATTAAATGATAATGTTATAGTAAGTTCTCCGTCTGAAAAATCTTCTTTTAAGCTACACACATATAGATTATCTAAAATATCATAACTATATGAGTGGTTTGTTTCATACACTCCTAAGTCTTTAGTGCTTTCTATCCACGCTTCTTCTAACTGCTCAACACTTAACTGAGATGCTACAGCTTGAGAAAAATTATCTGATACTGCTTTATAATCTCCGTTTACTAAAGAGTTTATAGTATCTTTTGCTACTTTTTCCATTTCCTCGTCGTTAAATTCAACAGGTGTAGTATTGTTGCAACCTACAAATAGTAAGATAGTTAATAATATAGTAAATGCTAGAGTTATTTTTTTCATATAAATTTCTCCTTTTTACATTATTTATTTTTTATTCTTCTAAAGTATTTTGACTTTGTGCTTTTAAATAGGCATTGATATAACCGTCTATTTCTCCGTCCATTACAGCATTTATATTACTACATTCAAAACTTGTACGGTGGTCTTTTGCTAAAGTGTATGGCATAAATACATAAGAACGTATTTGACTACCCCATGTTATTTCTTTTTGAACACCTTTTATATCTTCTATTTTGTCTAGGTGGTCACGTTCTTTTATCTCTATTAATTTTGACATAAGCATTTTCATTGCTACTTCTCTGTTTTGATGTTGGCTTCTCTCAACTTGACACGCTACAACTATCCCTGTTGGTATATGCGTTAATCGTACTGCTGATGATGTCTTATTAACTTTTTGTCCTCCTGCTCCACTTGCTCTGTATACGTCCATTTTAATATCTTCTGGATTTATTGAAACTTCTATTGTATCATCTAGTTCTGGCATAACTTCAAGGGAAGCAAACGATGTGTGTCTTCTTCCTGATGAGTCAAAAGGCGATACTCTTACTAATCGGTGAACCCCTGCTTCGCTTTTCAAGTATCCGTATGCGTTTTCTCCTTCTACTAGTATACATGCACTTTTAAGACCTGCTTCTTCGCCATCTAAATAATCTAATAATTTAACTTTGCAATTATGACGCTCTGCCCATCTGTTATACATTCTGTAAAGCATTTCTGCCCAGTCTTGTGCTTCTGTACCACCTGAACCTGCATGAAATGTTAATATAGCATTACTACTGTCATATTCGCCTGTTAATAACAGCGATAGCCTTTGTGCTTCTAAGTTTTCTTTTATCTTGTTATATTCTTCTGTCGCTTCGTCTAAAAGAGATAAATCTTCCTCTTCATTTGCAAGCTCGATAAGTGCTATTGTGTCTTCATAACTATTTACTAAGTTATTATAATTCTCTACTTTTGATTTTAAATTGCTAGTGTGTTGCAAGATTTTTTGTGAGTTTTCCATATCGTCCCAAAATGTCGGTTCAGCCGCTCTATGCTCTAGTTGCTCAATTTCCGACAGCATTGCTTTAAGTCCTAATGCATCTGCTAAATCTTCAATATCTGGTAGTTGTCTTTCTAGTTCTAACTTTAGTTCTTCAAATTGTATCATAAAATAAAACATCCTTTAAAATTAATCGTATATATTCATCTTATATTATATGTTAAATTATGAAAAAAGTAAAGTTTATTTGACTTTTTACCTCTTAAGGTTTACAATTAAAATGTATAGAATGTTATTAATGTTAAAGAGTTTAACTCTTATGGAGTGAATATATGAAAAATAATAAATCAAAAGGAAATATAATCATTGTTATTGTTATATGCTTAACTTTGCTTACTGGTATTGCGTTGTTGATTTATCCTGTGCTAGGTAATATTATTATTTCTATCGAGCAAACTGCCGTTAATAATGAATATAAGCAAAGTGTTGAGCAAATGGACGAAGAACAAAAACAAGAAGAATTAAGAAAAGCAGAAGAATATAATGAAAATCTGGGTAGCCAAGTAGTTGAAGACCCTTTCGCACATAATGAAGAAGAACCGACTCAAGCGACTGGTAGTGGTTATTACGATGCTTTAGGCTTTGGTGAAGACGCTATTATGGGGACTGTTGAAATTCCTAGTATAAATGTCGATTTACCTATTTACCATGGAACTACTGAATTAGTATTACAAAAGGGTGTAGGACATCTAGAAGGAACATCTTTGCCTGTTGGTGGAATTAATACTCATAGTGTTTTAACTGGTCACAGTGCCTTGCCTAATGCTAAGATATTTACTGACTTAGAAAAAATGGTATTAGGAGATTATTTTTATATATCTGAATATGGCGAAACTTTAGTATATAAAGTGTCAAATATTAAGACCGTTGAAGCTAATGACTCTAGTGACTTAGGTATTATTAGTGGTAAAGATTTAGTTACTTTGTTAACTTGTACTCCTTATGGGATAAATACTCATAGATTGTTGGTTACAGGCGAGCGTGATTTAGTTGAAGAAGAAAGACTTGCTAATGAACAAGAAGAACTAGATGTTATTAGTGATGAAAATCAGCCTATTGAGCAAGCTGTTTCTGTTGTGGCTAATGATCCAATGCTTATGAATAGTGTATGGTTAGTATTAGGTATTTTATTAGTAATAATAATTATTATTTTTGTAACAATATATAAGTCTAGAAAAAACAATATGGAAAAAATAGAATAATTATAAATAAGTATGTATTTCAGCTATGAGGAGTGCTTTATGAAAAAAAAGAAGACTGTCTTATTAGTTGTTGCTATTTCTGTTTTAGTTATTGGTATAGGTGTATTATTATATCCTACTGTATCGCAATTTTTTAATCAGCTGCATGCTAATGATGAAATAGAAAAATTTAAGCAAAGTATTATAACGCCTGTAGAAGACGAAACAAAATCTAGTGATAGCAATAATAATGATAATGACGAAAAAGAAGATGAAAATCAAAATCAGGAAAATTCAAATGATGTAGAGTTTCATTACACGAAAGAGCAATTAGATAATATCTATAAAGATATGCAAGCTTACAATGAAAAGATATATGAAAATGGTCAATCTGGCATTGCAGACCCGTTTTCCTTTCAGCAAAACAGCTTGAATTTTACTGGTTACACAATATATAATAATTTGTTAGGATATATTGAAGCACCAACTATTGGTATGTCTTTGCCTATATATCTAGGCGCTACTGAATATAATATGAGTTTAGGTGCAGCATACTTAAGTAATACTTCGCTACCTATTGGTGGTAAGAATACTAACGCTGTTTTTGCCGGCCATACAGCGTATATTGGTAGAACTCTTTTTGATAATACTGTTAATTTACAGATTGGTGACCCAGTATATATTACTAACTTTTGGGAAACTCTTGATTATGTGGTTGTAGACACAAAAGTTATTTTACCTAATGAAACTGAGAATATATTAATTCAAGATGATAGGGATTTAGTAACTTTTACAACCTGTTATCCGTATGGACGAAATACTCATAGGTTTTTAGTTGTTTGCGAAAGAATAGAAGAAAACCCTACTGAAGAGGTAACAAATCCTAGTAGTAATTAAATTAGGTTATGATTAAATAGTTTGTAAGTGGTGCGAGTATTAACGTGTCGGTAAATCGACACGTTAGCGACTACTCAAAAGTTAGTACAAGTAATTTCTTACACAAGTTATAACACAATATAATAAACTATATAAATTTGTAAATAAAATATAATTAAGAAAATACTTTTTAATTATAAAAAAACCATTGACAAACTCGGTTTTATGTGTTATCATTATTAAGCTATAGAAATAAAATATCGCGGGATGGAGCAGTTGGTAGCTCGTCGGGCTCATAACCCGAAGGTCGTCAGTTCGAGTCTGGCTCCCGCAACCACGAATGTACTTTTACTTGATTTTCTTAAAAAAACAAGTAAAAGTACACAATCTTATTTTTATAAGTACACTAATTTGAATTGGCTGTACGAACCTATACGTATTTTTTGATAACGAACTGATACGTATTCATAGAGCAGTTCGCTTAATTAATCTTCTACATTAATTAAGATTTATATTCTGTTTTATGACAAATAAAAATCAAGACTTCCACAACTATAAAGGGGCTCAAACCGTTAAAGTGTAAAAGTCTTGACAATTCTATTTCAAGTGCATTATAATTAACAATACACATAGATAGCATTCACAAGTCATTAAAGTATTGCTGTACTTTAACTGGCGTAAGCTACTTTATTGTTGTCGCAATAAAGTTAGCTGTGGGTGCTTATGTTTATTTGTAAGATAATTTTACAGCAAATTTTGAGGTTTGTCAATATATAAAACAAATAAAGTTTTATATATTTGTGTGATTTATGTTCACTTAACTAAAGATTGTAGGGGGAAAAGCTATGTCTGTAACTGAATATTACAAGGAAATATTAAAGTATAATGACCGTCCAATTATACCTTTTAAAGATGGGGATTTTATAATATCTTCTATTGATGAGTTATATAATAATGATATATTAATTGAAATAAATCATAAATTATGCACCATATTAAATGATAGCGAAAAAAGAAAACTATTTGAAAAAATGAACATAGAATATGATTATGAGAAAACAGTTGAAAAAGATTGTGCGATTGCGTACAAAAGTTTGATAACTAATTTTAATAAACAAAGTAAAACAAAAGAAGAAATAGCTGACTTAACAGGAGTTTTATATTTAATAATTAATATTACGTTTAAAAGAAAATTTTTATTTAAAGAAGATAAAGATACTGTCGTAGCCTATTTTTCATTTAATAAAAAAAATTTTGATAAAAAAATTAGTAATTGTATTTATGTAGCAGATGAATTTGTATATCCTAATTATACTGATAGGTTTCCTTGTGTAACTACAAATGAAAAATTAAATACATTTTTAACTCATACGACTGATTATAGAGCGAAAATTGATAATTGGGTAGATTTTATTAAGTATGCAGAATATTTATATATGAACACTTTTGACAAAGCTATAGAGTACGAAAATAATATTTACATATTTAATTATAAACAAGCAAAAACAACATTGAAAATTGAAGATTTATATAAATGTTTATCTGAAGAGTTAATAAATATAAATGTCAATCTCTATGAAAAAATAACTACTCCTAATTTTGAAAGTATAAAAACTATTAATAGTGTTGACGGCTCTATTCCGCATAGAGGACAAATGACAGGATTATATCCATTAGCACAATCTCAAAGAGAAGCAGTAAATACTATGGGTATAATTAATTCATCTAAGAGCTCAGAAGTTTTAGCTGTTAGTGGACCTCCTGGAACTGGCAAAACCACACTGTTACAATCTGTTGTAGCTAGTATGTTAGTTACAAATGTATTAAATAATGATATAAATATTATTGATAATATTATTGATGAAAATACTAAGTTTAATCCACTTCCTATTATCGTTGCTACCTCTACTAACAATCAAGCTGTTACTAATATTATAGATTCTTTTAGTAAAATACCAAAAGTAGGAATAGATAATTTAGAGGAACGTTGGATAGATGGTGTAGATAGTTTTGCTACTTATTTGCCAAGTGATACTAAAAGGAATGAGGCAAAGTCTAAAATTAAAAATAATGAGGCAAAGTTAAATAATTATCAATACACAAGTATAAAAGACCGTGAATTTATCCAAAACGCTGAAAATATTATTGATAGCAGTAAAACTAAAATGATAAATTCTGCTTGTAAATATTATAACACTGAACTAACAAATATTTATAAAGTTATGGAGAGGTTATTTAGTCAACTAAAAAACATAGATATAAATAGATGTGCTTTGTTAAAATGTATAGAAGACATTAAGCAATATAAAGGATTTATAAGCAATAATAATGTAACAGATTATGTAAGTGAAATAAAAGAGTTGAAAAGCAGAAAAGAAAAATTAAAGAATTCAACTGATAAATACTATGTACGATTAAAAGAATGGGAAAAATTTTACAAAGATTTGAGTATATGGGAAAAATTGTTTTCTTCATTTAAAAGCTATAAAATTAAACTTAAAACAAAGATTTTAGAATATTGCACTGATGAAGAAAGAAATAATTTAAGTGACGAAATAAAATTTATAGATGTTCAAGAATTAATAAGCAAGTGGATAAATAATAATAATGAGTTAATAAAAGAAATAGAGAATTCTATTGCTTTTTTTGAGGAACAACTTAAAATTGCTAGTGATATTATTGTTAGATTAAGTGACAATAAGTGCTATATACCTATATTAAACGATAAAAAAACTATAAGTGAGTTTATACCAAGTAAAATTATAGATTATATAGATACGAAAGTAAGATATATTGAATTTTGGTTAGCCGTTCATATTAATGAATGTCGTTTTTTAAATAGAGAATATATTCTTAGTTGGAATGCGAAGGGTTGTACATTTCAAAATTGCCTTGAAAATTTTTACAATCAAATTGCGTTAATTTCCCCTTGCTTTGTAATGACATTTTTTACACTGCCAGATAACTTTAAATGTTTTATTAGTAAAAAGGAAGATATACCATATTTATATAACTTTATAGATTTGCTTATTGTTGATGAAGCTGGTCAATGTTCACCAGAAATAGCAAGTGCTAGTTTTAGTTTAGCAAAACAAGCAATAGTTGTTGGTGATGAAATGCAAATTCCACCTGTCTATAATATTGATATATATAAAGACTTGTCTGTAGCTAATAAAACAAAAGTCATTATAAATGATGACATATGTAGTTTTTTTGAAAGTGGAATTAGTGCCTCGCAAGGTAATATTATGCGTATGGCTAAAAATGCCTGTAATTATAAATCTAATGATTTTGATAGAGGGCTTTTTCTTAGTGAACACAGGAGATGTTACGATAATATAATTAGCTATTGTAATGACTTAGTGTATAATGGTCAATTAATACCAATGAGAAACAAAGATGAAATAAATGCTGATAAAACTAGAGTGCTTGATGAAACTATTTACCCGTTGATGGGTTATTATAATATTCCAACAGAAACATCTACACAAATGACTAATGGAACTAGTAGATATAATAAAGAAGAAGCTGATGGTATAGCAAAATGGCTTAATGAGAATTTTGATAATATTTCTAATCAATATAAAAATAAAGATATGGATATAGATATGGGTAACATTATAGCCGTTATAACTCCTTTCAAAGCACAAGTAAGCGTAATTAGGCAATCACTAAAAACATATGCAAGTAAATTTTATAGAAACATATCAGTAGGAACTGTACATACGTTTCAAGGAGCAGAAAGAAAAGTTATTATTTTTTCAACGGTTTATGGTGCAAGAGATAATTGCAAATTTATCGATAACAATAAAAATTTAATGAATGTAGCAGTTTCTCGTGCGAAAGATGCATTTTGGGTTTTTGGAAGTATTAAATGTTTATCTAACAAAGACGAGAACAACGCTAGTGGTTTGTTGAATAAATTTATAAGTGAGAATGAAATTAAATGAATATAAGGACGTATATAGTATGAGTTATGAAACAATTGTAATGATAATAAGTGTAGCTATATCTATGTTTTCTATAGGTCTTTCTATAATGACAAAGTTTAAAGAAAAGTGTGATAATTCTTTAAAATTTATTGAAATGGGGGATAGTGAGGAACAAAAAAGATATAGAAAGATGGTGTATGATGTTTATAATAGATATGAATCTGTTTCTATAGATTCAGAAGTTAAAAACGAAATCATAAAAAAAGAATTAATTGTAATAGGAGATGAAATATCTAAAATAATATCATTTTATGAATTTTGGGCTATAATGTTATTCAAAAAATACATACCAATATGGCTTTTTGCTGATAATATAGGATTTGCAACAATTAAAATATATTTAAAAGTTAAACCGTATATTGAATATAGAAGAAAAAGTCAAAAGAATTATGCTATGAATTTTGAAAAAATGATTAATAAAATTGAAAGAGAGCATAAAGTCAAAGACAAATATTTAAATCAAATTTAATATTTAACAAAATATATTTAATCTCACACTCTCAATAAACAAACTTATGAGTATTGATAATAGACTGCATATAAGCGTTGT
>CAYJGB010000023.1:0-27985 GCA_964369405.1 uncultured Eubacteriales bacterium
CGTGATAACGTAAAAGTTTTGTCCACTTTTTCAAAAGTGGTGGTGTTTGAGGCAAAGCCTCAAGGTCTTGTCGGCAAGGTTTACCTTGTCGGCATTTTTTCGAAGAAAAAAGAAGCGTAAAGCGATTTTTTGAGGGTGAATTTTCTCTGAAAGAGAAAAGAGGGTGCTTTTTGCAAGAAAAAAAGCATCCTTAATCATAGGTTGATTTTTAAAGTTTTAAATGTTATTAGTATGGGATTTCACCCCTACAGGTTTGTTGTTCTGCTATAATTTGTGCTATATAAATACAAAAGAGAGCATAATAAATGCTCCCTTTCAAATAAGCTTTACAGCTTCTCTATTAATATTCTTGCAATTCTTCTATCTTCAATTCGCACTGCTGTAAATTTTACTTCATCTATTACAACACTTGGTCTGTCACTATCTTTTGGTACATCTCCCAAATGCTCTAGCATTAGCCCTGCAATTGTTTCACAATCTTGCATTTCTAAGTTTTTCTCGATTAAGTCGCTTACATCATCAATTGATGCTCCACCATCTACTGTATATACTTTATCGCTGATTTTTCTTAACTCTTCTTCTTCGTTATCGTACTCATCTTGAATATTTCCTACTATAGATTCTATTAAATCCTCCATAGTTATAATACCCTCTGTTCCACCATACTCATCAACAACTACTGCCATTTGCATTTTACTTGCAGTTAGTTCTGCAAATAAGTCACTGCAATTTTTTGAACGTGGCACAAAAAATGCATCACGAGTTATGTTTTCTACTGAAATATTCTCATCAATTTGAGTTCCAACATATTTAAGTAAATCTTTAGCATAAAGAAATCCAATAATATTATCAATATCATTGTTGAATACTGGTATTCTTGAGTGTCCAGATTTCATAAAAATTTTAGTAGCACTTTCAATCGAATTTGATTTATCTATTGCTGTTATGTCAGTTCTATGTGTCATAATTTCGCTAGCAGTTAAATCATCGAAATCAAAAATATTTTCCACCATATTTTTAGTGCTGTTTTCAATAATACCGTTCTCATTTGCTTTTGATACTAATAAAAGTATTTTTTGTTCCTCTGTGAGGTTATCGTCTGAAGAGCCAAAAATTTTTTTAAACAATTTGTTTTGCTTTTTAAGACTATTTTCACCTGTATCGTCAGGCATTTGTCTTTTCCCCTTTCGATTACGTAAATATGAGATTTACGTAAATATAAACTAAATTTAATATATATATATTTTATAATGATATTGATAATTTGTCAAATATATAATGTTGATAAGTGGATTTTTTTTTAAAAAAGAGCTTATTTTTCTTAAAAAGAATAGAAAATTTATAGATATCAACATTAAAATGTTGATAATGTTGATAGTTTTGAAAAAAGTAATTAACATATTAACTTAAGTGTACATATATAGAGAGTTTTAAAATGTCAATCGCTATATATAGTTAAAAATTGCATATTATTAAGTGTTGATAATGTTGATAACTTTGTTTGATTTTTTGTAAAAAAAGCATTATTATTATAAAATTTTGAAGAATTTTTTTGTTTTTTCTTATTTTTTTATCAATTGTTTTGATTTATCATCATAATTGACATACTTATCAACAAATTTTGAAATTTTTATTTTTAGAGAGAATTTTTGTTATTATTTTTATAGATTTTAATCGTGACAACACATAAGTTTTACTCAACTTTAATCATACTCAAGCGTTAGAATAGCATGTAAAACTTTTTATGAAAATACAGACTGTCGCATTTAGAAAATTGTTCGTCATGTTATACAAGTCCGTTGTAGGTGCGAAATCCATTTTCTCCCGAACTTCATCAAATACACAAAAAAACGGGAGCATATGGAATGCTCCCCTACAAATACTTATTAATATAAACCATAGTGCAACAGCCACTTATAATTTTTTATAATGATACTGAATAGTTTGGTGCTTCTTTTGTTATGTTAATATCATGTGGGTGGCTTTCTTTTAATCCTGCCCCTGTTATCTTAACAAATTGTGCTTTTTCATGCAACTCCTCTATATCTTTACAACCTGTGTACCCCATTCCAGCTCTTAAACCACCTATCATTTGATATATGGTTTCTGATAATGCACCTTTATATGGTACTCTTCCTTCTACTCCCTCTGGTACTAGCTTCTTAAATCCACTTTGGAAGTATCTGTCTTCGCTTCCTTTTCCCATTGCTCCTAAGCTTCCCATTCCTCTATATACTTTGAATTGTCTGCCTTGGTATATTTCGCTATCTCCTGGTGATTCTTCACAGCCTGCTACTAATGAACCTATCATTACTACGTTTCCACCTGCTGCTAATGCTTTTACTATATCACCACTGTATTTTACGCCACCATCTGCTATTACTGGTACTCCGTACTTTGCAGCTTCTCTTGCAACGTCATATATTGCTGTTATTTGTGGTACGCCTATTCCAGCGACTACCCTTGTTGTACATATTGAGCCAGGTCCTATTCCAACTTTTACACAGTCTGCTCCTGCTTCGATTAATGCTTTTGCAGCTTGTGCTGTTGCTATGTTTCCTGCTATCAATTGTATGCTTGGATATGCTTCTTTTACTCTTCTTACTGCGTTTATTACATTTATGTTATGTCCATGCGCTGAATCTAGTACTAGTACGTCTACTTGCGATTTTACTAATGCTGCCACTCTATCTAGTACATCTTCTGTTGCTCCAATTGCTGCTCCACATAGTAATCTTCCTGCTTTATCTCTTGCTGAGTTTGGATATTGCATTGATTTTTCTATATCTTTAATTGTGATTAATCCTTTTAAATATCCGTCATCATCTACTATTGGTAGCTTTTCTATTTTATGTTTTCTTAATATCTCTTGTGCGTCTTCTAGTCTTGTGCCTATCGGTGCTGTTACTAACTTTTCTCTTGTCATTACTGCTGAGATTTGTTGTGAATAATCACTCTCTGTCATAAATCTTAAATCTCTGTTTGTTAGTATTCCTACCAATTTTCCTTCTGTACATATTGGTACACCACTTATTTTATATTTTGCCATTAATTGATTTGCTTCGCTTACTGTGTTTTGTGGCGATAGGTAGAACGGGTTTACTATAACACCATTTTCACTTCTTTTTACTCTGTCCACTTGGTCAGCTTGCTCTGTTATTGACATATTCTTATGTATTATTCCTATGCCACCTTCTCTAGCCATTGCTATTGCCATTTTTGTTTCTGTTACTGTGTCCATGGCTGCTGTCATTAATGGTGTGTTAAGTCTAATCTGCTTTGTTAATTGAGCACCTATATCTACTGTTTTTGGCTCTACTACTGATTCTCCAGGTATTAATAACACGTCATCAAAGGTTAACGCTTCCTTGATGAACTTTCCTTCAAAATTGCTATTTAACATAACTTTTACCCGTCCTTTCTCATTCAATAATTCGTTTTCCTATTTTAAAAATATTATTCCGATTTTACAACTTTTTTACACTTTTGTCAAGACTTTTTTTAATATTTATTATTTTTACACTTGATATATTATTTACGCTCTTTTTTTAGTATATATTTAACTTATATTACTTGCTTATCTTGTCTTTTCCACCCATATATGGTCTTAACGCCTCTGGTATGTTTACTGTTCCATCTTCGTTTAAGTTGTTTTCTAAAAACGCTATTAACATTCTTGGTGGTGCTACTACTGTATTATTTAATGTATGTGCAAAATATTTTCCATTCTCTCCTGTTACTCTTATCTTTAGTCTTCTTGATTGTGCATCTCCTAAGTTTGAGCAACTTCCTACTTCGAAATATTTCTTTTGTCTTGGTGACCATGCTTCTACATCTATTGATTTTACTTTTAAATCTGCTAAATCTCCTGAACAACATTCTATTGTTCTTACAGGTATATCTAATGTCTTAAATAAATCTACTGTGTTTTTCCATAGCTTTTCAAACCATTCTTTGCTCTCTTCTGGTTTACATACTACTATCATTTCTTGTTTTTCAAACTGATGTATTCTATATACTCCTCTTTCTTCTATCCCATGTGCTCCTTTTTCTTTTCTAAAACATGGTGAGTAACTTGTTAATGTATATGGTAAGTCTTCCTCTTTATTTATTGTATCTATGTACTTGCCTATCATTGAGTGCTCACTTGTTCCTATCAGGTACAAGTCCTCCCCCTCAATTTTGTACATCATTGCGTCCATCTCGGCAAAACTCATTACTCCTGTTACTACATTGCTTCTTATCATATATGGTGGTATGCAATATGTAAATCCTCTGTCTATCATAAAATCTCTTGCATATGATATCACTGCTGAGTGCAGTCTTGCTATATCTCCCATTAAATAATAAAAGCCGTTTCCTGCAACTTTTCTTGCACTGTCTAAGTCAAGCCCGTTTAAACTCTCCATTATCTCGCCATGGTATGGTACTTCATATTCTGGCACTGTTGGGTTTCCAAATACTTCTAATTCTACATTTTCACTGTCGTCTTTTCCTATTGGTACAGTGTCATCTATTATATTTGGTATTATCATCATATTTTTTGTGATTTTTTCTTGATACTCATTTTCTTGTTTCTCTAAGTCTGCTAGTTGCTCTGATTTCGCTGTAACTTGACTTTTAAGCTCTTCTGCTTCTTCTCTTTTGCCTTGTGCCATCAACCCACCTATTTGCTTTGATATTCTGTTTCTCTCTGCTCTAAGTGAATCTGCTTCTTGCTTTACTTTTCTGCTCTCTATATCTAGCGATATTACTTCATCAACTAACTCTAGCTTGCTATCTTGAAATTTTTTCTTAATATTTTCTTTAACTATTTCTGGGTTTTCTCTTACAAATCTAATATCTAACATAAATTTACTGCTCCTTAATAGTAATTTCATTTTTAACTTTGTTTTATATAATGTTTCACAAGAAACAATTTATAGTTTGTTTATGATTTATATAGTAGTGTCAAGAAGTTTAACTATCTCTTGTAAATCATCTTTACCATAGAACTCAATCTCTAAAATACCTTTTTTATCGTTACCGTTGATTTTTATTTTTCTTGCTAAATGCTCTTTTAATGCAATTTCTACCTCATCAAAATATGATAATCTTTTCTCATTAGATTGATTATTGTTTTCTAGAACAGTTTTGTTAGCTTTTTTTGCTATTTTTTCTAAATCTCTAACAGAAATGTCTTGAGTAGTAACAATTTTTGCTGCCTTATCAAGTTCTTGTTCATCTTTAAAAGAAAGCAGAGTACGAGCATGACCTGCACTAATTCTGCCTGAACTAACAAGTTCTAGTATGTTATCTGGTAAATTTAGTAGTCTTAGTGCATTTGCAACTGTAGGCCTTGATTTACCTACTACTCTGGATACTTCTTCTTGAGTCATATCGAATTTATCCATAAGTTGTCTATATCCAGATGCTTCTTCAATTGGGTTTAAATCTTCTCTTTGTAAGTTTTCGATTAAGGCAAGCTCCATTGTTTCGTGGTCAGATAGCTCTCTAATTACTACTGGAACTTCTAACACACCTGCCATACGGCTTGCTCTCCATCTTCTCTCACCTGCAACTATTTGATAACCTCCACCTAATATTGGTCTAACAAGTAGTGGTTGTAATACTCCATGTTGAGATATTGAGTCTGCTAATTCAGCAAGTGCCTTATCATCAAAATCACGTCTTGGTTGTTCCCTATTTGGTTCAATTTCAGACAATTTTAAAGTAACTGTGCTGTTACTGTCTTCACTCTCATTTTCCATAAAAATTGCTCCTAAGCCTTTGCCTAGCCCACCTTTTTTTACAGCCATTATATTCACCCCTATAATTTATATCAAATATTTCTATTGTTTTTAAGTATTTCCTCTGATAACTCCATATAAGCCATTGTTCCCTTGCACGATTTATCAAAATACATTACTGGTTTACCAAAGCTTGGTGCTTCAGAAAGTCTTACGCCTCGTGGAATAACTGTATTAAAAACTTTTCTCGGAAAGTATTTTTTAACTTCTTCTACCACTTGCTGAGTTAAGTTAAGTCTACCATCGTACATAGTTAATAATACACCCTCCATCTCTAAAAGGTCATTATATTGTCTTTTTACTCTTCTAACTGTATTCATAAGTTGAGATAATCCCTCTAATGCGTAGTACTCACATTGTATTGGCACTAATATGCTATCTGCTAGACATAATGCATTTGTAGTTATTAAACCTAAAGATGGTGGGCAATCTATAATTATATAATCATAATTGCCACGTACAGTCGCTACAGAATTTTTAAGTATTGCTTCTCTCTTCTTTAAATCTACTATCTCTAGTTCTGCTGCTGCTAAATCTAAGCTACTAGGTAAAACATCTAAGCACTTAAAGTCAGTGTTTACTACTACTTCGCTTGCTTTTGCTCCATCAACTAATATGTTATATGTAGACAGTTTTGCAGTTCGTTTATCAACGCCAACTCCACTAGTTGCATTGCCTTGAGGGTCTATATCAATTAAAAGAGTTTTTTTGCCTAGCAACCCTAGTCCTGCTGCCAAATTTACAGATGTTGTAGTTTTGCCTACCCCACCTTTTTGATTAGCCACAGCTATAACCTTTGCCATAAAAAATACTCCCCTCTATTATAATTTCACGTGTTAAAATTATAACATTAAAGTAATAAAATATAAACCTTTTTAAGAATTAAAGCTAAATTTTCTTAAATAATGTTTAACGTGAAACATTAAGTAATAATCACCTAACAAATTGTTTAACGTGAAACAAAACCAAAAACCGCACAGAATAAACTGCACGGTTCTTGGTTAATAAGGGGTTTGATTAAGGAATTGGGTATGAGTGATTTCTCGTAAGCATATTTAGTGGGTAGTTTATACAAAACTACCAAAGTAGTTAGCCTCACGCTGTTTTATCAGCAGTGATTTGTGTAGGAACTTTATATATACTATTTTTAGGAATTTTAACATTATATTCTATGTAGTCATCGTTTTCAGAAGTTACCGTTAAAGCATCTATACCACTAAGTTTCATAGTATCTACAGCTTTAGAAATAGTATTCATAAAAATACGAACATCTTTAATAATAAACTTAGTTTTGTTAATTTTCTTAGATTTATTGTTTTTATCACTAAGAGATTTTGCAAATTTTTCTGACTGACTGACATTAAGATTATCTTTTATCATTTTATCAAGAATAACTTTGCGTTCAGGGGAATCATACTTTAAAAGTATTCGTGCATGGCGTTCTGTAAGTCCTGCGAAGAGGATTTGTTCTTGTTCGCTATCTTCTAAACGTAAAAGACGTAATTTATTAGCAATAGTAGATTGATTTTTACCAAGTTGCTTAGCTACACGTTCTTGAGTTAAGCTACATTCTAGTATTAAGCGTCTAATAGCCAACGCTTCTTCAAACATATTAAGGTCAGCACGCTGTAAATTTTCAAGAAGCGCAAAAACAGCAGATTGTCTATCGCTACATTTCATAATGATACAAGGAACTTTAGAAAGCCCAGCAATAACACTCGCACGTAAACGACGCTCGCCAGCAATTAGTTCATATTCATTTTGTGAAACTTTTTTAACAGTTAAAGGCTGAATAATACCATTATTAGTAATACTTTCAGCAAGAGAGTACAGTTCATTTTCTTTAAAAACTTTACGAGGTTGAAGTCTATTAGGTCTAATTGAGTTAATAGGAATATCAACCAGTTTTGCCTCGTCTTTAGAAGTAAAAATCAAAAATCTCACCTCTTATGTAATAAATTTGTTAAGGCTTGTCCTTAACTTGTTTATATAATAACATAAGAGATGAGAAATGTTTGTCGCAATATGTACTGATAAAAAAAGAAAATATATAAAATATAAGTCGAAAAAATATAATTAGAGTGGATTTTTTGAAATTTTAACGCCTTTACGAGGATAAATAGTAGGAGTTTTTGAAATTTTTTTAATTAAAATAATATTTCTTTTTGAATTATCTTGAAGAGTAAAATCAAAAACATCTATAACTTTACCACCTAATAGAGAAATAGCATTATTACTTGAGATAAGTTCATCTTCTACATTTGAACCTTTCATAGCAATGAATACACCACCTATTTTTACAAGAGGTAAACAATATTCAGAAAGTGTTGAAAGGTTAGCAACAGCCCTTGAGGTGACAAAGTCGAATTTTTCTCTATAAAGTTTATCTTGACCAGCCATTTCAGCTCTTGAATGAACTATATTAGCTTTTATATTAAGAATACTCGTAACTTCATTTAAGAAAATCAATCTTTTATTAAGGCTGTCTAGTAATGTAAGGTTGATATCTTTTCTAAGTATTCCGATAGGAATTGATGGAAAGCCTGCACCTGTTCCAACGTCAATAAGTGAGCTGTTAGGTTTAATATCAACATATTTAAGAATAGTTAGGCTGTCTACAAAATGTTTAACAGCCACTTCATATGGGTCAGTTATAGCAGTTAAATTAATTTTGTTGTTCCAATCAATTAGTAAATCGTAATAAGTGTTAAAATCACTTACATTTTCATCAGATAGAGAAATATTAAACAAATTTGCGCCATCGATTAATGTATCTTGAGCATTAAACATTGCTATTTCCTCCACTATTTTTAATACTAGCAAGCCAAATAACTAATACTGAAATATCAGCAGGGCTAACACCACTAATTCTTGAAGCTTGTCCAATATTTTCTGGTTTAATCTTGTTTAGTTTTTCTTGAGCCTCTAAACGCAATCCAGTTATATCCTTATAATCAAAATTTAAAGGTAACTTTTTAACCTCTAATTTTCTCATATGTTCTATTTGAGCAAGCTGTCTTTTAATGTATCCCTCGTATTTTACTTCAATTTCAACTTGTTCAAAAACATTTTGGTCTAAATCTGGTCTATCAACATCAATAGTTGATAAATTTTCATAACTTATTTGAGGTCTTTTAAGCAAATCAATAAGTTTTACACCTGTAGTTACTTTTGAAGTATCATTTTCTTCTAAAATGTTGTTAAGTTCAACGCTAGGAGGTAAAACAGTGGTACTCAATCTTTTATATTCTTGTTTTTTAAGTTCTTGTTTAGTTAGATAGTTATTCCATCTATCATCAGAAATTAAACCTATTTCCCTACCCTTAGGTGTAAGTCTAGTATCAGCATTATCTTGTCTTAAAATTAAACGGTATTCACTTCTAGAAGTCATCATTCTATAAGGGTCTGAAACACCTTTAGTAACTAAATCATCAATAAGAGTACCAATATAAGAACTTGCCCTATCAAGAATAAAAGGAGGTAATTTTTTTACTTTATGAGCAGCATTAATACCAGCAATAAGCCCTTGAGCTGCTGCTTCTTCGTATCCTGAACTACCATTGAACTGCCCAGCACCATACAGTCCTGAATTGTTTCTAAATTCAAGAGTTGAATTCATTTGTAGAGGGTCAACACAATCATATTCAATAGCATAAGCCGGACGCATAATAATAGAGTTTTCTAATCCTTTTATAGATTTATAAAACTCTATTTGAACATCTTCGGGCAAAGAAGATGACATACCTTGTAAATACATTTCCTCAGTATCTAATCCACAAGGTTCAATAAATAGCTGATGACGTTTTTTATCAGCAAAACGCACTATTTTATCTTCTAAACTAGGGCAGTACCTAGGGCCAACACCCTCAATTTTTCCACCATAAAGAGGTGACCTATGTATATTTTTAAGTATTATTTCCTTAGTTTTTTCGTTGGTCCAACTGATATGACACACAACTTTATTATCACCAAGATTTTTTGTATCGTATGAAAAAGGAACAGGAGGAACATCTCCTTGTTGCTCTTCAAGTTCAGAAAAATCTATACTACTTCTTAAAACTCTAGCAGGAGTACCTGTTTTAAATCTACGCAAAGAGAGATTTAAATCAAGAAGTGATTTAGATAACTCATTAGCAGCAAAAATACCATCAGGACCACTATTAAAAGACAAATCGCCTATATAAATTTTGCCACCTAAATATGTACCAGTAGCAATAATAACAGTTTTTGAATGAAAAACAGCATTCATTTGAGTTTGAACAATCCATAAACCAATGTCAACATCTTTTTTAATAGAAGTAATTTCAGCTTGTCTAAGTTCCAAATTCTCTTGAAGCTCTAAAGTGTGTTTCATAACAGTACTGTACATACGCCTATCAATTTGAGCACGCAGAGAATGAACAGCAGGACCTTTACCACGATTAAGCATACGCATTTGCAAAAAACATTTATCGGCAACTTTACCCATTTCACCACCTAGAGCATCTATTTCACGCACTAAATGACCTTTAGCTGTACCACCAATAGATGGATTACAAGGGCAGTTGCCAACAGCATCCATATTAATAGTAAAAATACCAGTTTTACAACCTAATCTGGCACTAGCAAGAGCAGCTTCAATGCCGGCATGACCAGCACCAATAACAATAACATCGAAATTGCCAGCAAAATAACTCATAAAATAGCTCCTTTAAATTATGATTATAAAATTAATAATCGCAAAAATTTTAATCAATTTTAACACTCTCACAACGTGATAGTATAAAAGTTTTACTCAATTTTTTATCACACTCTTAACTTAATAACGCAAAAGTTTTACTCAATTTTTTATCACACTCTTAACTTAATAACGTAAAAGTTTTACTCAATTTTTTATCACACTCTTAACTTAATAACGTAAAAGTTTTACTCAATTTTTTTCAAAAAATTGTGGTGTTTGAGGCAACGCCTCAAGGTCTTGACCTTTAGCGTCAAGCGATTTTTTGAAGGTGAATTTTTCTCCGACGGAGAAAAAGAGGAAACTTTTTTCGCAAAAAAAAGTTTCTTATAAAGAGATAAATTTCTCATATAGAAATAAATTTTAAAATAGAAAGACAAAAAATAATAAAAAAATATACTATTTAAATAAAATTAAAATAATTATATAAAATAATTTATCACTTACCGACACAAAAATTAGAAAATACTTTATTAATTACCTCTTCGCTTGCTTTTTTTCCTGTTAACTCTAACAATTCTTCAATCGCATCTTCAATCATAACAGTTACTGCATCTAATGTCATACCTACATTTAAAGAAGTAATTGCTTCATCTATAGAACTATACGCTCTTATTGCAGAGTTTCTCTGTCTTTCTGTAGTTAATACTATATCACTAGGGTTAAAATCTAATGTTCCTGTTACTTCTTCTATAACATTAATTAACTCCTCTACCCCATCACCTTTTAAAGCTGATAAATATACAATTTTCTTTACGTAATGCCCTATAAACTCCATATCAATCGTAGACTCTAAATCTACTTTGTTTATAATTGCAATGCTAGGTATATCTACTAATGAAATAAGCAACTTTTTATCATCATTAGTCAGCTCTTTTGAACCGTCAAACATTGCTAGAACTAACCCACAGTTTTGTATTCTTTCTTTTGCTCTTTCAACACCAATTTTTTCAACTGGATTATCTGTATCTCTAAGACCTGCAGTATCAGAAAGCTTAAGCATTACATTACCAACTGTTACTACTTCTTCAATTATATCTCTTGTAGTCCCCTCAATATCTGTAACTATAGACTTTTCTGAACCTGAAAGCAAGTTCATAAGTGTAGATTTTCCAACATTAGGTTTACCAACAATTATAGTATCTACGCCATCTTTAATAATTTTACCTTTATCATAACTGCCAATAAGAGAATTAAGCTCATTTTTAGCACTATTTAGTTTAGAATATAGCTCATCTTCTGATACTTGAGGTATATCTTCCTCTGGATAGTCTGCCCAAGCAGATAAATGAGCTGCACTACTAATCAACTCATTACAAATTTCTTCAATTTTACTACTTATGCTACCCTCTTTACAAAGCAAAGCAACTCTAGCAGAGTTTTTACCTTTAGCTGAAATCAAATCCATAACGCTCTCTGCCTCAGTTAAATCTATTTTACCATTCAAAAAAGCACGTTTAGTAAATTCACCAGCCTCTGCTGTAACAGCTCCGGCATTTAATACTTCTCTTAAAACAGATTTAGTAATATATATACCACCATGACAAGATATTTCTACAACATCTTCGCCAGTATAACTGTTAGGAGCTTTAAATACTAGTGCAACAGCCTCGTCAATTTTAGAATTTTCTTTATTATAAATACCACCGTAAGTAGCAGTATATGCTTTCATATCGCATAATTTTTTATTAACGGTTGATTTAAATACAGTATCAGCAATATTTATAGCATTGTCACCAGAAATTCTAATAACACCTATACCACCACTACCTTGAGCAGTAGAAATAGCTGCAATAGTTTTGTTATTCATACATAACCACCTTAAAATATAAAGTTATCAACAGTATATAAATATATGTTGATAAGTAAAAATTATTCATAATTAATAATTAAAAATAAATGTAGGGACGGATTTCATATCCGCCCCTATAATAAAAATTCATTTAATTTGAGCATAATATAATTTAACTTAACTTTCAGCAAAACTTAAGTTCTACTCATTTATTAATCTTCTAAACTACTATCATCTTTTTTAGGTTCAACTTTTCCATATAATGAAAAATTTTCTCCCTCATTTTTTGGAGCTCTTTTTTCATAATTATTATTGTTATTATAACTAGGTTTGTTATTGTCATATCTATTTTTATTATATCCACCTTTGTTATAACCTTTGTTATTTCCATAGTTTTTACCGTTTTTGTTATATCCACCCTTGTTATATCCGCCTTTGTTACTATACTCTTTGCGTTTAAAGTTAGGGTCTACTCCGATTACTACGTGTCTATTTAAGTTTTCTCCCTCACTCCAGCTTATAGCTCCATTTACTTTTTGAACTGCTGTGTGAATTAATCTTCTCTCATACGGATTCATATATTCTAAAACTACATTTCTTCTAGTCTTAATTGCCTTAAATGCTAGTTTTTTTCCTAATTGAGATAATGTAAATTCTCTTTTTTCTCTATAGTCGCCAGTATTTATTGATACTCTGAAAAATTCTTCTCTATGTTGATTTGCTACTAATCCACATAAATATTGTAATGAGTCTAATGTTTCTCCTCTTTTACCAATAATTATTCCAGACTCTTCACCCTCAATATTAATTACTACGCTTTTTTCGTCTTCGCTAGTGATTTCAGTTTTAATATCATTTACACCCATTTTTTTAAGTACATCATTTAAGTAGTCTAACGTTATATTTCCTGCAGATTGCTCAATATATACTTTAACTTTTGCAAGACTTCCACCAAATAAACCAAACATTTTTTTCTCAGGTAATTGCAACACTTCAACTTTTATGTTTTCGTCATCTTCATCAATACCTTCAATACCTAATAATCTTAAAGCCTCATCTTTTGCTTCTATTACTGAACTACCCTCGCCTATCGCTTCTTTAATCACAATTAGTACACCTCCAAAAATTATTTATATATAAACTTATAAAATAAGTAAATTATTTATATTATTTTTTCTTTTTCTTATTACTTTTGTTATTATTATTTGTATTGCTCTCGAATTTTGGATTATATGAATATTCCACATTTTTTTCTTCAATTTCTAGTAATGCAACACGTGCAGCTTCTTCTTTAGCACCCATAATATTAGCGTTAAAGAATTTTTGAAGTAATACAGATTGTCCAAAACCAATTACAGTAGATGCTATCCAATATAAACCTACAGCAGCCGGCACTTGATAAGCAATAAAAGCAGAAATTAAAGGCATACCTAATAACATATATTTCATACAACCTTGTTGATTTTGCATAGTTCCTTGGAATTTCATAGTATAAAGTTGAGAACCAACACTAGTAATTAAACATAATGCAGGAACTAACCATAAGTTAGAAAATCCATCAGCAGGTTTACCTAATAAGTTAAGACCTAAGAAGTTAAACCCTTGTCCAAATTCTTGAATTTTAGCAATATCAGCATCTGTAAAGAATTGACTTAAATATGCAACACCCTCAGAAGTCTGTGCAATATTAATAATATCTATTTGACCATAAATATTATTACCACCAAAACTACTACCTAAGCCAGGAATAGTATTTAAATAAGCAACAGCATTATCAACAGAAGTAGCATCTAAATGCATTGTGTTAGATAAAGGCATTATAACAGAATAATACACACCAAAAAGTAAAATCATAGGAACAATTGATGGTAAGCAACCGCCTAAAGGATTAACACCCTCTTTTTGATATAGCTTATTAACTTCTTCATTAAGCTTTTGTTTATCGTTAGCATACTTCTTTTGAAGTTCTTTTTGTTTAGCAGAAAGTTTAGCATTTTTAGCCATAGACTTCTGTTGAATAATAGAAGTAGGAAACATAATAATTTTCAAAACTATAGTAAATAAAATAATCGCAACACCATAATTTTTGAATATTTCAAAAAAGAACCAAAGTACATAGCCAAAAAGACTACCAATAAAACCAAAAACGTCCATAAAATAACTCCTCTAAGTAGTTAGTATTCAAATAATATATTCTTAATCCTTATTTTTTTTCTCAGGCACAGGGTCAAACCCACCTTTAGAAAATGGATTACATCTCAAAATTCTCCATAATGCCAAAAAACCACCTTTAAAAGCACCAAACTTCTCAATAGCTTCCAAACTGTATGTAGAACAAGTAGGATAATATTTACAAGAAGGCATAGTATAAGGAGAAATATTTTTTTTATAAAATTTTATAAGCCAAATAAGCGGGTGTTTCATTTTAAAACTCCCGCCTGTTCAAGCTGTTTAGACATACAACGTAAAACGTAATCACTTTTAACAAATGGAGTTTTTGCTCTAGCGACAAAAACTAAATCATAACCATTAGAAATATTAGGTAACAAAGTAGAAAGAGCAGCTTTAATAACTCTTCTGGCTCTATTACGCTTACAAGCCTTACCAATCTTCTTACTTGTAGTTATTCCATACCTAATATTATTTGTTCTATTTTTAAGCACATAAACAACTACTACAGGAGAAACAAAGCTCTTACCTTTAAAATACAGTCTTTTAAAATCTCTATTTTCTTTTAAAGTACAAACGGTATTCATAATAACCACCTGTCTACGCAAATCATAAGTCTAATAAATTTGTTTGCATTTTAGTTAATGCAAACAAAGACCACTCAAGTAGTGGCCTAAATGCTTAGTAAGACAATCTTTTTCTGCCTTTTGCTCTTCTACGAGCTAGCACTTTGCGTCCATTTCTGTCTGCCATTCTTTTTCTGAAGCCATGCTCCTTCTTTCTTTGACGCTTTTTTGGCTGATATGTTCTCAACATAAAAAAACCCTCCTTTCGGGTATTAACCTTGCAATATAGCATTATAACTCAATTTTTTCTAATCGTCAACTGTATTTTTAACTTTTATAAAAAGATATTAAAAATAATATTAATAATTTAAAAATTATTCTCAAAAAATACACAATATATTGTATTTACTTCAAAAAAAATACGCTTATAGTGTGATAATCTTAAATAATCTATCTCTTTAAAAAAAAACTCATTTTTTTTAAATTATTAGTTAAAAAAATTTGATTAAATATTATATTTATGTTATAATAATAGATAGTGGGAAAATATCATTTTCTACTATGTTAAAATACATATATCTATAATACATCTTATTTATAAATATATCAAGTATTTTTATAAATTATTGTATTTATAGTGTTTTTATTATAAAGGAGCGACTTATATTAATGGAATCTTTTAACGAAGCTTGGGACCTTATTTTAAATTACTGTAGAGAACACGTAATTAGTGATATTGGTTTTGAAACTTGGATTAAGAAAATTAAACCTATAAAATTTGATTTTGAATCTGGTAATGCTGTTTTACTAGTTCCAAACTTTTTTCATAGAAATGTTTTGAATGCATCTTTTAAAAATTTGCTTCACGATGCTTTTATGGAAGTTTTTGGCTGTGAAATTAATATCAAAATTTTAATTCCTGAAGATATTGATATGCCTGAAGATGAATCTAAACCTCCTATAATACTTGAAACTGAATATGAATATACTTTCGATACATTTATTGTAGGCTCATCTAATAAATTTGCTCATGCTGCATCTTTAGCTGTTGCTACTAATCCAGCTGGTGCTTACAATCCATTATTCATACATGGTAATTCAGGTTTAGGAAAAACTCATTTAATGTATGCTATTGGTAAAGAGATTAAAAAAAATAATCCAGATAAAAATATTATCTATGTAAAAGGTGACGACTTTGCAAATGAACTTATTGAGTCTATTCAAATGGGACGTCCTAAAGATTTTAGACAAAAATACAGAACAGCTGATGTTTTACTAGTTGATGACGTTCAGTTTATTGGTGGTAAAGAATCAACTCAAGAAGAGTTTTTCCACACATTTAATACACTTCACGAGAGCAGTAAACAAATAGTACTTACATCAGATAGACCACCAAAAGAGATTAAAACACTTGAGGATAGACTTAGAACAAGGTTTGAAGGTGGACTTATAGCAGATGTTCAGCCACCAGACTTAGAAACAAGAATGGCAATAATAAAGAGAAAAGCAGACCATTTAAATTTAATAATTCCTGATGAAGTGTGTGAGTATATAGCTACAAAACTAAATACTAATATACGTCAGCTAGAGGGAGTAGTTAAAAAAATAAAGGCAAAAAATAAATTAACAGGACAAAAAGTGACAATATCTAGTGCACATGACACAATAGCAGATATTTTAAATGATGAAATACCTGCAGAAGTAACTGTAGAAAAAATAGTAGATGAAGTTGCTAGAACTTGTGGTATAAAAGCAGATGATATTA
This sequence comes from uncultured Eubacteriales bacterium, assembly GCA_964369405.1. Lineage (GTDB taxonomy): Bacteria > Bacillota > Clostridia > Oscillospirales > Acutalibacteraceae > CAYJFG01. The sequence continues at coordinate 16,799 of CAYJGB010000023.1, forward strand.
AATCTAAAAATAGCAGAAAAGCTAACATAATATATGCAAGACAAATATCAATTTACATAGTTCGAGAGCTTACTAGTTTATCAATGGCACAAATTGGAGATGCCTTTGGTGGAAGACATCACTCTACAATAGTTTATACAATCCAACAAGTTGGAGAAGACATAAAAAAAGATAAAAAAACTAAGGAAACTGTAGAAGATATTATTAAAAATATTAGAGATAGATAGAAAAAAGTTATCCACATTTTAACAAACATTAACAATTAACTTATCAACATATAATCATTATAATTTTCCATCAACATTTTATAAACATTTCCTAAACATTTGGAAAATAATAACTTTTTTATAAATTTCCCTTTAAATTGGGACAAACTAGGGTTATCAACTTATTAACAGCCCCTACTACTACTACTATAAATTATATATATTATATGTATGTTTTTTAAATTTTTTTTTAAATTTTGATTTTTTTATTAAACTTGAATTTTACATTAAGGAAGTATATTTTATGAAGATTATTTGTAATCAATCTAAACTTGCAGATGCAGTAAGTAATGTCCAAAGAGTTGTATCTACTAAAACATCTGTTCCTGCTTTAGAGGGAATACTTTTAAAAGCAGTTAACAATAAAATAACCGTTTGTGGTTATGATTTAGAAATTGGTATTACTACAACAATTGACGCTAAAGTTTTAGAAGAGGGTAGTGTTGTTGTAAACGCTAGACTTTTTTCAGATATTATAAGACGCCTACCAGATGAAAATGTCACTATTGATATAGATGATAAACTAATTACTTATATTGAGAGTGGTAATGCAAACTATAAAATTGTAGGAATTAACGCAGAACAGTTTCCAGAACTTCCAACATTTGAAAAAATGGAAAGTCTAGAAATAGAGAGCGGACTTTTAAAAAATATGATAAAACAAACATTGTTTGCTATATCTGATAATTTATCAAAACCAATTTTTACAGGTTCGCTATTCAACTTAGAAAATAACGAATTTAGAGTTATTTCTGTTGATGGTTTTAGAATGGCACTAAGAAAAGAAATTATTAAATGTGATAATTCTTGTAAATTTGTTGTTCCTAAAAAGACTTTAGAAGAAATTATAAAACTTAATAGCGAAGAAGATAGTATTATAAATATTGCTGTTGGTCAACGTCACGCAATATTCAATATTGAAAATTATGTTATTCATACTAGATTATTAGAAGGTATGTTCTTAGATTATAAAGAAACTTTCCCTAAAGAATTTATTACTCAATTTCCAATTGGAACTAGAGAGCTTACAAATAGTGTAGAAAGAATGTCATTATTAACTTCTGAAAAAATTAAAAGTCCAATTAGAATTGATATTGAAGAAAATAATATTAATTTATCTTGTTCAACTTCAATCGGAAAAGCTCAAGATGTGTTAAATTCTACAGTTTCTGGAGAATTGTTCGAAATAGGTTTTAATAATAGATATTTATTAGATGCACTAAAAAATGCTGATACAGATTTAATTATGCTTAAATTAAATGGACCTGTAAAACCAATGATAATTGAGCCTGTACAAGGTGATAGTTTTGTATATTTAGTAGTACCAATGCGACTAAATAATGAGAAAAAAGGTGAAAAAAATGACAATTGAAAAAATTGAAATTACTGAAGAATTTATTAGATTAGATAATTTACTTAAATTTGGTGGCATAACAGCCACTGGAGGACAAGCAAAAGTATTAATTCAAGGTGGACATATCTTAGTAAATGAAGAAATATGTACACAAAGAGGCAAAAAAATGAGAGATGGAGATAAAGCAAGTTACAACGGTAAAATTTTAGAGGTGTGCAAAGTTGACAATTAAAGAAATTTCTTTTAATAATTTTAGAAATTTGAAAGATGGTAAAATAGAAGTATCTGATAATATAAACGTGATTTGTGGAGATAACGCACAAGGAAAAACTAATTTACTTGAATGTATATGGCTTTTTAATGGCGTAAGGTCTTTTAGAGGTTCAAAAGATACTGAACTAATTTCTTTTGACAACGATAAAAATTATGCTACTACTAACTTAAAATTTTTCTTAGAAGATAGAATACAAGAAGCTCAAATTAATATTTTTTCTGGTAGGAGAGAAGCTATTTTAAATGGAATTAAGAAAAAAAGTGCTTCTCAAATTATTGGAAAATGTACATCTGTAGTATTTTCTCCAGAACATTTAAATTTAGTCAAAAGTGGTCCTTCTGAAAGAAGAAGATTTTTAGACGGTGCTATATGTAGGCTGAAAATAAATTATGCTGTTGCTTTTTCAAATTATAAAAAAATTTTAAATCAAAGAAATGCTTTGCTAAAAGATATTAATAAAAACAACTCATTAAAAGATACTATAGAAGTTTGGAACGAAAATTTAGCTAAATCCGGTGCTTTTATTATTCTTGAAAGATTTAAATATATTGAACTACTTAAAAAATATGCTTTAGAATATCATAGTGGTATTTCAAAAGGCAAAGAAAAACTAGATATTATTTATAACTGCAATTGTAATGCTTTAAAAGAAGATGATTATCAACAAATATACGATAAATTATTGATAAGTCTACAAAACAGTTTAAATAATGATTTATACTTAGGTTGTACTAATATAGGTCCTCACAGAGATGACTTAGATTTTTTAATAAATGATATTAAATCTAAAACTTTTGCTTCTCAAGGTCAACAAAGAAGTATTGTTCTTTCGTTAAAACTCTCAGAAGCATCAATTTTAGAAGAAATAACTTATGAACGTCCTGTTATTCTACTTGATGACGTTTTAAGCGAATTAGATATTTATAGGCAAGATTTTTTACTAAATAAAATAGAAAATTGGCAAGTTTTTATTACTTGTTGTGATGTCTATTCTATAAAAAATCTTAAAAATGGAAAAGTTTTTAATGTTAAAAATGGTACTGTTATAGAAGATATTAATTACTTAAATTAACTTTAGAGGTTTATTATGTATTTAAATTTAAGTTCTGATATAGTTGTTAAAAAAAGTGATATTATAGGTATTTTTGATATTGATAATACTACTGTTGATAAAGCTACTAGAAAATTTCTTGCTAAATGTCAGAAAAATGGCGAAGTAGTTAATGTGTCTTATGAGTTACCTAAATCTTTTATTTTGTGTAGTAAAAAAAATAAAAAAGGTAAAAAAACTAATAAATTATATATTAGTCAATTTTCTTCTTCTACTCTTGTTAAAAGAAATTTATTTTAATTAATTATATCAATTTTAGCTGAAAGGTTTGTATTTTATGAAAAATTTAAAATGTCCTTATTGTAATAAAAAAGTTTCTTATTATATGGGATTACTAGAAAGAAAACAAGGTGAACATACTTGTAATAAATGTGGTAAAAACTCTACTATTTATTATAATAAATCTATGAAAATTACTGCTTTACTTACTGTTTTAATTTCAATTGGTATGTTTGTTATTTGGTATTTATATTATAATCATAATTATATTTTAGGTGCTGCTGCTCTTATAGTTCCTTTCTTAATATTCTTGATTATTTCACCATTTTTTATTCATTTAGTTCCTCTAAAAATACATAATAAAAATTATAGTGATAATTATAATAAATCAGATTTAAATGAAAATGTTAATATCAAAAAAAATATTTACAAAGATAGTATGATTGATTTTGGTGATGATAATCAAAATTTAAATGTTAATAAAAGTTATACTAAAGTAATGCCTATAATTACTGATGAATCTAAAATTGAAAAAATTGATGATGAAGAATTTGTAGATATTTCTTCTATAAAGGTGTAATTATTATGCTTAAATTGCCTACCTGCCCTTATTGTGAAGCTCGATATAATTATAAAGATATTAAACAAATTTATAAAAATAAATCTGAGTGTTGTCACAATTGTAAAAAATCTTTTAATATTTCTTATTTAAAAGGTAGAATTATTTTAATTATTATTGCCATTATTATTTTTTCTATCATAAATGTTATAAGCTATAATATTTTTGTCAATATTAATATATGGATTAATTTAGCTTGTACTATCGGTTTAGTTACTGGTCTTACTACTCTTTTTCCATATACTGTTAGATTTTTAAAATCTGATAAAAATAATAAAACTAAAAATAATTCTAATTATAAAAATAAAAAATAATTTTTAATGATTTTACATATATTTTCATTCGTACTTTAAACTAGGAGGTCTTCCTTTGGATAATTATAATAATAATATTGATATGACTAAAACCGATAATGAATATGGTGCTGACGAAATTCAAGTTCTTGAAGGGCTTGAAGCCGTTAGAAAACGCCCTGGTATGTATATTGGCTCTACTGGTCCTCGTGGTCTTCATCATTTAGTTTATGAAATTGTTGATAACGCTATTGATGAGGCTTTAGCTGGATATTGCTCTAAAATTGAAGTGTCTATTTTAGATGGTAATATCATTAGAGTTTACGATAACGGCCGTGGTATTCCAGTTGGTATAAATCAAAAAATGGGTATTTCTGCTCTTACTGTTGTTTTTACTGTTCTTCATGCTGGTGGTAAATTTGGCGGTGGCGGTTATAAAGTTTCTGGTGGTCTTCATGGTGTTGGTGCGTCTGTTGTTAATGCTTTGTCTACTTGGTTAGAAGTTAAAGTTTGCGATGGCGAAAATATTTACAGACAACGTTATGAACGTGGTGACATTGTTACCGACTTAGAAATTATTGGTCAAAGCACTGTTAAAGGTACTGAAGTTTTATTTAAAGCTGATAATGAAATTTTCTCTGAAACTGATGTTTATGAATATAATATTTTAGCTACTAGACTTAGAGAACAATCTTTCTTAAATGCCGGTATTAATATTGAACTTAAAGATGAAAGAGATAGCGATAATATAATTTCTAATATTTTCCATTATGAAGGTGGTATTAGAAGTTTTGTAGAGTATATTCATACTAAAAAATCACTAGATTTAGTTCATAAAGAAGTTTTATATTTTTCTTCTACTGCCGAAAGTGATGAGTATGCTGTAGAAGTTGCAATGCAATATAATGATAGTTATAACGAACTTATTTTATCGTTTGCTAATAATATAAATACTACCGATGGTGGTACTCATGAGGACGGTTTTAAAAGAGCACTTACAAGAGTTATGAATGCTTATGCTAGAAAATTTAACATATTAAAAGATAATGATAAAAATTTATCTGGTGAAGATGTTAGAGAAGGTTTAACTGCTATTATTAGCGTTAAATTAAAAGAGGCTCAATTTGAGGGACAAACTAAAGCTAAATTGGGTAATACAGAGATTAGAACTGCTGTAGATAAGATGATAGGCGAAAAATTAAAAGAATATTTAGAAGAAAATCCTGCTGTTGCTAAATTAATTTTTGAAAAAGCATTAGCAGCATCAAGAGCAAGAGAAGCTGCTAGAAAAGCTAAAGACTTAGTGCGTAAAAAAAGCGAAATGGGTTCAGCGTCTTTACCAGGAAAACTTGCAGATTGTCAATCAAGAAACCCAGAAGAAACAGAAATCTACATTGTAGAGGGAGATTCTGCGGGAGGTAGTGCAAAAAGTGGTAGAGATAGACGTTTTCAAGCAATTTTACCATTATGGGGTAAAATGTTAAATGTAGAAAAAGCAAGACTTGACAAAGTTTATGGAAACGATAAACTTATGCCAGTTATAACTGCTTTAGGTTGTGGAATTGGTGAAGAATTTACATTAGATACTTTAAGATATGGTAAAGTTATAATAATGGCCGATGCTGATGTCGATGGTTCACATATTAGAACATTATTATTAACATTTTTCTTTAGATTTATGCGACCACTTGTAGAAGAAGGTCATATATATATAGCACAACCACCACTTTATAAAATATCAAAAGGTAAAAAAGAGCAATACGCATATACAGACAGTGAAAAAGAGGCTATTTTAAGTACAATAGAGGGTAAAACAGATATTCAAAGATATAAAGGTTTAGGTGAAATGGATAGCGAACAATTATGGGAAACTACAATGAACCCAGACACTAGAACAATGCTTAGAGTAGATTTACCAGACGCAGCAGCAGCAGATGAAATATTTACAATACTAATGGGTGATAAAGTAGAGCCTAGACGAGAATTTATAGAACAAAATGCTAAATACGTACAAAATTTAGATATTTAATTAAACTAAGGTCGCCCGTCAAAATAAATCGAAGATTTATTTTATGGAGGCACTTAAAACTAATATTAAATTTATACATTTTTAAAGGTGCCTCCACCTTATCAAAACCGTAGGTTTTGATAGACGGGCGACCGTAAAATACAGCAAAATAAGGTGACATTTTATGCAATCAATATCAAATATAACTGCTAGATACGCAGAAACTGATAAAATGGGTATAATTCATCATAGTGTATATCCAATTTGGTTTGAAGTTGGTAGAAGTGATTATCTAAATCAAATTGGTACAAAATATTCAACTATGGAAAATATAGGAGTTATGACTCCACTTGTAAATTTAGACTGTAAATTTATATCACCAACTTACTATGAAGATAGAGTTTTTGTTATTACAACAGTAAGTAAATTAAGTTTTGCAAAAATAACATTTAATTATGAAGTTAAAAATAGGGAAGACAATAAAACTTTAGTAGTAGGAAGTACGACACATGGTTTTGTAGACTCAAAAACATTTAGACCAATAAACTTAAAAAAGACATTACCATTACTATATAAAAAATTAAGTGATAATATGTGATTAATTTAGAATTAATGAAAGGAGTAATTTTATGAACTTTGAAGATTTTAATTCAACTTTAATAAAAATAGAAAATGTAACTAAAGATGATAATGATATTTTAAATATGTTAAAACTTAGGTTTAAAATAAGAAATATCAATCCATTATTATTAATAGTAGTAGTAATATCACTATTTTTTAACTATATGGCAATTACACAATTTTTAGAAAAACTATCTATCTTTGGATTTTATAATGCAGATGTTATATATTTAACATATTTTGTTCTGTTTATTATATTAGACATTTTTGTTATATTTATATTTAATTTTTCAATCAAAAAATTAGAACTTAATAAATTTAATTCTAGTAAAATAAATAAATTACCTAGAAATTATGAGTTTTATAAAGAATATATAACTGTTACTACAGAAAAAACATATGTAAAATATAATAGAACAGACTTTCACCATGTCAATATGAATAAAGATGTTATTATATTTGCTAATAAAAATATAGAAGTTTTAGAAATTATTCCAATTAAATGTTTAAGTGATAATCAAAAAAAAGATATGATAGAATATTTAGAATATACTTATGCAGGAAAATTTTATAACTATAAATAAATAGGAGGAGAAAAGTATGGATTTTATTATTAATACTAGCTTTTTAATTAGCTTAGAAGAATATATTGATATGGCTATATTTAAGAAAACAATAAACAAAAATAAATATTTTTCTATTTTCTCAATTATTTGTGGTGTTATACTATTTATCGGCTCAACTTTAAGTATGCTACAAGGTTACTTATCTAATTTAACTTATATAGTCTATGCACTTGTTTCAATTATTTTAGTAATCTATTTTGATTTTATAGATATTAAGGTGTTATCCACAATATCAGCCAGAAATGTTTATAACACAACTAAAAACAGACTATTATCAACTTATATTCAAGTAAATAATGATAAATTTATTATGTTCGATGATAATAATAAATTTACTTTAAATAAAGAAGATATATTTAAAATTTGTGAAACTAAATATAATTTTATTATTTTGGAAAGCCCTAATAATATTATTACTAATATTCCTAAAAGAAGTTTAACAAATTCTCAAATTGAATATATCAAAAACTATATTTCTTAACATACAAATAAAAATAACATAAATTAAACAATTAATTAAAGAGGGTGCTACTTTTGGAAAATAATGAAATATTAAACCCACAATCAAAAGTTATAGATGTCGATATTCAAAAAGAGATGCAAAAATCATTTTTAGAATATTCAATGTCAGTTATAATTTCTCGTGCGTTGCCAGATGTTAGAGATGGTTTAAAACCTGTACATAGACGTATTCTATATACAATGCACGAAAAAGGGCTTGCTCCAGAAAAAGCATATAGAAAATGTGCCGATACTGTTGGAGCAGTTTTAGGTAGTTATCACCCACATGGTGATAGCTCAGTTTATGATGCGTTAGTACGTTTAGCACAAGACTTTTCTATGAGATATATGTTAGTAGATGGTCATGGTAACTTTGGTTCTGTAGACGGTGACCCGCCAGCGGCTTATCGTTATACAGAGGCTAAAATGAGTAAATTATCTGTAGAAATGCTTACAGAAATTGATAAAGAAACAGTAGACTTTATGCCAAACTTTGATGATAGATTAGAAGAACCAGTAGTATTACCTACAAAATTCCCTAATCTATTAGTAAATGGAAGTAGTGGTATAGCAGTAGGTATGGCTACAAATATTCCTCCACATAACATGGGAGAAGTAATAGATGCAATGTGTTGTTTAATAGACAACAAAGAAGCTACTTTAGATGAGTTAATGGAACATATAAAAGGGCCAGATTTTCCAACATCAGGGTTAATAATGGGCAGAAGTGGAATAAGAGCTGCATATTCTACAGGTAGAGGAAAAATTATAGTAAGAGCAAAAGCAGAGATTGAAGAACAAAAAAATGGAAAATTTAAAATTATAGTAACAGAGTTACCATATCAAGTAAACAAAGCAAGATTAGTAGAAAGTATAGCAAACCTTAAAAACGATAAACGTATAGAAGGTATAGCTAATGTAGAAGACCACTCAGACAGAGTAGGTATGCACATAGAAATTGATTTAAAAAGAGATGCATCTCCACAAATAGTGTTAAATCAACTATATTCATATAGTCAAATGCAAGTGACATTTGGTGTAATAATGCTAGCAATAGTAAATGGAGAACCAAAAGTATTATCTTTAAAAGAGATGTTGCAAAATTATATAGATTTTCAACTAGAAGTTATAACAAGAAGAACAATTTTTGATTTAAGAAAAGCAGAAGAAAGAGCTCATATATTAGAGGGATTAAAGATAGCTATAGATTTTATAGACGAAGTAATAGCAATAATAAGAGCATCTAAAGACCAAGCAACAGCAAGAAAAAGTTTGTCAGAAAGATTTGGGCTAGACGATATTCAAACTCAAGCAATAGTACAAATGCGACTAGGACAACTTACAAATATGGAACGCAGTAAAATAGAAGATGAATTAAAAGCATTAGGGCTAAAAATAGCAGATTTTAAAGATATATTAGCAAATGAGAGCAGAATATATACAATAATCAAAGAAGAAGCAATAGTAGTAAGAAACAAATATAGCGACCCTAGAAGAACAGAGATAATGACAGTTAGTGGGGAAGTAGATATTGAAGATTTAATACCACAAGAGGAGTGTGTATTAACACTTACAAACTTTGGATATGTAAAAAGGCTAGCAGTAGACACATATCACACTCAAAAAAGAGGTGGTAGAGGAGTGTCTGGAATGAGCAGACGAGAAGAAGATGTAGCAAGCGAAATGTTTGTAATAAACAGTCATGATTATGTGTTATTCTTTACAAATTTAGGTAGAGTATACAGACTTAAATGTTATGAGATACCAGAGGGAAGCAGAACATCAAAAGGAATGAACATAGCAAACTTATTACCGATAAGTGGTGAAGAAAAAGTAACATCAATGATAAGAGTATCAGAGTTTGAAGAAGATAAGTATTTAATAATGGTAACAAGAAAAGGGTTAGTAAAAAGAATAACATTAAATTCATATAACACAGCTAGAAAAGGTGGAATTATAGCATTAGAGCTAATTGAGGGTGATGAATTAGCATGGGTAAGAATGACAGACGGAGATAAAGAAGTAATAATAGCAACAAAAAAAGGAATGGCAATACATTTCTCTGAAAAAGATGTAAGACCGACAGGAAGAACATCAAGAGGAGTAAAAGCATTAACATTAAAAACAGGTGACGAAGTAGTAGGAATGTCAACAGTAAGAGAAAATGCATATGTATTAACAGTATCAGAAACAGGATATGGAAGATTATCAAAAGCAAGTGACTACAGGCTACAATCAAGAGGTGGTAAAGGATTAATAAATTATCACGTACAAAAGTATGGAGATGTAGCAGCAATAAAAGTAGTAGACTTAGAAGACGATATAATAATAATAGCAGATGATGGAATAATAATAAGAATACAAGCAGAATCAATAAGAGTGTGTGCAAGGCCAAGTAAAGGTGTAACAGTAATGAAAGTAAAAGAAGGAAGCAAAGTGGTAACATTAGCAAGAGCACCACACGACGAAGAAGAAGCAGAAGTATTAGAAATAGACGAAGAAGAAATAAAAGAGAACGAGGCAGAAAGTAAAGAGATATTAGAGCAAGAAGAGCAAGATGAAATATTAGAATAAAAAACGCAAAAGTTTTAATCAAATTTTAGCACAGTTTAAACGTTAGCAACGCAAAAGTTTTACTCAAAATTTAGCACAGTTTAAACGTTAGCAACGCAAAAGTTTTACTCAATTTTTTAGCACAGCTTAAACATTAGCAACGCAAAAGTTTTACTCAATTTTTTAGCACAGCTTAAACATTAGCAACGCAAAAGTTTTACTCAATTTTTTTCAAAAAATTGTGGTGTTTGAGGCAACGCCTCAAGGTCTTGCCCTTGACCTTTAGCGTCAAGCGATTTTTTGAGGGTGAATTTTTCTCCAACGGAGAAAAAGAGGGTACTTTTTTCGCAAAAAAAAGTACCCTTTTGTAGTTTGAATTTTAGGTAATTAGTGGAAATATATCAAATTTAAACTTACAGATTATATGAAACTTAATTTTAATAAATAATATGAAGTTTTATGTGTACTTATATATCTACTACTTACGAAACTTTGCACAATTTAAGGGGAACCCCTAACAGAACGTGGGTTCCCCTCTTGAACAGTCCACTGGACTGTTCAATTCACCCCTCCTGCGTTTTTTTACGCTTAAGGTCAAGGGCTAGACCTTGAGGTTTCACCTCAAACTCCACCACTTTTGAAAAAGTGGACAAAACTTTTGTGTTACTAACGATTAGAGTTTTGATGAAGTGGACAAAACTTTTACATTACTAACGATTAGAGTTTTGTTGAAAACTTAACT
>CAYJGB010000024.1:0-17344 GCA_964369405.1 uncultured Eubacteriales bacterium
TTTCGCCTTTAATAACTCATTTAAGCATTTTGCAAAGATGCTTTATAGGTGTACTTCATTTGACGGACACGCACCACCGACAACATACACCACTTTATTTTACGGTTACATCTGACGAGTAAAATATTCTATAGAACGCAAAAAAACTCCTAGAATTTCTTCTAAGAGCAAGTTTAAGACTTTCCTATTTCACAAAATAATAACGCAAGAAACAGAAAAATGCACCTCACATAATGTGAAGTGCGATATATCTGTGGCGATACGCCACTGACTCCGAAAGCTTGGACTTAAACCTTCGACCCTGCGGTTAACAGCCGCATGCTCTGGCGAGTGTATACTAAAACATTAAAAAATCTCATCAATTGCCTTTACACGTTTTGTACTAAAGGCTCTGTTCAAAACAACTTTTTATCAATATATATTTCAGCTGTTTCGATTTAAAACTCTGCTATTCTTCCCACTAAACTCTTTTTCTTTGTCTATACATTATATATGCACAAAATTTTCTGTTTCAAAAACTTTTATAAAATCTCTGTCTTTTTCTAAATATCGACTTATCAACAATGTATATACTAACTATATTTTTCTAGATATAAATAAAATTTAATACTAATTTTATTCTTTTAATTTAGCATAACTTAAATTCTTCATTAGAAAATTTTATACTATCACCAATTACTATCTCTACATCTTCATTACTGTTAATTTTTACACCATTCACATATGTATTATTTGTAGAGTTTAAATCACATACAAAGTATCTATCGTTATACTTAGAAATTTTTGCATGTATCCTGCTAATAGTATTATTATTAATATGGATGTTCACATTATTTAAACTTTTGCCAATTAGTGTTACATCATTTTGTATAGAATATTTAACACCATTGCTGATATTCTCTAAAGACATTTCTTCATTCAGCAAAGTAGTTCCTTCATCAGTAAAATCTTCATTGCATACCTGAGTTTCTTTATTAATATTACTTTCAACATTGCTAATACTAGGTTGGACTGAATTATCTTTGGAATTATAAGACGGTTTAGAGCTAGGAATACTGATATTACTTTTTTCACTATTAGGTACCTTAAAGCCCACATTTTCACTTGCTGTCGGTGGCTTGTTAAACATATTATTACTTTGTGGATTAATAGTACTATGATTTTTCTTTTGATTATTATATTTTTCACGATTTTCTTTATTGTAATGTAACAATAAATTCATAAAAGTTATAGGTTTTTCGTTACTATTATCCACGCTTACATTTGTATTTTTACTTACATTATTGATGTGAATAGATTTATTAGGAATAGCATAATTAGTGTTTGTAGCAGGTTCATTTTTAGGTTTTACTTTTTCATTTAACTTTTTATTATTATCAACCACATTATTAATAGCATTGCTACGTTGTTTAATAGAGTTAATATTTGATTGTGGTTTAGATGAAGTAGTTTGTTGACTTATATTGTTCTGTACTCTATTGTTTGGTACTTTATTTATTTGACTATTATTATTTAAAGGTTGATTACTAGATAATTTTTTTAGTAAAGCATTAAATTCTTTTATAGAAAAAGAATTGCTTGAATTTAAGTAATTCAATAAAATAGGTATATAATCCAAATTTTCACTTTGATTAAACCTTGGCTTTAATAATATATTAGTAAAAAACAATCTTAAATTTATATTGTCCTTTTTTTTATGCTCAATAGGCAAGCAAATTAATTCAACTGAATTTGTCTCGGTATTAACAAAAACAAAATTAAAATCCAAAACAAAATTATATGTATTAATCATATAATCATCTGCAATTAGCAGTATGTGACTAAAGCTATGCAACACGCTCAATAATTTTTCTCTAGTAATTTCATTTTCTAAATATTTTTCAAGTGATACTTTTGAAACTATATTGTAGTTAAGTATTTTCTCATTATTTAGATCTGAATAAACAATAGGTAATATTCCTTCAATTTTATTATTAATCAACATTCCTAATACTATTTCATCAATTACTTCTTCATTCTTTAGATTATATTCTAAATAACAATTAGTTCCTTGTATTATTTCTTTAAAAATCAATGTTACCTCTCCTTAAAAATATTTATAAAATTTTAACATTTGCCATTTTTCTCCAATTTTAACAAAGTTAGATCCAATACTTGTAAAATATTTTACATCATCATAATTAGGCTCGACAACCATTTCAAATTCTTGGTTAACAAACCCCCATTTATCATTAATTCTAACAGCTGCATACCCATTAGAAAAAGATTTTGCTTCTGAATATTTATGTTCAACTATCTTTCCGTCAATATCAACAAATTGCCATTCTCCATCAATTTGCACAGTTGCATAATTGCCTCCTTCAAATGTATTAGCATTCTCGTATTTATTGTCATTCACTTTCTCGCCATTTGTATTAAACATATAATATGAGCCATCTGTTTTTGCAAAAAACCTTTCATTGTTAATAGCAAATAAATTTTCATTAATAACTACATCATCAAAACTAGTTTCAGATACTTTTTCTCCGCTTGTATTAATTAAACTCCATTTATCTTTGATTTTAACCAGTGCCACTTCGTAATTAAATTCTGTAACTTGATCATACTCTCCAAAAGCTTTTTCAAGTTCACTGTTTAAGAATGTATATTTACCATTTGACATCAATGCAGATACTAACCCATTTGAAAGCACTCCAAATGATGCATACTCTTCGTCTGCAATTTTAGCTTTCTTTCCGTATGAATTAATAAAATAAGCATTATTATCATTATCTACAACCGCAGCAAAAGAATCAACTGAAAATGGAGCTACTTCTTTATAAATCATTGAAATAAAATTAGAATCTCCTAAAGAAACAAATCCCCACGAAGTACCATTGCGTACTGGAAAAGAACCATTGCAAAACTGTACTACTTCATCATAAGTGTTATTTGACAAATAATATTCATATTCAATATCGCTTACAATCTTTTGAGTTGTTTCAGAATTTAACCCTCTATAATCCAATCTATCAACAACATGAAAACAATTACTATAATCATTAAGAGAATAATAATACTCTAATAATTCTTCGTAAGCTTGAATATCTGTTGGATATTTATCAATCGTATTTTCTAACCAAACAATATATTCCTCAACATTTACGTCTTTATACATATGAGCAATTTCAAGATAAAGATCAACTGTTTCTAAAATATCTAACGAATTATAATAATACGGAAGAGCATAGTCAGTGAGACCTTTTTCTGCATTTTCTCTAGCTAAAGTTAAGTTAGTGTCATAAGTATTTTTCAATTCTGTTGAAGTTGTCGTAAAATTATAAATTGCTATACACATTAAAAATACTAAAGCTATCGGTAAAATTTTATTATACTTTTTCATTTTTTTCCAACTCCTATTATACGCCTAGAATACAAACTGCTAATATCGTTCCAATTAAAATACTTGGTCCGAAAGAAATTGTATCTTTACGTTTTTTCTTTTTTAAAATCATTAAAACAATAGATATAAAGAAAGAGGTCATTAACGACAGGAATATTGCAGATATGGAATTTATTGTATTTAAATAAAGACACATAACTGCAAAAAGTTTAATATCTCCCATTCCAATACTATTTTTAAATATAAGTAAAAGCATGACAAAAAACGCAACAACAATAGCAGACAATATAATATTATTTATTAAGCTTTGCAATGCATTTTCTGAGATAGCGAACTCAAGTGCAAATATCACAACTCTAGAAACAAGTAAGATTAATAATAAATAATTAGGAATCACATTTTTTCTATAGTCTATAGCTGCAACTGAAACTAACACTAAACAGAAGATAATAGCTTTAATTTGTTCTAGAATATCACTATTATAAGAATACAAATAAATACAAGTTATTAAACACATAGTAACTACAATAGAAATAACAATGAAAACAATTTTATTTTTAGAATTCACTTGAAGTAATCTTAGATTTAATCTGTTAATTTTTTTATTATTTAAATAAAAACAGGTATAAATGTATGTAAAACCCATTGTAATCAAAGCGATTATAATATCTATAAATAAATTCATGATGTATACCCCTTATTTCTTTGTAGTTGTTCCATTGCCAAATTCACTTCTTACCTCAAACACCACGTTTTGTTCACCCATTTCAGTAATAATTCTTTCTATTTCTTCTTTTAATCCTTCATCTTCGGGAATAACAATAACAACTTTTTTAAAAACATTATTGTTACCATAAGTTGTATAATCACTATCTTGTGACGGTTTATTTATAGTAATTTCTGATAAGTTATCTACAGAAGCGTTCATGCTACTAGCCAACGCTTTTAATGAATTTATAATAATTGTTTCATCAATTTCATCTACTGACGTAGGACCACCTGCACCAGAAAAAGGATCCATAGAGCTGATTTTAATTATTTCATTTAAATCTGGGTTATATAAATCCAGTTGATCTACACCATACACTTCACTGTACCCTTGAGCAGACAACTCATCTGTAATATAAGAATTAATTATATTGTTTCTTTCAGTTTGAGAAGTTTGATTCCATACTGCGCTACCATCTTCATTAAAGGGAGAATTTTCTATATCTTCAATAGTTCTAAAAGAAATATCTCCAGCAGACCACCCATAAGTAGAAGCAACTTGTTCAAAAGTAAAAGTAAAATCTAACGGCAACAATGGTATTAGTTTAATTTTATATTTGGCAACTACAGTTATCTCATTTGAGCCAGCAGGAAACAATGTAGAACTAGAAAAGTCTATGGAATCATAATAATTATTATTTTCCGAATAAATACCAAGGTTTTTTAGGTAAGTTTCTATGTCTCCACCTTTTTCATTAGTTAGGTGTTTTTCACATAATGCTTTCGACAAGTTAGCAGCAATAACTCTAGAAACTAATAAATCCATACCATCACTAGCTACTAATTTAGAAACTCCAAAAATCATTGATAATGGATCTTTAGCAATATCATCAAATAGTTCCATTGTATTAGCCGAGCTATTCATAATATTATCAGCAGAGCCTAACAACTCTTCCCAATTCGCCACATCTCCACTAATATCTTGAGGTTCAACCTTAGTATCTTGTCCTAAGTTTTCAATTTCTGTAAAAACAGCATTCACGTTTTCCATTATCTCGTCAATATTTTCAGTTTGTGCCTGTCCGCTTTCATTCAAGTTTTTTTGACTATCTGGTATACCTGTCAAAGAATACAAATAGCTATATTGCGATATTTCTTTAGCTGTTGTATTAATAGCATTAGATATAACTGTTTGTGCTACACAAATATTAACTACTGTTAATATTGTAATTATCGCAAACATAAAAGCTGTTAAAGAAATAGTTGCTTCTATTGTTACATTACCATTTTCACATTTTAAGTTTTTAAACATAACAATTACATCTCCTAATTTTTTATATTATATATTTAATCTCTTGACTCAACTCTTACTGTTTGTATCATTTCATCTATATAATGTCTTATCTCTTCTTCTATTTCTTCTGGTCTTGTAGTATATCCTGCTTGAAGTATACAACCAAATATACTAAACGGTTCATTTTCAACAATAAATGAATAACCTATTAATAATCCGTCATACACTTCTACTCCTTGTCTTTCTACCGTACCTTCAAATTTAAGAACGTCTATTCCGTTTATATTTTCTATTGAAGAACTCTCTATATTGTCGCTTAAAATCATGTTGTAGTCTGACCTATTCTGTATGTGTTTTTCTAATGTTAGCTCGTATGCTATTTGTAAATTTTCTTCTGTTTCTTCCAACTCTTCCCGTGCAAAAGATACATTAATATAATATTCATCCCCCATTGCAAAGTAATCGCCATTTCCCGATTCATATTGCTGATAATCAGGTCCATTTATTTTTACTACGTGTTCAAAATCTTCAGTAAGCTTTGAATATTCTAGTGGTAAATCTTCAAATATTTTATAACCTAAATCTTTCGCTTCTGTCACACTCTCTGTAGTTTTGTTATTTTCTTCTGTGGTACTAGTTGTTTCTCCATTTTGAGAAGTTTCTGTATCTTCTGCTGTTTGACTACAAGCCACCATTGTTGTTGCTAATATTGCTGTTAATATTATTACGATTATTTTCTTCATACTTTTTTCTCCTTTTTTAGTAACCTTTAATATTATTATATTCTACTATAAAGCTAGTACCGTTTGTCGCAGGATTATTTTCTACATCTGCAAATATAGGCATAGCTAGAAAAGTAGGCTTAACTTGTATTTTTGCATATATATTCAAATATACTGCAGAATTAGATAATAAATACTCACTATTCCCTGTTACCTTTGCCATATTTACTTGCATTACATCTGCTGTTCTTAACAATACACCTTCTTCATCTGTATATAATGATACCATTAAAAATAATCTTAAATAATCATCATACGAAAAAGAAAGCAAACCTGATATTCCTGTATTCCCATTTCCTGATAAAGAGCTAGAACCTCCACTACCAAAAACACCATCTAGTTGTGTATTAATCGCATCTTTTAACTCATCTGCTCCATTTTCAGCTGCACTTTTAATTTCAGCCATAGCTTCGTCTTTTGCATTTTTTATCATGTCACTACCATTTATAATTTGGTCAGTTATTGTTTTACGTAAATTATCTATTATTTCATTTATCTCTTCTGCTGCTGAATTAATATAATCTGTACCTTGTTGACTTATATTATCTCCTGATAGATTCAGACTTTCGATTATTTGTGTTATATACCCATTATCTACAATTATACTAATAGCCTGTTTTTGTGCCTCGCTTGTAATGTCATCTCCTAATGTATTTGCCCAATCCTTCAAATTGTTTTCTACTTGTGCAACTTTCTGGTCCATCCCAAGAGTTGCATCATCTAATACTTCTTGTGCTAATGACGTGAGTTTTTGTATAGCTATATTTGCATTTTCTGTAATCAACTGGTAGTAAGTATCTTCTACCGTATCAGTTACATAACCCTCAACTTCATCAATTTTTGCGGTTAATTCTTCGTCTGTATAGTTTAATAGTTCTTGTAACTTTTTGTGACCTTCGTCTATTACATTTCCTGCTATATCTTTTACAATTTCTCCAGTTTGTGCAACCACTTCATTAATTAGACCACTTATACTCATTCTCCATGTGGAACTGTTTTTGTATAAAGGTACTTCTTTTCCATAAGAAAGTTCTGACACATCTAACCCAGATTCACACAAAGCGGCTCCTATTATTATTGCAACTTGAATTAATTGAGGTGGAACTACACCTAAAGTTGCTGCTGATATTGGTGTCGCAATTGCTAACGCTGTGTCTCTTATCTCTGAAGTTGCAAATGCATATATTAGATTAAATGCAAATCTTATACCGAATATTGTTCCATAAGAAGCTAGTTTATTGCCAGCATTATGCCCACCATACAATATATATTCTACTTCATTTCCAAAAGAAAGATTGTTATCTATGTATGAATTTAATGTTATACTTTGTGGATTTGCTATTGTTTTTCCATCTGTATTTTTATCTACAGTATCATAACTAAACATACTTAATATGTAATCGGATACATATAAATTATCTCTAAAACTAACTGCTAAGCTTTCGACTGCGGATACTAAATTTTCAAACATTGAAGACAATCCAGTAGTAGTGTTATTTAGGTCGGTAGAGTTATCGCTCGAAACACTCGGTGTTAATGAAACTTTGTTATTAGAAGGCAATGACGGTTGGTCTTTTATTTCATTTGATGACTTTACTGGATTTTCATCTATATCTTTTGGAGTACTTGTATTTTCTATTAAATTGACTTGATTTTTTGACTGACTATCTATATTATCATATGTATTTTTAATCTCGTCATTTTTCTGGCTTGTGTCTTTAAATTTTGTTTCTAAATATGTAAAAAAATCTGGTTTACTTGTATCTAAGTTAGGTTGATTTGCACTATCATTTATCCATTTTATATCTATAGCAGTCCCTCCGTCTTTATACGGTGCTTTAGAAATTATACTATTACAAGCTTCTGCTAGTTTATTTGTATCCATAGGTAACAGTTTTTTATCAGTACCATTAACATAATCATTTATGTTTGGATTTAATGCGTCAGATAAATTACTAAGTTCTTTAATCTCATGAACGTTTTTTCCATAAAATGTATCGTCTTTTATTTGTTGACTTAATTTTTCTAAATCATCACTTATATTTTTTAATCTTTTACTTAGCTCCTGCACTTCTCCTATGTTTATATCTACATCTAAATCCTCTATTTCTGCTTTATCTTGTGTCGCTAAAGCAGAATTATCTAGTTTTTCATTATTTGCTGACCCATTCCAATTGTCCTTTGCATTGTCTAATAAACCACCATCTTTAATTGATTTTTCGACTTCTCCTAAATAAAAAACTGCATTGTTTAATTCTGTTCGTGCTTTATCTATTTCATTTATAAATGTATTAATTTTATTATAGATATCTACAACTTCGTTCTTCTCCTCTTTATCTTCATTTAACACATTGCCTACTGTAATAATATCAGCATATGCATTTTTCAATTCAGTTTGTAATTTATTATATGTTTCCACATAACTCTCAGCGTCCTCATTTAAATCAACAATTTTTTGTTGAGTGGTTTCATCTATCTCTTCACCTTCTGCTACCTTACACATTAATAAATATTTATTAATATTATTTATTTCACTAATAAAATCAACTAATTCTGACTCGAAAGAAATAAGATTATTGACACCATTTGCATTTTTATCGTAATTCGTTACTTCGCTAACAAATCTTACTGGATCATAACTTCCAAAGTTCCAATAATTTTCTTTGTAATAATCTTTATATTCATTAAGTTTAACTATATAATTTTTTTCATCAATCTTGTCTATTGCTTTATTTACATCACTTGTTATATCAGATTTTGAGGATTCATAATCAGCTGTTAACTCTTCGGTAGTAATCTGGACTGACTTAGTTTGTCCATTGCTGTCAATACCATTAATTAGACTATATTGATTTACCGAAAAGTTATCACCTTTATTTACTGTGTTTTGAAATAATCTATATTTCTGATTGTCTTCATTATTATACAAGTGTTTAATGTATTCTGCAGCTATACCATTATACTCATTTCCTAAATCTTTGTGAAACTGTTCATAAGTGGTATAAAAATCATTTACATCCGCGTTAGTGTTTTGATAATTCCTTATTGCTTCATAAGCTAGCTGAGCATTAGTCATTACTTTTTCTTCTTCTTGATAGTAATTTTGTCTTTGTTCTATTAACTCCGTTTGCTCGCTTAACGTTGTAAAACTCTCTAAAGATGTTATAAATGACAACCCTGTGTTTATAGGCGACCTATATTTCATAAATTCTACAATTTGATTTTTAATGATAGTCGGATTATTCAAGCTAGTATTTTCATGCTTGTTTACATCAAATTCTAATAACTCTAGCCCCATAATATCATCTACAGAATTGCTCTCTGTCACGATTCCTAATTGTGTCATTATTGCATCGGTATAGCTATTTGCCTCTGCCACACTTACTCCACTAGACGATATACAATCTCTATAAAAATTTTCTAATCCTGCATATACCTCATCTGTGCTTTGCGCTGTTGCAAAAATCCCGTATAAATCTTTTAACTTTGTATCATATGCTGTTAATGCAGAGTTTAATGTTAAATCACCTGCTGTTTCTGATACACTTTTTGCTAAAGAAATTTTACTAGCATCTACAAATATAGCTGACACTGTCAACATTGGCACTAATATTATAACTAGAAATATTGATATTGCTCCTTTAGTATTTTTAAATATTTTCATTTAAATTCTCCTTTACTAGCTATTTGCAAACTGATTTATAAATTCATTTACTTTACCAAACAAACCTGATATAGTATCTCCTAATTTTGTACCGCTTATCATATCTATTACCATGTCTGTATTTCTTATAAATTCCGTTACATCTGTTACAGGAACTTCTGCTCTTGATTTATATGTAATTATTTTAAAGTCTTCTTCCCCAAACATTTTTATTGGCATAACAACAGTTGCTTCTAAATCTACTGAAAAGGTAGAATATACCACATAGTTATTAAAACTTGCTATTTCACTTTTTGTGCTAGTTAATTCAGGTTTCATATTGTTAAAAAATGACAATCCTGCTTCATCAAATTTTTCTATAACCTCTCCACTTATCTTGTCTTCAATCTCTGCCATACCTCCAAATATATATCTATATGGCTCAGAATCTAAATCTTTTACTTCAGGTATGGAATTTTCTAATTTTAATGTTTCTAACAGTGGATCTTCACAAAAATTTGCTCCTGATACTGCATGTGACACAACTATAGATTCTATTTGTGATTTTAAGTAATATGCATTTCCCATATATATTAATGTAAAAAGCACAATAAACATAATAGGAAAAACAATTGAAGCTTCTACTATTACTAATCCGCTCTCATTTTTCGTTAATTTAAATATTTTTTTAATATAATTTTTAATCATCTTTATCATGCTCTTTTCTAATCAAATTTATAATGCTGGGTTTTTCCACCACTAACAAGCGTATGGCTAGTGGTGGAAACTTTTTTACTTAGCCTATTAGTTATTCTGGGACAGCGAGCGTCTCATTAATTGCTCCAGTTGCCTGGTTATTGATTTCCTCAAATAGATCGTTCATTAAGTCCGCTATTTGCTCTCTAAAAAGTATCGCTAACAACACTGCTATTCCACACAGAACAACTATTGCAACAATATTTACCTCTCCTTTTTCACTTTTAAAAAATTCGGAAATTTTTTGTCCAGCTAAAAATTTCATCATATTTAATTTTGCTATCATAAATTCCACCTCCTAAATTATTTTTATATCATATTCCAATATTTGTAAAAATTGGAACTAATATCATTATCAAAATACCTACAAACATTATACACATCGGTATTAGCAGTTTACTTGCCGCTTTCTCTGCCTGTCTTTTAACCATTTGCTTTTTTAAACCCCATACTTCGTGGCTTTGTTCTTGCAACATTGATGAAAGTTCACTATTTCCTTTTTTTATTCCTTGCACTATTGTAGATGTGAATTTTTTTATTTCTGGTAATATACATCTCATTCCAAATTTATATATTGCATCTACATCAGCCATTCCATTTTCCATATCTATTACTGCAAGTCTCATTTCTTCGTATATAACCCTATTACTATCAGATTGTGCAACCTCTGTCCATGCTTCTTTTAATATCATACCTGCATTTGTTAGCAACGCTAATTTAGACACTACATTTGCAAAGTCACTTAACATTTCTTCTGATCTTGTAGCTATTTTTGTTTTTATTGCATTTCCAAAATAGTAATATGCTGTACCTGCAAAAATTGCAATTATTCCCATAACTAGAATATCCATTGTAAAACAATATAATATTGGTGCTAAAACTAAAACAGTAAACGATATTGTTATTTGCTGTGAACGCACAACTCTAAGATAATAATCAGCATATTTTTCTCCATGTAAAACTGCTAAGTATTGTCTTTGTTTTCTATCATATTTCGATTTATAATTGTATTTTATGGTTTCAAGTACTGCATAGCCTATTCCATACACTTCTTTTAGTGGATAATCTTTTTCTACTAACCCTTCAAACAAACTGTTATATTTATTTCCTTTTATGTAAAAAAACAACCATATCGCCAACAATAAAACTCCAAATATAATAATTATAATATCTACTAAATCAACTCCAAACATGTCAATCACCCCTATATTTTAATTTTAAGCACAACTCTACCGATTGCATATGCAATAATAAATATTATTATACTTAACGTCGTAGAAACAAGTCCCGTTCCAGTCACAAAATTTGCTGATAGTTCTGGACTCATAGATTTTATAAATCCTATTAAAACTATAGGCATAAACAGCATAATATTTTGTTCCATTTTACTGGCAGCAAACATAGTATCTATTTCTTCTAATATATCTAGTTTTTCATTTAATATTGAATGTGTATTTCTTACTACTTCTTTAATATTTGCACCTTTTCTGTAGCTTATCTTAAACACTTGTGCAAAACTTATTATATCTTCATTTCCACTTCTGTTTCCAAAATCTTCTAAAGTCTGTTCAATATCAATATTATTATTTAAACAATTTATAATAACCTCTAATTCTTTTAGTATGTATTCTCCTTCATCATACTGTATTTTTAAATCTTCATATACAGCTATAAATGAATCTGTTACGTTTTTACCTGAACCCAATGACGTATTTATTGCTTCTAGCATATCTCTAAATTGCTTTCTTAATACTATATTCCTTTTTTCTATTATAGATTTTGTTTTTAATGGTAGATATAATTTTGCTGCTACTAATCCTGTAATACTTGGTATTAAGATATTCAATGTATTAGTTAAAGATGTCGCTTCTCCATATTCGTTTAGTCCGATTCCACCATAGAATAAATAGCCTACTATTGCGCCTACAATAAAAGCAATACTGAAATATAAAATTTTCTCTTTTGTATTTAAATAATAGACTTTATAATTTAAAACTTGCATATTTGTTTGTGACATATAATATTGTGGTTCTTTAATATTTTCACTCTTTTTTTTAAACATGCCCTCACCTCAAATCACTATTTTTTCTCCTGCTAATCTTAATTTATCAATATTCTTCATCTCGTTTTCAGTTCTTTCTAATTTTCCTGATACTTTTTCAAGTGTACTATTTTCATCTTCCTTAAATTGATATAATGAATTTAATAAAATTTTGCCATTTTCATACCCTACTATTTCTGATATTTCTACTGTTTTACGAGAATGATCTCTCATTCTTGATAGATGAATGATTATATCTATAGCAGAGGCAATTTGCTGTCTAATAGCTTCTAATGGTAACCCATCTGCTCCTTGTAAAACCATTGTTTCCAATCTGCTTAACATATCTATAGTAGAGTTTGCATGCCCTGTAGATAGGGAGCCGTCATGCCCTGTATTCATAGCTTGCAACATATCTAGAGCTTCCCCTCCACGTACTTCACCAACAACTATTCTTTCTGGTCTCATTCTTAATGAAGATTTTATTAAATCTCTAATAGTAATTTGACCTGCTCCAGTACTATTGGCGTTTCTTGACTCTAACGATACTAAATTGTCTACACCTGTAATTTGCAACTCCGCCGAGTCCTCAATTGTTATTACTCTTTCTGATTTTGGTATAAAATTTGATAATGCATTTAAAAATGTTGTTTTTCCTGAACCAGTACCTCCACTTATAAACACATTATATTTTGACTTTACCAAAGCTTTTAATTTCTCTGCTATTTCTTCGTCAATAGATTTATACTCAATTAATTTTTCTATTGTCATAGGGTTTTTGGAAAATTTTCTTATTGTCATTGTTGGTCCACATAATGCAATTGGTGGTAATACAACATTTACACGAGAGCCATCTTCTAGTCTTGTATCTACAATAGGGTTTGCCAAGTTTACTTCTCTACCAGCTTTGGCAACTACCCTTTGAATTATATCTTCTAATTTTCTCTCACTTTCAAACTCTTTATCTAATTTTGTTATCTTACCTTTTTTTTCAATGAATATATCTTTATATCCATTTATCATAATTTCAGTAATATTTTCATCATTAATTATACTATCTAAAAGTCCTAATCCACGTATAGAACTATATACTTGTTGAATTATTGATACTAATTGTTCTATAGAACAATATTCGTTAGAAAGTTTTTCTCTTACTAAATTTTCTGCTTTTTCTTCTAATTCTTCATCGCTCATTTTACTCAAAGGTAAGTTTTCAGTAATATAACCTTTTACTTCAGCAACTATTTTTTGTTCTTTTTCAAAGTTCATCATTTACCTCCAAATGTGTTATAATAATTTATCAAATAAGTTCATTTTAGATATAATATTAACTACTTGTGTGTCGTCAGTGTTGTGCAAGAAATTAATTTTACCTATACATTTATTATACTTATCATCAAATGCAAAATTATTGGAATTTATGTGATTTGATTTGTTATGTATAATATTTATTTTTTCTAAATATGTTGTATTATCTTGACTATCTAGAATTTCAAAAGTATTAATAACTCTATTTAATTTAATTTTACCGACGTTTGTATCATCGGAAACTATAATAATTTTATCTGACATAAATAATGGCTTTATATTCTTTTTACTTAAAAAAAGATCAGAATCAATAACAATATAGTCATATATATTCATTTTTTGTGTTTCACTTATTAGTTTTTCTATTTCACTTTCAGTTAATTCAACTAAATCTATAGCATTTTGTGGAGAATCAAAGTAATACACGCCACTATCATCACGCTTTACTGAACTCTCTAACTTCAACTGTAAATTGCCTTTCTTAAGTTTTAGTGAATATATTACATCACTTAAACTCATGCTTTTTTCTTGATGAAAATACATATTCAAATCCGAAAAATTTTCTAAATTCAAATATAATACTTTTAATTTTTTATTAACTAAATATCTACTAAAAGCTACTGCAACAGTTGAACTACCTGAACCACCATTAGACGATACAACCGATATAACTTTTGAATTTGTTTCATTGTTATATTTTAATTTCACATTATCGTTACATATTTCAGAGTACATTGTCAAAATATTTTTATAAATATCTTCTACATTTTGATATTTACAAATAACTTTTAAATCTTTAATAGTGCTAATTCCTGAATTATCCGATAAATAAGCAATTACATACTTTTTGGACTGTTTAATGCTTTCTATATCATATTTTTCATTAACAAGAATTACATTAATTTTATTTTTATCTAATTCAAGAATTAATTGTTCTATATCGGTATACAAAAACACCGACAAATTATTTTTGTATTTTTCCAACAATATAAAAGTTAACCTATTTAGATATTTACTATCTCCATCTACAATTGCTACATTTATCTTCATATTAACCACCTTTAATAAAATGTAATTTGTATAAACATGCTAAAATTATGTCTTTCCTTTCCACAATGTAGTCTTGTTCGACTACATCGTGGAATGATACTTATTATTTGGTTTTACTGTTATTTTTTTTTCTAATCAATGAAGTTATTACCATTGCTCCTGCTACAACTACAACTGCTCCGATTATTGATCCCCAAAATAATATTGGGTTAGCTTGCCATCTTACTAATGCATTTGTTGATATTGTAACATTATCGTTAAAAGCAAATACACTTTCAAACTCATCTGTTGCTGTATCTACAATATTCCCAGCCATATCTTCAATTACAATTCTTACATTCTGTGCTGAACCATTTTCAGCAAGTGTAAAACTACCTTGATAGTTGTTCATATCATCAGTAAAATCAACTATGCTTTCATTAATTTCTTTATCGTCAACAAAAACTTGTATTGATTTTAATCCAATTGCATCAAATACTGTATATTTTACAGTCAAATCTTGAGCATTAACTATACCATTTTCTAGTCCTACAATGCTTGTAATCTCAGGTTTAGTAGTATCCACTCTAAATAAAATGTTTTTATCTTCGTAGTTTGAATTTTCAGGCATATTTCCTGTTTCATCTTTTGAAGAAATAGATATTTTATATACTCCATCTTCAGAAAAATTATCTTTGTTTATTGTATATTTATACTCAAACCAGTCACTACTACTATTTTTTGTGTTTTTTTCTGGCGATGCCGTGTAATTTATATTTTCTAAAGGAAAACCATCTTTTGTTATTTCAATATTAAGTGAATCTTTAACTAGTTCGTCAGCATTATATTCAGTAATAATTAAATCATCTGTTATTTTTGTTTCATACGCTCCACCATCTGCAACTAAGCTTGTTAAATAATCACTGTATTCATAAACTGAACCAAATCTATTTACTGTAAATACCAATTCATTTTTAATTGAATTTCCTGATTTGTCATCCATTTCCACTAACATAGTATAGATACCGTCATTTTCCAATATCTCTTCAATATTTTCTAACACTACACTACCACCGTTAGAGTTTAAGTTTAATTTTTCATCTATAAATTCTTCATTAAGCTCTTCGTTTTTATTTCCATAATTTGTTCTTGTAAACTTAATATCATAATCGTTAAAATTTATATCTGAAAATTCTACTTCTGCAATAACTGTGTTTTTATAAGCCATACCATTTTCAGTATTTCCATTTACAGAAATTATAGGCTTATTTATAGTTGTATCTATTGTTAATTGTTCAGACTTATAGCTAGTCATCTCATTACTAGATTTATCTTTATAATTAACAGTTACAATATAATCACCATCTTGGGTTAATGTAAAAGTGCCTATATGAGAATCTACACTTTCTTCTGCCCAATTTGTATTAATATTTACAGGCTGACCATCTCTAGTTACTACTATATTAACATCCTCGCTATGGAAATTAGCTTCGTTAATAACTATTGTTGCATTTATATCTCCATTATAATACGATATATTATTCTCAATATTTACAGGTGTATTATAACTTACTTGTGATATTGGTTTTATATTATCAACAACAATTTGTTTGGTTTCTATTTTTTCAGTTTCATTTCCTGAACGATCAAATACATTAAATCTAACTGTACCATTAAATTGATTATTTGGACCTAAAATCATCTTAGGTACTTCAAAACTTATTTGAGCAGTTGCTAAATCATCAGAATATGTAATCGATGATTCATCAACACTTTGGTTTAACAAATCCTCGTTAACTAAACTTGCTCCTTCTACATTTTCATAACTATACTCAAATTCTGAAATTTTAGAAGTATAATCTTCTGCTGTTAGAGTAACAAGCATTTTAGCATTATAAAAACCAAAGGAAATTGTTTCTAACACTGTTTCCAATACACTTGTGCTGTATTCAACTTGTAAATTTAATGGGTTTGTCTTATCTACTGTAAAATAATCTGTTTGATAATCTGCTGCCTTTCTAGTTGCAAAATCTGTATAATCGATATCAAAAGTATAGTTAGCATCATTTGTTAGGTTTATCTCCAATACATGTATATCTCCATTAGATATCCAATTATATGGTAACACAGTATTATTTACTTCTGCCCCAGATACGTTTTGTGCAATTAATGTTATATTAACATCATCACTGTTAAAATTATGTTCATTAATTGTAATAACTGCTCTTTGATTATCATCAAAATATTTACGACTATTGCTTTCACTATCTTCTAAAACATTTATTACATTATTATTTTGATATTCTACATTTATAACTGGATCTATAGTATCTATTGTTAATGTGTCTGAAGTATAGCTTACCATTTCATTATCAGATTTATCTGTATAATTAACATTTAC
>CAYJGB010000024.1:17444-26750 GCA_964369405.1 uncultured Eubacteriales bacterium
TGTTACAGGTGCATTATAGAATCCAAATGTTATTCCTTCTAAAACTTTAGAGAAAATAGAATCTGAATATGAAATTTCTGGTCCTGTAGGAAGTTCAGTGTCAATTTTAAATAAACCGTTATTCTCACTGTTTAAAGTTATAGGTGCTGTAACCTCATTCTTATTATTTATCAATTGAACTTTTCTTTCATCCTCTTCACCATCACCATTATTTTCGAAGATTAAATTCTCTACAAAGCTCTCTAACCACTTGGGTTCAGTATCCAACCAATCTGCACTCGGTATATTTATATAATATCCATCTTCTTTTACAGAAATTCCTGAATTATACCATTTTTCAGAATCAACCTCAGTACTTTTATCATCAGTAGCTACAAATGTCAATGAATCAGAAATTTCAGCAAATTTTATTATCAATTCATATGACGCAGAAGACTCTGGATAAATTTCTGATACCACTTTTTTTATTTCGTATTTGCCATATAAAGCTTCATCATTATTTGCATAGTATACTTCTTTGGGTTGATCCTCATCGAGATAATTTGCAATAACTATATCTTGAGATTGTTCAGCATTATCCTTTTCAGCAAATAAAAATGACATTTCTGTTGCCCCATTTGGTATCTTTGCAGTATATGTACCATATTCTTCAGAAATTACATCCATTTTTAAAGTGTTCTCCCAAGTACAGCTATCAAATTCATCTATCTTGCCCTCACTATCTCTAGTAAAATAATATATGTAAACATCCGCAAACTCTTCGTTATCAGCATTTTCTTCTTTTGTAAAATTAATTGTTTTATATCCTTCTTTTTCTATACTTTCTTTTTCTGCTTCTACAATAAATTTTAACTGCTTATTTTCATTTTCAATCATACTATCAGAAAGATCTTTATAATCAGATACCTTAACTTCGTTACTATCTATTACCAGCCCTATATCCTTTAACTGTTCATCTGTGTATCCTTTTATAGAATATGTAGCTTCCCTATCGTCATTTTCTTCCGAATTCACTTCTTGGTCAGACACACTATTATTTATTGAATTTAATGTGTAAGATATATTTTCGCTTGGGAATTCAGATTCAGCATCGGTTGTTTTGACTGTTATATAACAATAACGATGTAAATCAATATAATTATCGTTATCACTTCCTTTAGGGTCTCCAGTATTCGTAGCTTGAACTCTAAATAATCCTGGTTTGTTTATTGTTAATATTCCATTTTCAGCATTAATTTCAGCAATCTCGCTATCTAGTTCTTTTTCATCACTATTATCCAATAATATGTATTCTTTTTTTCCGTTATCATTGCCTCCTAATATAGAGAAATCATAACCTTCATCGCTTAAACTATCGATATCTATTTCAAGAGAACCCTCATTATATTCCCCAGTATTAAATTTAATTTCACTATCTTGGTTAGCTTTGTCTATGTCTACTTTATATGGTTGATACGGAATCTGATCTGGAAAATTTGTATCTTCATAATATGTTTGAACTAATTTTACATATACTAAATATTCACCAGCATTTGTAGCTTTTGGTTTTTCTGTAACCCAAGCGTTTTCATTTATTTCTTGGTTTTCTGTAACATCTATTAATTGATACTGTATCTCGTATGGATAATCAATTGGAGTTTCTACAGTAAGTAATTCTTGTTCCTTTCCATCATGTACTAACTCATTAACCGATATTTTTAAACCTGTTATATCTATTTCACCTGATATTATTTCTATATCTGCTGTAGTTACATAATCATTATAGTTTACGCCTTCTATGCTTATTGTAAGTCCAACTCTATAAGATCCTATTCCAAAATTTTTATTATTATCATCTGCATATTCTATAATATCCTGAACTGTTGGAACATTTTTGTCGTTGGACACAAATATACTATCATTTAAGTTAACGACTGTTTTGTTAATTGGGTATATATTCCATGTGTATTTATATTTTTCATCTTCACTTATTTTTTCATCGCCACTTTTTTCAACTACTTCATCATCTGTACCGTAGCTAAGGTTTTCAGTAGGTTTTTCAATTTTCACTGAATTTTCTTCGAATATATCAGCTTTTTCAATTTCACTATTTACTATATATTCTTTAATTACATTATAACCAAAAAATTCTCTAGTCTGTTTCACATATACAGTATATTTACCAGCATCTTTTTCCTTTGGTACTTCATCAGTATAAGTAATTTCATTCGAATTTTTATTTTCTTCATTTTTATAAGTTTTATATAGAAAAGTATCGCTTTTAGAGTTACTTCCACTTATTTCGATTAACTCCTGATCAGTATCATTATAGGTCAACTCTTTTGATGTAATAGTAACATCAGTTATAAGGTTAACTATTAATAAATCACTACTGCTTACCTCTAACTCTTCTACTAACCACTCTTCACTATTTCCATTTTCATCTTCTTGAACTATTTTTAAGTTGACTATTGGATTCGGATTGACTGTAAAATCCCAACCAATGTTTATTTTACCATCATTATCATTATCATTATCATCAGTTTCACCAACAGTCGGATTTTCATCATCAGCCGATTTCTTTATACTATAACTCACAGTTGCTCCTATAATATTGACTGTTCCGCCACTATCTAAAAACTGTAAATTTATTCCATTTTGTGATGTCTTTTCTTCTGTCGCTACTACTACTGATTGTATTGGCATCATTAAAAAAATCATAATTAAAGAAATCAATACCGCTAATACTTTATACCCACCTTTTATTTTATACTCTCTCATTTTTTTCCCTCTTTTTCCTGTTAGTTTTTTCGTTCTTTTTATTATTAAAAATATATTTATATAATTTTCCATTTAATATACAATGATAATTAAATGAAATTAATACAAGAAATAATAGTAGATAAGCAATATAATCATTTTTATATTGTGAAAAACTTACTATAATTAAACATATTAAAGATAACAATAATAAAATATCAAACATCACCGCACCTTTATTTTGAAAAAATTTAATTATGCCTATTTTATTTTTATTTTTCTCTTCGGGTTTTACTTGTTTCTTCATCTTAACTGCTGCAATAATATATATTGAGTACCCAACTAAACAAAACAGCCAAAATGTAACACTAGAAATTATTGCAAAAATATCGTTAATTACAATAAGTGGCATAATCAAAATGCTCGAGCACATTATAAATATGCTGATTAACGATATATAAAACATTGTTTTTACATCTATATTTTTCATAAAATCTCCTCTTTAGTATGTATTAAAACAACTTCTTCTAATAATATTATTTTTGTTTTATGATGATTTTTTTCTAACAACTCAGCTGTTTGCACGTTCATATTCAAAACAGTTGTTTCATTATTTAAAAGTGTTGTGTTTTCATCATCATTCAATAACTGAGTTTCCTCTATATCTGCTCTTACACTTTTATTTTCCTCCAATATTCCTGTCTCTGGCATAATATTGGCACTTATTTTTGTATCTTTATTTATTCTTTTAGGTTGTTGCATAGTGTCTGTCAATTTGCCCCGATTAGCATTTACAGAACTAGGCCTATACGATTTGCTTCCAGATTTATTATTATCCTCTCTTATTCTTTCTATTGATTTTTTTGCTGTTCTTCCTGAAAGATCACTAATTATTGATGGTATTTTAAATTTAAACCAAAAGAATACAACTATCAAAAAAAGTATTCCGAAAGATATGTATGAAATCCTCGATATTGCTAAAAATATATCCGCCATAACTAGCTCCTCTCATTAACATTTATATAAGTTCTCTCTATTGCTTCCCTATAGTCATCATAATTATTAACCATGTCATTTTTAAGTTTTTGAGATTGTTCTTTTTGCGTTGATACTGATTTTGCTCTTTCATATACCTCATCAAACAACTCTAGCACTTGATCCATATCCATATTAACTGTAGCCATACTTTCTCTTTGATCATAAATCAACATAAAAACTGCATTATATAATACTAATTGGTCGTATGCACCTGCACCCTGTACATCAATTAATGTTTCTTCGATTATATTAAATAATTCCTCATAATCACTTTTAGATGCTTCTTCAACTTTTGCAGATGTCAATATGTATTCTTTGTAAAACTTACATATTTGATAATAACAATCAGATAAATATTTTTCTGTAAAGTCATCTGAAATTTGTTCGTTAGTGGCATTCGCTTCAAAAAATGGATATGCTTTGTTAATTCTGGTAGCTTTATTATCTGTTGAATTTTCGTCTTCAACATAATAATTATAATACATTAACCCTATTTCATAATTAAGCAACGCTACCTCTGCACTATTTTGATCCATTTTGTCTTTATTGGCATTATAGTATGCTAGAAACTCATCATTTTCTTCTTTTGTGAATTTTGTGTTCTCATATACCTCTATCATTTTAAAATATGCTTCTGTTCGTTCTGGATAAATCTCAATTGCTTTTTTGTAATTTTCTATTGAATCTACAGATTCTACTAAATTTGTATAATTACTATTATTTTCCGCAATCGCTAAAGAGTTAGTAACAATTCCTGTTATAAGCATAATCACACATAACACAGATGTAATTATAAATGCAGACATTTTACGTTTTTGTTTACGCTTGAAATCTTTTGTTATTAGCTCAGGATGCTCTAAGTCATATAATAAATCCTCGCATGTTTGATACCTATTTTCTGCTACCGGCTGAACACAATTATCAATTATAATTTCTATTCCTTCTGACAATTGAGAGTTATAGTATCTTACTGGAACATAAGCATCACCTACACGTGGATCTTTACCTGATAACAAATGGTGCATAGTCATACCTAGTGCGAATATATCCGCTCTTGCATCTGTTTGTCCACTATATTGCTCAGGTGGAGCATATCCTTTCGTCCCTAACACTGTAGTATCTGCTAAATTTTGTTCCTTATACTCTCTAGCTATACCAAAATCTATTATTTTAATATTGCCTTCAGGTTTTAACATAACATTAGCAGGTTTCATATCTCTATATATAATTGGAGGTTTCTGCATATGTAAATAAGATAACGCATCACACAACTGTTTTGCCCAATTTATTACAAGCTGTTCTGGTTGAGCTCCATATTCTTTTAATACTTTATCTAGAGATTCTCCCTCTATATAATCCATCACAATGTAAATTGTCAATCCATTATCAATAATATCAACTATTCTTGGTAAAGAAGGATGATCCAATCTTTTCATTAAGTTTGCTTCTGCAAGTAAACTATTAATAACTATTTCATTTTTTTCATCATTAGTTTGCTTTTTAATTTCTTTAACTGCCCACTGTTTGTTTAACCTCTTATCCATCGCCAGATAAACAATAGACATTCCGCCTCGTCCAATCTCCTTTAATATTTCATATTTTCCATCAATCACTACCCCTAATTCTGTCAATGCCTTCACCTCAAATCGATTTTATTACTATAGCAGAAATGTTATCTCTTTCTCCTCTTGTTTTAACTAATTCAATTAATTTTTTTGTATTATTGTGCATAGTTTCTTTATTTTTTAATGCTTTAAAGTTCAACTGTTCTAGTATTTCATCGTCATTTATTTCGTGTCTAAATCCATCTGAACATAGTAAATACACACCTTTTTCCATATTTCCATATAATATCTCTGGTTCAATAACTTTAGACGCTCCAACACATTGCAACAACATATTTCTACGTTTGTCATTTTTTGCTTGTTCCCTTGTTATTGTTCCTCTTTGAATTTCTCTTTCGATAAAGGTTTGATCTTTAGTTAGTTGTTGAACTTTAGATGTATTTTTATAAACCCTACTATCTCCAACGTGAACTATTGTATATTCATCTCCAATAATTAACATTCCTGTAAAAGTAGTTCCCATTCCTTTCACGTTTATATTGTTTGAATAATTTTGAATTTTCATATTCAATTCTTTAAGCATTAGTGACCAATTGTTTGCAATAACTTGTATATTTACTACATTTATTTGCATTGGTAAATTATGTTCAAACCATTTCGCAAAGCTTTTAATAACCGTTGCGCTTGCAACTTCTCCGTTAGATAATCCCCCCATACCATCACAAACAATCACCATAAGTATTTCTTTGCCATTTTCTAATTTACCATGTTTTATTAACACGCTATCTTGATTTGTCGCTCTAGTTATCCCAATATCAGTTTCTGCTATCGCCATATATTGCATGCCTTCACCCCTATACTATTTTAAAATAAAAACAAAATCCTCATTCGCCAATTTTATTTCATCTCCATTATATATCTCCACTTCTTCTTCTGGTCGAATTTTTAATCCGTTTATGAATGTATTGTTCTTCGAATTTAAGTCTTTTATATAATACCTTTCATCTCTTTTTATAATATCTGCATGTCCTCTGCTTATCATATTATTACCAATAAAATAATCAACATAGCTCTTTTCTTTTCCTATTCTAAAAACAGGTTTGTCAATTTTTATAGTTTCATCTAATTTAACTCTATATAACAAACAATAAAATGTAAATTGACTACTATTGTTCTTTTGTAATGAAACCGTTTCTTTTTCATCTTCAATATTCAAATTATTTATATTTAATGTACCACAATGCACCAGTTTAACTTTCTCTGATGTTGAAGTTATGTCTCCGGATTTAAACAAAACTTTTCTAACTTTAATTAATTTTTCTGTGATTCCATAATAATTTACATATGTATTATTATCTGTACATAAAAAAATGTATTGATAAATTTGTGCTTTATTAAATACTTTTTGATTTTTTAAAAACACTTTAAAATTATTAAAACACTCTAAATCATCTTTATTTAATTTCAACAAATCTATTAATCTAATAATAAAATCTAATGGGTCTACATTATTTCTCTTGCATTTTAATGGCAGATATATTAATTTAATCTCTTTCGTTATTTTATTTACAAATACATATCTAAAATCACATATTAAGTACTCCGTTGCAAAATTATTATCTTCCAGTTCTTCTAAGCAATTTAAATACGCATTGATAATTGTAAAGACTTCTATCTTGCCAATTAAAAAACTAAGTCTTTCATATAAATTAGTATATAAATTTTCAGTATAATAAATCACTTGATTGTTTATAATTTGAGGCTTCAAGAAATATTTTGAGTTTAATAATTGCACTTTATTTATTTCTTTACAATTCAATTTATTAGTAGCTGTTAGTTTTGTTTTAATAATTAAACCCGAATTATTTTTTAATATTTTAAATTTCACTTTAATCACTCCATAATGGTAGTAAAAACATTAAAAATTTATATTTGTTCACATTTTTCATTACGTGTTAATGTTACCTAGCATACCAAATCTTTATTTTATACTATATAATATAATAATTATACATTTAACTCCAATTCAAGATAATATTAGTTAAATTTTACAATATATGTGTAATTTTTGCAATCTGTGAAAGCAATAGTGACCGATTATATTTATTTTATTTTCACATGTGAAAGTCAGTGTGAACGATTTTATTTTAAAAACAATCTTGTTTTTTACATATATTTGTTGTATATTAGTATGGTTATAATTTTATTTAGATGTTTATTTATGGAGGATTCTATGGAAAAGGCTATTTTGTCATTTAACAAACTATTTGCTCACTACTTAGAAATAAGCGAATATAACCTTTCTACTTTAGCTAAAGCTACTGGGATAGAGCGTACAAAACTTACAAAGTATAGAGGTGGTAAAAATTTACCAAAAGATTTAGAAACGGTAAATATAATAGCTGATCACTTAAGTTTAAATAATAAAGAACGAGAACAGTTTATACAGTCTTATCATAGTGATACTAAGAGTAACAACCATATTATTAAAGATGAAATGCTTGCAATTATAAAAGATATTTCAACTCCTCTTTCAAGAAACAGTAATCTTTTTTCTACTCACTCAGAAGTAAATTCATCATATCCGTTAATTTTAAATAACACTTACGAAGTTGTTTCTTTTATTAATTTTATAATTACTTCACAAAACAAAAGTAATGGTACTATAAAAATGTTCTTACCTTTTAGTTTTACCATGGCTTTTGATGGTATTAAAATAATATATTCTCTACAAGAGTCAAACTCAACTATACAGCATATAATTCAATTAGATAATTCTAATAGAAAGCTGTCAAAGAATATGTTTTCTATTTCGCAGATGTTACTTTTATCGTTTAATTTAAACGGTAAATACGAACCTAAATACACTTATGAAAACACTGATATTACAGCAAATCTACCGTTAATTACACCATACTATATTATAACTAGCGACTATATAATCCTTATATCTAAAGATTATAATTCAGCTGTTGTACTAGATGATAAATCTGTAATTGATTTTTATTCTGATAAATTTAATACTAATTTTAATAGTTTAAGCTCTGCTATTAATTCTTTTGGTTCGGTTAAATTAATAACTGACCAATATAATAAACATTTTAATGATACATATTTAGTTTCAGCAATTGAGCCACTACCTTGTTTACTAATATTATTAGATAGTAAATTTTTAAGAAGTAAATTAAAAGAAGATTTTGAAAAAACTACTTCTTATTTTAAATATTTTGATAATAACCGTACAAAACTATCAGAAGTTTTTACTTCATACTTTACTCACCATGGTTTAAATTTATTTGTAACAGAGGGTAAAACTAATATCTACCCAGACGAGTTTTATCATCCATTCACATTAGAAGAAAGATTATATGCCTTAAAACGACTCAAAAATCTATTCTTGCAAAATAGCAACAGTCCTAGATTTGTTATGTTAAAAGATTCTGTTTTTTCAGAAAACTCAAGTATTTCAATTACACTTTTTCAAGAAAACATCTTAGTGTTTACTAATGCTTATAATTCAAATATGTCTTTAGTAAATTTAAATATACCTTATTTTAATCAAGAGTTTAGTAAATTTATGCTTAATCTATCCGAAAGCATTTACGTTCACTCTAACTCTGAAACATTATCTATAGTAGATAACTATATAGAAGTACTTGAAAAACAACTTGAAAATTGATTTTTTCACAACTTAACTTATTCCTATTCCTTATTTATAAACACCCAAAAGCAACCTCAGTAAGTATTCTCAAAAACTTACTGAGGTTGCTTGCTATATTTTTTAGACTCTTCGTCAGTATCCGTCAAATAAAGTACACCTATACAAAAGAAATCTGTTAGAATAAAGTTACTACACAACAAACTAACAGAAGGAGCCAAAAACTATGAACTGTACTAATAATACCACAGAACGAAAAAGAGGGCAACACCTAAGAAAAGAAGAAAGAGGAGCAATATTTCACAT
>CAYJGB010000025.1:0-1544 GCA_964369405.1 uncultured Eubacteriales bacterium
CAAAGCATTATTTGGTATAATTAAATAGATGAAGTACCTTTGTAAGTCAGTATACGGACTGCTATTGATATAAAAGACCTGTGGGAGTTAATTATATTGATAAATCAAAGGTGAATAATTGAGCTTTTGGCTCTTTTTTTCTTTTGAAATGTCCTAGTAGGTACATCTTTGTCCTAGTAATTATAGAGATAATTTGACTTATCTCTTTTATTTTGGTATAATGTATTTAGTATTAATCACATAAAAAACTCGAGATATTTTTATGTGTGTATACAGGATTAGTTCCGTTGGTTTGGGGGGAATTTCCAAAAACAGTAAAACCTCTAGCATTTGATTATCCACTACTAGAAATAGTAGTTTTTTTGTGCAATTATGTGCACCATTTTGTGAATCGTTTTGTGCACCAGTTAAAAGCAAAAAGATTTTATAATAAAATATACTTAAAACATATTGACTTTATACCTAAAATAGTGTATTATTTAGATAGTAAGGAGGTGTTAAAATGGATAAGCCAATAAATATTTTGGATAAAAAATTAGAGGTAGGAACTAATAAAATTATTATTCCTAAAAAATTTGCTGATCTATTTGGTTACCAATATAAAATGGAAGTTTATGAAGATAAAATAATATTGATACCATTAAAAAAACAAGAAGGGAATTAAATTTTATGGCAAAAAAACGTATGTTTAGTTTAGATGTAATAGATACGGATAAATTTTTAGAAATGCCTACTTCAACAAGATTATTATACTATGATTTAGGAATGAGAGCGGACGATGATGGCTTTTTAGGCGGGTTCAAAAAAATAACAAAAATGACTGGTGCAAGTGAAGATGATATTAAATTATTAATAGCAAAAAATTATATAATACCGTTTGAAAATGGCGTAATCGTAATCAAACATTGGCGGCTAAATAATTACATTCAATCAGACCGATACAACAAAACGATTTATCAAGAAGAAATGGGCAGTTTAGCCTTAGAAAATAACAATGTATACACTTTGGATACACAATGTATACACAGATTAGATAAGACTAGATTAGATAAGATTAGTTTAGATAAGATTAGTATAGATACTACTACTACTAAAGATAATCAAAATATAGTTAGTATAGTAGAGGAAAATTTTGGAAGATTATTATCGTCGTTTGAAATTGAAAAAATTTATTTATGGTTACAATTACCATTTGAAAAAAAAGAAATCGAAAAAATAATTTTATTAGCTTTAGAAATATCAGTTTTAAATGGAAAAAAAACATTTAGTTATATAAACGGCATTTTAAATAATTGGTTAGGTTATAATTTAACGACAGTTGAACAAATCAAAAAAACGATCAATAAAAAAAATGTTATTAAAAATGAAAAAAATATTCCTGAATGGTTTGATAAAGAAATCATTGAAGAATTAGCAACAGAAGAAGAAATTAAAGAATTTGAAAATGGTTTGACAAAATGAATGATTTTATTATTGAAGAATTAACAAAAAAATACATAAAAGCATTTGAAGAGGAAAAAAAGGATGAAACAAAAATTTATGTT
>CAYJGB010000025.1:1644-4527 GCA_964369405.1 uncultured Eubacteriales bacterium
TAAACTTGCAATTTTTTAAAAAATATGGTAAAATTTAATTAAGTGTTAAAGAAGTAATCCAATTAGAGATATTGACAATTTTAACACTTAGTCGATATTTCTAATTGGATTATTTTTTACACAAAAAAAGGAGAGAAAGAAAATGGAAGAAAAAGAAATTGAAGTTATTGGAAAAATAACAAAACCGGAATTTATTGGTGAAATTAAAGCTGAAATAAAAGGTTTAGCCGAAATTGAGCATAATATTTCAGAAGTAAAAGAATATGCACACGATTTAAATAATTATTATTCAAAAATTATTTGGTCACAAGAAACATTGAAAGAGGCTAAAGACGAAAAAAGCAATATTAACAAATTTAAAAATAGTGTTGCAGATTTTAGAAAAAATATTTTAGCGGATTTTAAAAAACCTATTGAATTATTTGAAACTACGGCTAAAGAAACTGAAAAATTATTAGCCGAAACATACGAAACTATAAATTTACAAGTTAAAAAATTTGAAGACGAAACAAAAGAAATTATTAGAAAAAATTGTGAAAATTATTTTAACGAATATGCTAGCAATATGGAAATTGATTTTGTAGAGTTTGAAAAAATGAACTTAAATATAACTTTAGGAAGTGCTGGAACTAATCTAGAACCTAAAAAAGCAGTTAAAGAAGAAATTGAAAAATTTTTAATGAAAATTATTAATGATTTAGAACTAATCAATATTGAAGAAGAAAACAAAGTCGAAATATTAACCGAGTATAAAAAAACTTTAGATGTTTCGAATTCGATTTTAAATGTTAAAAAAAGAATTAAAGCAATAGAAGAAGAAAAAAGAATTCAAGAAGAATTATTAAAAACTAAAACTAATATCAATTCTGGAGTTGAAAAAGTAATTGCAGCAGTAGGAAAAACAACAGCACCAATTGAAGTAACTGAAACTGAAATTGATGATAAAAAATATAAAATGTCATTTGAAGTTATTGGAACTAAAGAACAGTTAAAAGAATTAAAAGCATATTTAATTGAAAAGGAGTTGTTAATAAATGAATAATCAAATTCAAAACGAACCTAAAAAAATGAATTTTATGAATTTTATGACAGCACCAGTTGTAACTAATAAAGTCAATGAAATTATTGGAAGTGAAAAAGGAACATCTTTTGTAACTTCAATTGTAAGTGCAGTAAATCAAAATCCAGCATTAAGTGAATGTGATCACATGTCAATATTCACTGGTGCATTGTTAGGTGCAAGTTTAAATTTAAGCCCTAGTCCAATTATGGGACAATATTATTTAGTGCCATTTAATGATAAAGAACGTGGAAAAATAGCACAATTTCAAATCGGATACAAAGGTTATATACAATTAGCTATCAGAACTGGTCAATATAAAAAATTAAATGTAATTGCTATTAAAGAAGGGGAATTACAATATTATAACGCATTAAATGAAGAAATTGGTGTTCTACTAATTGAAGATGAAATTATTAGAGAACAAACTAAAACGACTGGTTATTATGCGATGTTTGAATATATGAACGGATTTAAAAAATCTATTTATTGGAATACAAGTAAAATGAAAAATCATGCAAAAAAATATTCTCAGTCTTATGCAAATGATTTAAGAAAAAATACTGAATATAGTTTCTGGAGTAAAGATTTTGATGGTATGGCTTTTAAAACGATGTTAAGACAATTAATTTCTAAATGGGGAATTATGTCAACTGAAATGCAAAAGGCATTTGAAACTGATATGACTGTTGAAGATAAAAATGGAAAACATCAATATGTAGATAATAATTTTTTAGAAACAAAAATTGAGCGTGGTGTTGATAAAGAAATTATAAATCAAGAAGAACCAAACGAAATAATTGAAAATACTATTGATAATTTAAATATAAACGATTTATAATATAACTAGGTGAACAAAAATGGAATATAAAATAATTTCAACTGGTTCAAAAGGGAATGCACTATTATTTTTTAATAATGGTGTTCCCGAAATACTGGTTGATTGTGGTGTAGAATTTAAAAAAATAAATGAAATTTATAAAAAATTAAAATTAGTATGTTTAACTCATATACATGGTGATCATTTTAAAAAAACAACAATTAAAAAATTAGCTATTGAAAGGCCAACGTTAAGATTTGCTTGTTGCAAATGGTTAGTTAATGATTTAATTAATTGTGGCGTTAATATTAAAAATATTGATGTATTAAATATTGG
The DNA here is from genome assembly GCA_964369405.1 of uncultured Eubacteriales bacterium. Lineage (GTDB taxonomy): Bacteria > Bacillota > Clostridia > Oscillospirales > Acutalibacteraceae > CAYJFG01. The sequence goes on from CAYJGB010000025.1 coordinate 3,861, forward strand.
TAAATGGTATAAATATGATATATGCAGTGTATCACCAATACTTCTGTATCATAATGTTCCTCAATGTGGGTATAGGTTAATTATAAATGGGAAAAAAATTATATATGCAACTGATACAAACACGATGGAAGGAATTGAAGCTAAAAATTACGACTATTATTTTATCGAATGTAATCACACTGAAGAAGAAATAAACGCTAGGATAGAAGCTAAAAAAAATTTAGGTTTGTATTGCTATGAATATGAAGCCAAATATAACCATTTATCAAAAGAAAAATGTGATAATTTTTTATTTAGTAATATGGGAAAAAATAGTTATTATACATATATGCACCAACATGAAAGAAAGGAAGATGAAAAATGAACCAATTAATTTTAGTGGGAAGAATATCAAAAGAACCGAAGATTATAAATTCAGAAGATGGAAGTAAAAGAATGATTTTAACTTTAGCAGTAACTAGAAATTATAAAAATAGTGAAGGTAATTATGAAGTAGATTTAATTGAATGTATTTTAGGGGAATTGTTTTCAAAGACTTCTAAGTATTGCAAAAATGGTGATACGATAGGAATTAAAGGAAGAATAGAAATAATTAAAGAAAATGCTAAAATTTGTGTAATTGCAGAAAAAATTACTATTTTGACAAGAAGTCCAAAAGAAGGTAATT
>CAYJGB010000025.1:4627-26640 GCA_964369405.1 uncultured Eubacteriales bacterium
TGTGTAATTGCAGAAAAAATTACTATTTTGACAAGAAGTCCAAAAGAAGGTAATTCATAATGTTGTTTGAAAAAGATGGTAAAATATATGATTTATCAAAATATGAATTATTTTACAAATATACTTGTTATAGAAAAATAATTAACTGGTGGTTTGCTTCTAAAAAATTTCCTTTAGGTATTTATAAAACAAAGAATAATGTTTATATTGATGTTGATTTGGTTGATAGCTATTTTGGTGGATCATTTAAAAAAATCAATATAATTAGTGAAACAAAAGTAAAAGAAAAAATATCAAATGATAATATTGAAAATTATATTAAGTTATTTAAAATAAAAGTAGAGGAATAAAAATGGATAATGAAGAAAAATATATAAAAATATCAATTGATGATTTTATCAAAAAATACATAAAAGAAACTTCACCAAAAGAAGTGATTTATGATAATATTAATTATTATAATATAGATGGCAGAGGAACATATATTGATAAAAATAATGGATATTTAAAAACAAAATTTCAAAACAAATTTAACGATAATTGGCTTTTAATGCGAGAAGAAAATTTATATATACCAAAGGATGAATTTTATGAGTAAAAGAAGTCAATGGTGTGAATTTGACAAAGAAACTAGAAAACATATAAAAAAACGTGATGAAAATAAATGCGTTATATGTCATAATACGGGTGCATTACAAATAGCACACATATTCTTATCAAGAGCTAAAGGTGGAAAAGGCGATAAAAGAAACGGCGTTTGTCTATGTGTTAAATGTCATAAAATATTAGACAATCCTGGATCTAAAGAAATTAAACATCAAGAACAAATAAAAAATATATTAATTTTATACTTAAAAGAAAAAGAAAAAATAATTAATATAGAAGAAACGATAAAAGAATTAAAATTTAATAAATATGATAATTTAAGTATAAAATATACATTAAATAGCAAAAATATAGCAGAAAACAGCAAAAAAATACAAAAAAGATGTAAAAATTGCGTTTTTCTAAGTAAAAATAATATTAGTAATAGTTCATTACCAAATTATTTTTGTAAATACAAACACATAAATATTAATAAAACGACCAAAGCTTGTAAAAGTTATAAGGAGAAGTGAAATGGGTAATTTTTTTAGAAAAATTGAACGACAAAAAGAAAAAGAAAAACAAGAACAAATAAAAAAAGTATACGGAAGAAAACCAAAAGGAAAATGTCCTAAATGTGGTATGAAGTCATTATTTCATACTAATCAAGATGGTGTTAAATTTTGTATTAGATGCGATAAGGCTATAAATTTAGAGAAATAGAATTTTAAAAGTTGCAATATATATATTCTTTCCTAAAATGAATAGTAAAACAAAAACACCAACTTTCTTTCAAAATATTAAAAATTTTATTCCAAAGACATTTTGTGAGTTTGCAGCAACGAGTTTGACAAAATGTCTTTTTTTTGGTATAATTTATATAGTAAGGTGTTGATGGTATGACAATAATTAGTTTAGTAGTAGCAATCATTATATTGGTAATTTTTATATTATTTAATATTGGTTGCTACTTTTTGTTAGAACAAAGATACCAAGAAAGAAACGAGGTGAATAAAGATGGAAAAATATGAATTTAAAAAAATTGATTTAGATAATTACGAATTGATTTATGATTATAAACACATAGATTTAAACACGAAAGAAGAAGTAACAGAAAAAATCGTGTTACCGTTCAAACGAACAGTTGGATTAGCAAAAAAACTTCAATCATTAGATTTTGACGCTCGTTTGAAAATGTTTGAATATTTAAAAGAAAATGGTAAAACTAAAAATGATTTTATAACTCAAAAAACTGATGAAAATGGTAAGGTAATTATTGATGAAAGTAATTATAAAGAATTTGAAAAACAGTTTATGCAAAGAGAACAATATCGTTTGGCCGAAGAAATATATTCAGAAATTTTAGGTAAAAGTTTAACTCAAATAATTATGGAAATAGGATTAAATACAAATAATGATATTGCTATGTTAGGTATAAAATTAAGAGCTATATTAATGGGCGAAGAACAAATTATAACACCCAGTACAAGTGGAAAATAACAAAAAAGCAGTATTCAAAGGAACAGCTTTTTCTTATGCGTATCCACAAGACTTAGATCACGCCTATGCCTTTTATTGTGCTAGATATGAAAATATATCTTTTGAACAGTTTTTAAATTTAGGTTTTTTAGAATTTAAAAAGAAACTTAATTCACTTCCAGAAAGTGAACCGTTATTTAATATAATAAAATCTAGAACTATAAATTTGAAAAAAATAAAAGACAAAAACGAAAAAAAATATTGGACTAGTATGAAAAAAATCAACAAAATACCCGATATTTATTTGTCGACAAAAGAATTAGAAAAAATAACAAAAAATAAAATTAAAAAAACGAAGGGAATTTAAAAAATGAATAGAGAATTATTAGAACATTATGATAAATTAGAAATGATTAATGGAAAATTAACAAAATACAGTGATGAAAAAGGAAATATTGAAATTATACCTACCGCTCAATTATTAGTTGGTGTGGAATATATTGAAATACCAGAGGATAAATATAAAATAGCTAAATTTAATAAAGTAATTGATGATTTAGAATATACTAAAACAGAAGGTTTAGTAATTAGACCAAAAAATGAAATTACTAAAAAAGAAGAAGATAAAACTACTATTATTGAAAACGAAGAATTGGTATATCAAGTTTGGGTATTAAAAAACAGCCTAAATATGAAAAAGTCATTTACTACTAAAGAAGAAGCAGTTAAAATATGTAATACTATCAATGAAAAAATATTAAATGTATTGGAAGTATAAAAAATGAAAATAACATTAAATCAATTCCCAGAAAGTATCAATAAATTTATTGGAAGAAAAAATATATGGGAATATCAAGAAAAAAAAAAAGAGTATGCAAGATATATTCGAATGGCTACCATAGGGAAAAATCCTAAATATGCAAAATGTAGTATGATAATAACTCTTTATTTTAAAAATAATAGAGGTTATGACGCTGATAATTATTTAAAAATATTATTAGATGGGTTATGTAAAGCTAATATAATCAAAGATGATAATTTAATGTGTATTAGAAATTTACAAATAGCTGGAAAAATAGATAAAAAAAATCCTAGAATAGAAATTGATGTTTGGGAGGAATTATGAAAAAATTCGTCGAATGGGGTTTGTTTTAAATAAAATAAAGAGGTGGTGAACGTGGCAAACGTAGGAAGACCTAAAAAAGAAATAGATATGCAAGTTGTTGGGAAATTAGCTTCAATAATGTGTACACAAGAAGAAATAGCTAATTATTTAGAAGTTAATGTGAGAACATTACAACGAAATAAAGAATTTTGTCGTATTTATAAAAAACATCAAGATGAGGGAAAAATGTCACTTCGTAGATGGCAATTTAAACACGCTGAAAAAAATCCAGCTATGGCAATATATTTAGGTAAAGTTTTATTGGGTCAACGTGAAAACGCCATTGAAGTAGAAATAAGAGAAAAACCTAAATTAAATATTGAAGTTGTTGATAATAGTAATTTAGAAAAAATAATGTATGAAGAAAATAAAAAATGAAAGGAGGTGAAAATATGGCAAGTAAAAAAGAATTAAACAAAGAAAACATTGAAGAAGAAACAAAAACAGAAGAAATAATTAATGAAGATGTAGTAACTGAAGAAACTCCACAAGAAAATGATATTCAAAATTTAGAAGAAACAGTTTCAGTGGAAAATATTGAAGAAACTACTGAAACTGAAAACGTTGAAGAAGAAACAAACGTTGAAACTACTGAAACTGAAAATAATCTTAATATTGGTAATTCTATTACTGATGATATTGATGAAAAATTTGTTGATGTTAAAAAAGATAGCATTGTAACCAAAAAAGGTGAATTTGGCTATATTGATGGTGAAAAATATAAGTGTTTAGGAAACGGTTTAGCTATGTGGGCAAGAACTGGAAAAACATTTAAAATTAATAAATAAAGGTGGTTAAATAATGGAATATATCAAATTAGGAAAACAATTCTTAGTTAAGAATTCAAATGGTAAAATTGTGAGTAAAGAAGAAATTAAAAAAGTGGAACCTGTTGAAGATGTTAATATCAAAAAAACAATACCAACTAAAACAAGCAATTCTAAAACAAAATGAAAACGAAATTAGTGTCTTAGGTTCAACTCAAAGCGGAAAAACACATATAATAGCACAGTCCATAATAGAATACGCCCAAAAGTTATATGAATATGATCCTAAAGGATTATATAACGGTGCAATTATTGGTTGGACTACGGACACTATAAAAAGAAATATCGTAGATAGCAAAATATTACCTTATTTGGAAGAACTTGGTTTAATCAAAGATAAAGATTATACTATTAAATTCGGACAAAAAGATATGTATTTTAAAATTTATAATATAACTTTTTATTTTTTTGGTTTTAATAATTATTTATCATTTAATAAAATATTAGGTTCTGATTTAATATTTGAATGGATAGATGAAAGTGCCAAAATTTATTCACAGCTTCAATTACAGGAAACTTTTGACCAATTAACCGGAAGACAAGTTTCGTTTGCTGGTCATCCATATTTGAAAAGAATTGAAAGTTTTAATGTCGAAGGAAGCGATAGTCATCCATATAAATTAAAGTATATAGATGATAGAACAAAATTATTTTTTGAGTTTTTTCCGTTTGATAATCCAAAATTAAATACTGAAGATAAAATTAGACAAGTTGTGAATATGTTTCCACCCGGAACGCTTAGAGAACAAAAAATATTTAATAAGTGGGTAATATCAGAAGGGCGAGTCTTTGGTAAAGTTAATACTATTGATCATGAAGATTTAAAAAATTATCAAATAAGAGAAATTGGTATTGGTATAGATTATGGTTCTGTTAATACGACAGCTTTCGTGCCTATAGCTTTAGCACTAAATACAAAAGCTAAAAAATGGCAATTAATACGTTTAGAAACGTATTATCATGATAGCCAAAGAGTAGGCGATACACCGACAACTGAATATTATTCAAAACAGCTAAGATTATTTTTATTGTATTTAAAAAATAAATATCCAAATATTCCAGTTTATAATATTGTTGTTGATAGTGAAGCAGCTCATTTTATTAATCGTTTAACGGTTGATAATATACCGCACACTGGTGCTAAAAAAGGTGCTGGTAGCGTAGACGCTTCTGTTCAATTAATGCAATCATTATTTTACAAAGAATATTTATATATATTACAAACACCAACAATAATACACATAAACGATAATTTAGTACCAAATTATGATGCTAAAGACTGGTCATTAATAGAATTTGAAAGTTATCAATATGATAGGAACAAGTCATTAAAAGAAGGCGTAAATGCCTATAAAAAGACTAATGATCATTCAAAAGATGCAACAGCATATATTTTAATGGAATGGAAGGAATTGGGCAAATGTCCGGTGGTATAAATGGAAATTAGATGTAAAAGTTCAAAAAGATTTTTAATGAACATAAACATTGAAGATTATTATAATAAAATTAAAAAATTAGGTTTATCAATGGAAGCACCGTTATTAATTGAATTTCCTTGTCCTAAATGTAAAATGATTGAAGTGTTTGAAATATATCCAACAACATACAGACATATAAAATCATATAAATTTGACAAACATTAAAATGTATGATATATTTATAGTGTACATAAGTGCGTAATGTGTAGCAAACACGAAAGAGCATAGTAGAACAAGAAGTTCTATTATGCTTTTTTTTGGAGGTTATTATGAAAGTAAAATTATATTATAATCAACAATGTTTCAAAACAATTAAAATTAAAGAAACAGATTATTTAAAATTAAAAGATAAAGTCTTTTTTGTAACAGTGTTAAATAAAAAACATTTGTTCGGGAATTTTATAGTTCATTTATTAGTAAAAATGAAAGCGTTAAAATTTTATGAAGAAGGTAAAAAAATTGATACTATACACATTGACATTGATTTCGTGGAAGGAGTGGAAATTTGAAAAGTTTAAGAAATATAGTTGCACCGTTTGCAGCACCATACATCAATATAGAAACGACTGTAGTTCAGCCTGGTATAACAAATGGAAAACCAAATATAAAAACCGTTAAAGAAACAGTTGTAGCTCCAACAGCTAAAAAAATTGGTACATTTATAACAAATCAAATTTTTGGTTCTGATCTATTGTTAGCACAAGAAACGGAAAATGTTAATTGGGTTATGCCAGCACTAAGAAAAACTTTAGAAAATGCTATATATTCAAAAGAAGGTTTTGTATATATCCATAGTTTTGAAGGTAAAATATATTTAGAGAGTATATGTTTACATGAAATTCATAATTTAGTTCAAAAATGGGATAAAATTATTAGTTGTACTATAATTCAAGATACTGAAATAAATAACGAATTAACGGTTTCATTGTTTAGAAATATTAAAATAGAAAAAGGTTTTTCATATTTAACATTTGAAGCATTTAAAAATGTTAAAGGTAAAGAACAAAAGATTACATTAGATGAATATAATAAATTGACGAATAGTGAATATCAAGAAAATTATATTTTACCATACGAAGTAATAATCAACATTGATAGTGGAACTAATTTTTTTGAGAATTGTAAGAAACTTTTAAACGAAGAAATGAAAATTCTAAATGTAATAATGGACGAAGTTCAAAAAACAAGAACAAGAATAGCAACTTCACAACATTTTCAAAGTGGTGATATTACGACATCGTGGACGCCAGCTAATACTGGTTTTAAAGTTGACACATTAACAGTAAAAGATTTACAAGATTATTTCACATTATTGCCTGGAGATAAAGAACATAAAATATTTGAATTTATGCAAGGTGATTTAAGAATTGATGAGTATGAAAGAGTTTTTAAATTCTATGATTATCAAATTATTCAAAGTGTTGGCCTTTCAACAGCTAGTTTTGGTTATGAAAAAGACGCTTACATGAATATAGAAAATGTGGATTTATCAAAAAATGCTACTGATATGACAATAGAAGCATTAAAAACACAAATAGCTGGGCAAATTGAAAACTTATTTACTAATATAATAAAAGCCCAAAGAAGTTTAAACATAAATATAAATAAAATACCAGATGTATTAGAGTGGGATTATGGTTTAAATGAAAAATTTGACGATTTAAAAAAACTCACAGTTGTAAAAAAAATCCAAGGTGTTGCAGATATACCTCAAAAAACTAAATATAAAATTATAATGCCAATATTAAAAAAATTAATTGAAAGTTCTGAATTAGATGAAGATGTTGAAACATTATTGAAAGAATATAATGAGGAAGTTAAAGACATAACTGTTAAATTTGGTGAAATTTAGTGAGTGATCCATTCAAAGAATTTATAAATGATGCGGTTCTATATAGTAAAAATGATTATTATAGATTAATGTTTGACACGAAAAAACTTTTTTTCAGAGCTTTAGAAGATGAAAAAATTAATTTTAAAAACGAATTAACAAATATATGGTCAAAAGTTGATCATAGTTACATGGAAGAAACGATAAATCAACTTGATGAATTGGTAGATAAATTTAATATGGAAGGTCATGAAATTTTAAACCCTACTGTTAAATTTGAGCCTGTTTATGAATTGACAAAAATGTCTAAATTTCAAGAAATAGAAAATAAATATGAAAAATTGATAAATAAATTATTTGATAGTGCTAAAAAGACTTTAGATAATGGAAATGTCACTAAAACTTCATATTTGAGTAAATTAGTTGAAAGATATAGTAATGTTCAGTCGTTAATTCCTTACTATAATAAAGATGGAACAATTAGAAGTTATCATAATATAGCAGATTATAATTCAATGTTATATAATACCAATTTAACACGTTCGGCGTGGAATAGAACTCTATATGACACCGATATGTTAGGAAATGATTTATTATATCTTCCAGCTCATACATTTGCTTGTCCTTTATGCATTAGTTCACAAGGTCGTGTATATTCAAAAAGCGGGAAAAATAAAGATTATCCAGCTATGGAAATAGCACTAAAACAAGGCGTAGGGCACCCAAACTGTAAACATGTATGGGTTGCATATTGGGATAAAGAAATGATACAAACTGATAAGTTTGATGATGAAAAATGGGCTGAAAGATACAAGGTTCAACAAAAAAAACAATCTTTATCGTTAGAAAGAAAAAAATTAAAAGTAGATCGTGATATTTATAGTGAAATAAATGATACAAAAAAAGTTGATTTAATTAATAAAAAAATAAAAAGTTTAAATTTTAGAATTAAAGAACTCGGTTAGTTAAGTGGCACACCGAAAAAAAGGCACTACTGGTTTGCAAACACATTTCTCACTGAAAAAGGGAGGAAAAAAAGTATGGATATTAAAAAATATCTAAAAAACAATGAAATCAATATCACAAATGACGATTTAGATATTGATAAATTAACTAAAGATTTGACAAAAGGAATGGTTAATGCAGAAGAAGCTACTAAAGATTTAGTTCCAAAAAGTGATTTGGACAGGTTATCTGGTGAAATGGCTACACTTCAAGCTAATTATGAAACAACTGTTAAATCTTTGGACGATGTTAATGATAAAAATAAAACTTTATCATTAGAAAAAGAAATGATAGGTTTAGGTTTTAAAGAAGAACATTTTGATGAAGTTTCAAAACTTAGAAACACATTATTCAGTGATGAAGCTGATGATAAAAAAGCTATTGGTCTAGTTAAGGAAAAATATAACGCAACTTACTTTCCAACTAATCAAAAAACTGATGTTGTAGTACCTAACGAAGGAAATTTACAAACAAAATCAACAACTAAAACTGAACAACCTATTAAAGTCGGGAGACTTACAAAATTTAGTGACTTAATAATTAAGAAATAGGAGGAAATTATTATGAATTTTGCAGATTTAAATGTGGATCTTCAAGGAGTTGCACGAAGAACTTATGAAAATTTATTATATCGTTCTACTGGTGCCAACTTTTTAAATGAAGAATATATTGGTGATATTCGTAACACTGGAACACCAATAATTGAAGTAATTAAGCAAATTGCTAACACAATTACAAGAAGAACAACTTCTGAAATTGAAACAGCAATTAATCCAGAATTAATTACTTATGATAGTGTAATTGTTAAATTAACAGACTTAAAAATGGACTATGGATTTAAAATTTCGCCAAATATTACTACTACTAACATTAGTGGACTAATTGATGGGCAAATGGATTTAAGAAATAGTGCTATAGCTGTAGAAACAGATACATATATTTATGAAAAATTTGATTTAGCTATTACTGGTGCTGCTGATGGTTCTGAAGCCTATACAAATGGTCAAGTATTACCGTGGGATCCAACAGATCCAACAACATTAATTTTAAATTTAAAAGCAATTTTATTTGATAGAAACGCTTACGAAAATTATAAATTAGGTTTAGCCGCAACACAATATTCTGGTTTAGTAGCAAATTTAGTATCATTATTAAAATATGAAACTAGAGTTGGAGTGACTGGAGTCGATTTTGGTGTAGTTGCTATGGCTTACGGAGTTGATATTTTCCAAATTAATACAAATGTATTAGCAGCTAATGTAGCTGGATATTTTGGGCATCCAATAGCAGTAGCTGGAGATTATTATTTTAATACTTTTGCACAATATCCAGGCAATTATCCAGGTTTTCCAGGATATTGGGTAATGGAAGGAACAATAACTTTCGGTTGTGAAGTTGTTAGACCAGAAGCATTAATTAAATTAACAGTACCAACACCATAGAAAAAAATGAGGTGATGATATGAATTTAGAATTCTTTACAAAAGAAGAATTTAATGAAAAATACGGAATTGTAATAAATGAAAATTGGAAAATTGAAGCAGTTTCTGAAATGATATTATCACAAGTAGGTTTGATAAAAAGAGGGGACAGCGACTGGAATACGGAAACTGTCCCTTTGCCTATTAAAAAAGCCACAATGGAGCAAATGCGTTTTATGCTAGAACATAATATTCCATTTATTGATAGTAATGATATTAAGGCTGGAACAATGCATTCAAAATTGAATAGTGATTATTCTACTTTAGCATTAAGAATATTAGCAAATAATGGATACATGTTTAGAGGTAATCCAATAAATCAAAATATGGGTTTACAAGTCCCGTTTGGAGGTTAAAATATGTTTTTAATTAACGGTTTTAATGCGACATTAAAGCAATTTAATAGATCTGAAAATGATGATATATTCGATGATCAAAAATTTGAAGAAATTCAAATAAAAATATGTCCTTATGATGGAGAAAGAGCAATTTATTTTAGTAAATATACAATATCAGAGGCAAAAGGATATTATACAGTACCAGGAAACACTAAGGTTAAAGTTGGAGACCAAATTATTTTTGAAAATGAAATTGTTACAGTTTTAGAAGTTGGTCATAATTATTTATTCAATAGAATAGAAAATTATACTTTAGCTGTTAAATAAAATGAATTTTGAAGTAAAATGGACTCCTGGAGTTCAAAGTAAAATATTAGGAATGCCAGATAAAATATTATATAAAATAGCTAGAATGACACTAGATTATTCATTAACAAGTATACCAAAAGGAAAAACTGGGAATTTAAGAAAAACATCAATTCAAGGTGGCGTTAAAGGAAGTAAAGGAAAATATTATATAGGTTCATACACAGATTACGCTAATGCAGTTTATAATATGAAAAATGCAAATTGGACAACACCCGGAACTGGTTCAGAATGGTATAAAAAAACATGGGATAAAAATCAAGGCTCAATAATTCAAAACGCTGTTAAGGAGGTGGCAAAACAAAATGGATTTAAATAGAAAACAAGAAGTTTTTATAAAAGTATTACGAAATATAATAAAAAATTATAAAATCAAGGCTGAATTTAGTACAAACGATAATGATATTGAAGTTATCGTAGCTCAAGAACAAACTGGGGCTAAAATTGTGTTTTTCGATGCCAAACCTTTATACAATTATTTTATGATTGATATTTTTTCAACATCTATTTTAAAAGCTAAATCAACAGCAGTTGAATTAGGAAGTTTGATAGGACAAACAATTTATTTTGAAGAAGAAATTGTTGAAAATGAAAAAACTTACATTGAAAAATGGCAAGTAATTTTCAAACAACAAACAAATCCACAACCAATAGAATATTATGAAATTCGTCGTGTTTCATATAACATGACATTTCAAACGATAACAAATATGTATTCAAGAAAGGAAAAAACGATATGAATTTAGAATTTTATATGTCTAATAGAGACATAATTAAAAACTTTTCAATAAACACTGGAACAAGTGCAGCACCGGTATTTTCACCGATATGTACAACATCAGAAATTGAATTATTAACTGATCTAGAAATGAAAGATTTTTTCGTATTCTGCGATGCTATTAAAAGAAGCGTTGTGACAGGTGCGTCTTTAGGTTTAGAAACAACAGTTAAATTAGATATTAATAATGTAGGTATTCAAGCAATATTAGCTAAAATTCACACGTTAATATCAGCTGGAACTGTAGCTCAATTTAATAATCAATTAATTAAATTTGATTTATTAGAAACAGTTGAAAACGATGTTTTAACTTATGAAACTTATCAAGTTAATTCAACTTTAGTTTTTAGTGATCTAGGTGGTGCAGCTGAAGATGAAGGTGAGTTCTCTTTAGAAATTCATTTTAACGGAAAAGCTAGCGTTCCAACAAATGGGTAGGCAAAAATGCCCTACTCTTTTTTATTATTAAGGAGGTGATTTAATATGAATGCAGGAGATGTAATTTTTAATTTTGAAGGTAATACAGCACCGTTAGAAAAAGAAACTAATAATTTGTCGACAAAAATGAGTAGTGTGGCAAAAGGAATTGGTTCAGCTTTTACTACTGGTGTGACGATAGCTTCTACGGCTTTAGTTGGATTTATAGGAACTTCAATTAAAATGGCTGGTGATTTAGAACAACAAATTGGTGGTACTGAAGCAGTTTTTGGTGATTTTGCGAATACAATTCAAGATAAAGCGTCAGAAGCGTTTAAAACAGCTGGAATGAGTGCTAATGATTACATGGCAACAATTAATAAAATGGGTTCATTAATGCAAGGTTCGGGAATCGACCAAGAAACATCAATGAATTTGTCAGCTGATGCAATGCAACGTGCAGCAGATGTAGCTTCTATAATGGGAATTGATACAGCTAGTGCGATGGAAGCTATTACAGGTGCAGCTAAAGGAAATTTTACGATTAATAAAATAGTCCGCTATATAAGCGATTATATAGTGAGTGTTTGTGAACGTTTATCAGCGGTGTATAATTAAAATAATTATGCTAACGGTTTAGAAATAGGAAACTATAATATAAGTAAGAGAGCCTAAATCCTTAAAGGACAAGGTAATACCGTGCCAAGCCTAAAAATAGGAAGGTGTAACGACTAACGGGATCGTATCCGTGTAAGGTCACTATTGATAAGTGATTTGAAGTGCAAACTAACTTAAACATCTTGTATAATTTCTCTAAATATTATATTATAATAATAATAGAGGTGTTATATGTATAAAAAAATTAAAAATTTTAATTTTCAACTCTAGACAAGAAGTAGCAAAATATTTTGAGTGTAGTGATAGTAAAATAAAATATGATTATTTATATAAAAAAAGCAATAAAAAAAATTGGTTGTTTAAGTTAAAGAGATAGTCTAGTCCCACTTTTTGATAAGTGTTAAAGTATTGAGAAATCAAGGGTATTTCGGATGGATAATTTAGGTGTGGCGATGAATGTTACAACATTAGACGCATACGCATTAGAACAAGGAATGAGTAAGACTTATTCTGAAATGTCTAAGGCTGAACAAGTAGGTCTTGCCTATCAAATGTTTTTGGATAAAACAAGTCAATATTCGGGTAATTATGCAAAAGAAAATGAAACTTTCGCCGGGTCTTTTAACACATTACAAGGTGCGTTTGGTAATTTTATGTCTGGTGCTGGTGATATTGATGACGTGATTGATAGCTTAACGGATTTTGGTGAAATAGTAATTGAAAGTATAGTTGAAATGGCACCAAAAATAGTTGATGGAATTGTTCAATTAGTTTCGTCTATTGCTACGATGTTACCAAATTTGATTACCACATTACTTCCGGTAGTCGTGAATGGTGTTGTTTCATTGGTAAATGGATTAGTAATGGCTTTCCCAAGTATAATTCAAGCATTAATTGATGCTTTACCAATGATAATTGACGCTATAATGACATTGACTGAAATGTTATTAGAAAATCTACCCACATTGATCCAGGCATTTATGGATTTGTTTTTAGCGATAACTTTAGCAGTAGCTGAAGCGTTGCCGGAAATGATACCAATGATAGTAGATGGACTTTTGGAATTAATACCAGTTTTACTAGAAAATTTACCTTTATTCATAAAGGCTGGTTTACAATTAGCTCTCGGAATTTTGGAAGGCTTATGGAATAGTATTCCGTCGCTACTAAGTGCAGCATGGAATTTAACTGGTCAACTATTAAAAGCTATAGGTGATAGCTTCGCTGGTATATGGGATATAGGAAAAAATTTAGTTCAAGGTTTATGGAATGGAATTAATGACTCTATAGGATGGGTATTAGATAAAATAAAAGGTTTTGGAGATGCTATTTTAAATGGTATTAAAGGATTTTTTGGTATTCATTCACCATCAAAAGAATTTGCTTATGTAGGAAAAATGAATGCTTTTGGTTTAATTGAAGGTATGGAAGACGAAGAACAAGCAATTCAAACACAGTTTGATGGTATGTTTGATTTAGCACCTCAATTAACTGGTTCAATGGCCAATTATTTATCACCAACGATAAATTCAATTGTTAATATAAACCAAAGTCAAGATCCGCTAGGACAAATGATTAATGATGTAAAAACATTTAGTTCCGGTGCTAAAAATGATTATAATTATGGTTCAGGAGGGGTTGTTAATGCTTAAAATTTTAATAAATAATGAAGAGGTTGTTTGTAGTAAAAATATAAAAATAACAAAAGACATATTAACAGCTTCTTCTGTTATTTTAAATAACGTATATCCAAAAGAATGGGAAAATGATGGAGATTATGTTTCAAGATTTTATTTTCCTAAAGATTACTCAATATGTAAAATTTATAATGACGATATTTTAGAATTTGTTGGTTTGACAAAAAATAGTGGTAATATTAGTTTAAATCCATTTCAACCAAAATTTGTTTCTTTGCAAGTTTTAGATTTTAAAACTTTTTTATCTGAAGGAATAACTTTAGATATTGTTTTAACAAATATAACAATTAAAGAAGCAATAGAAAAAATAGTAAATGAAATATCTTCTTATGGTTTTACAATTGGGAATATTGAATTGGATGAAGCTGATGAGATAATAGGGAATTATAATACTTTTAATCAAACGGCTTTTGATGTTTTTCAATATATAGCTGAAATAACAGAGGCAAAATGGTTCGTTCGTACTATAAATGAAACGACTAGTGCAATAGATTTTTATGATATAGAAAAATTACCTATTAAAGAAAATATTGAGTATACAAATGAATATTTTGAAAATAATTCAATAGTGGATATAAATTATAATTATTCAACAAGAGATTATCGAAACAAGCAAACAATTTTGTCAGATATTGTTGTAGGAAATATTGAAATTGATGAACAATTTGTAGTTAATGAAAATGACGTATTTGTTTTAAGCACAAATATAGCAATTTTAAACGAAATCAAAGTTAATGGTGTAATTGTACCTTTTGCTACTTTTGACGCTAAAAAGATAGGTGTTTATGCGGATTTTTACTATAATACAAATACAAACACAATTGAAAGTCGAGAGCAATATCCAAATGGAACGTTTATTGAAGTGAATTTTATTCCAGCAGTTAAAGGAAGACAAACTGTTTTTGAGCAAGATGAAATAATGCGTTTAGAAGAACAAATGGATAGGAATGGAGTTATTTCAAGATATGAGATAAGAAATGATGTTTTGTCATCGGAAGAATTATTAAGAGTAGCTCAAACATATTTAAAATATAAAGGAAAATTAGATATAAATTTAAACATCAAAACATTTAATAAAAACATTTTTGAATTAGGTGATCAAGTTTATTTTAATATGCCTCAATTAAATGCGTTATCTCAATTTTACATGGTAAAAAATATAGTAATCGAAAAGAATGTAGTTGGAAATGAAGAACAAATATTTTATAATTATACTCTTTCTAGTACATATTTAAGTGAAAAAGCTATAAATTATTTTGATAATCAAAGAAGAAAAACAAACGGAAATATCGCAGCCGGCCAATTTATTTCAAGAAATATAGATTTGAATTTTAGTAGTAACATAATATTTAGTGATTTAAATATTAGTGAAATAGTAATTGAAAACAATAATATTTTAGAGGCCGAATTAGAAAGTGGGTTGACTGATTAATGAAAGATACACTATTTAGATGGGTAACTGGTACATTAAAAAATGAAACTGGAAATAATACACCATATTTAGAAAATGCTATTGATACACCAACTAATTTTAAAGATAATTTAGAGGCGATAGTTGGAACAATAACATTTGTTTCAAATACAATTCAAATTGGTGATACTAATTTAATAGGTGGACGTGCTAACGGAATTGGTTTTTTGTGTTTATATGATAATAATTTTAATATAATTTATGCTACTAATAAATTATTTAATGGTTCTAATTTGGAAAGAATAATGTTTTTAACTTATGAAAATAATCAAATATTAGCTATTTCTGGTGAAACAGCAAAAAATTTAATAGTATTTAATGATTTTACAATTACAACAAACGACGAATATTACATATCAATAATAAATTCTATTGAATTATTTATTCCAGTAGAATTATCAGAAAATTTTAAATTTTTAAGTAAAAATCCGGAAAAGGAAGAATATTTAATAATAGCTGAATATAACGAACTAAATAGAAATAGAATTATTGGAACTAAAATAACAATTGATGAAACAATAATAAGAAAAAATTTTATTGATAGTGAAACACAAGGAAATTTATTTTTTGATAGTGCATTTATGCAGTGGGAGGAATTTCAATTATATGTTAGTGGTGTTGTAGGAACTCAAAGTGGAGCAAGCACTTATTTAGCAAAAATATGGCAATTAAATGCTGATGAAACATCGTTGATTGAATATTATACATACACAGAAATACTGGATAATAGAACTCCGAAACCTGTTTTAAATTTCAATACTTTTGATGATTTGTATATTTTATCAGTAAATACTAATGAAAATAATAAATTAGAAATAATAAGATTAACAAATTTTGTTTCAAAAACAATTTTTCAACTTGAATTAAATGAAAATGTAGTTTTCAATGATTTAAAAAAAGTTGGAGATATATTATTTTTTAGAATTATTACCAGTTTAAATAAAGTTATAAATGGTTTTATAATAAACGATCAAGTTATTTATGATTATGCTTTTTTTGGAAGTATAGATTATAGTTTAATAAATATTTGGCTTATTACTAAGGAAAATAATTTATATTCTATATTATCTCAATTTGAAAAAATTTTAGTTTCACAAAAATTATCTTACGCTAATGATAAATTTAATGGATTACCATTTGAAAATAATACTTCATTAATTCCTAGTAGTGGAAAATTAAGAAGTAGAAATGATTTAGTATATGACGAAAAAATATATAATAAAATAATTCAAAATAATGTTACAACATCAATTTTAAAAATTGATAATACTAAATTAAATGGTATTAATATAAGTTTAGAAGAACTAATTGGTTTAACAAATAAAACAATTTTATCGGATAATGTAGTATTTCAAAAAAATATTTTTGAAGAATTATTTATAAACTTTATTTCATTAATTAACATTAAAAACGAAAATACTAATCAAATTATTTCTAATATTAATGGTGCTTCAATATTAAATAATTCAATATCTAATTTAGCCAATTATGATGATACTAAAATGACTAAATATAAAATTAATTACTTAGATGGAACAACTAAAATTAATAATTTGGCAATTCCGGAAATAATTGGAAATATAGCTAATTATACTATAACAATTTTTAACAATAATATTAATAATATAGAATTAATTAGTAACGATGAAAATTTATCGTATATTACTATTGATTTGACAAGTTATGAAAATAATAAATTTTATGCCATAAAGCAAAAAATGGAGGTGATTTAATGGCAAAAATAACATTTGAAAACAAAGTTAATTTAACAGAAAATCCAGATATACCAAGAATTAATAAAATTATTGATGATGATTTAAATGAAATAAAAAATGTAATTAACTTAAATGATGACAATTTTACTAATTTAAAAACAAGAAAAAATATATTTACTGGTTCTACTCCAGTTGGCAATGTCGTAACTATAAACCAAAGTTGGGAACAACTGGGAAAATTCAAAAATTTAATAATACTAATTTTTGATGAAGTTCAAAATATAAGTTCATTTGCAATAATACCATTTGAATTAATGTCTTTAGGTAATGATTTGTTCAATGGTAGAAAAAACACTAATGTTAATGCCTTTTTTGCTTATAATGCGCAGTTTGTCGCCTTAAATACTGTACCGTTTTTCAATATAGGTCTAGATCAAATCTATTTTGGAAGTTCTAACCTTCCTACAGCAATGAATATAACAGAAATGTGGATTGATTACTAAAGTGACTAATATTATATCAATGATTACAGATATCATGATAATTTTATTAGCATTTATAACGACATTTTTAAGTTTAATAAATAAATTTAGTGAAACGAAAAAACCGCTAACAAAAATATTTAATGGAGTCGGAAAAATGTTTAATAGTGATCTAATAAAAAAAATAGAAAATTTAGAAATTAAAATTGATAAAAGCGAAAATGAAATTGATGATTTGAAAAAAACTAACGATTTTAATCATGCAACAATTTTGAAATCCGAAATGGTAAAATTGAAAAAAGAACATCAAAAAAAATATTTAACAGAAAATGAATGGAATAGATATAATGAACAAGAAAATAGATATGTTCATCTAATAAAAAAATATCCTGGTGAATTAAATGGTCACATGGATAAATTAATGGCATATATGAAAATTGAGTATATCAATGGTAATATAACTATAGAAAATGATGAAAAATAGTATAATTTGTACTATTTTTTAATTTTTGGTATAATTATACTAAGGAGGAGATTATTAATGAACATAAATTGGAAGGTTAGATTTAGCAATAAAATGTTTTGGATTTCAATTATTCCAGCTAGTATTTTAGTTATTGAAGCTATGCTAGCATTATTTGGAATAACATTTGAATTTGAAATTTTAGAAATGAATTTAATTGCCCTAGTAAATTCTATATTTGGATTTCTAGTTATTTTAGGTGTTGTTGTAGACCATACTACTGAAGGAATTTCCGATAGTAGTCAAGCAATGACTTATACCGAACCAAAAGAAGAACAAGGAGAGTTATAGTATGAATTTTTATCCAATGTATTCGTGTAAATTTTTAGCTTTTACACAGTATTATTCAACAAGTCATACAGCTATTGATATCGCTAATACGGTTACTGTTGGTGACTCTAAAGGAATAAACGAATATGCTTATATAGTATGCGATAATGCTAAAGTGACTAAAAATTATAAAGATAGTGCTTATGGTTATTTCGTTGAATACGAAACCACAGCACCTAGTGGTGAAAAGTATATCTTTGCTAGTGGGCATTTTGCTGAAAAAAGTCCGTTGGTAGTAGGTCAAACTTATTCACGAGGAACTATTGCTGGGAAAATTGGCTCAACTGGTTCTTCATCAGCACCACATGATCATTTTAGAGTCAGTATTAACGGCACTAGAGTTGACCCTTTGAAATACTGTTATGCTTATAGCGATTTTAATGTAATAGGAACTAAGGAAACAGCTAGTATAATGGTTTATAATCTAGTTGTAGAGCCAACACCAGAACAAGTCGAAATCGAGCGTTTAAATATCGAAATTAGCATACTAAAAAATGACATCATTAAATTAACTGAACAAAATAGTTTATTAGTAAGTGAAAAAGAAAATTTGACAAAACAAAATGAAGAATTAAATAACAAATATAATGAAGTTTCATTTATTTATGAAATGAAAGAATTTTTTAATAAATAATTTGCATTTTTAAAATATTAATGATATAATTAAAGTGCCATAAATGGCTAATGTAAAACTTTTTTTTCATTTAGACAACTCTCCGTTGTCTTTTTTTTGTTTTTTTGCAAAAAAGTGTTGACTAGTCCTAAAAATAGGAGTATAATGAAGATACTAGTAAGGAATACTAGAAAGAAAGAGGGAATGAAAAATGAATGCAGAAAAATATGTTAAGGAGTTAAAAGAACAAAAGTACACGCCTAAAAAATGGGCAAAAGAAAGGGTTGACGAGCATATTCAATTATGGCTTGATAAGGAAATAGAATTTCCAAATAAAGACTTTTATTTGGAATTATGTGATTGTAAAAATTGGAAAGACGTTTATAATATTGTAAATAATTACATTATATAGAAGAAAGAGGAAATAAAATGAAAAAAGAAATTTACACAAAAAACCAAAATTTAACAATAGAAATAAAAATTAAAAAAGTTAAAAATGTAAAACTAAGAAGTTGGGTTAAAATTTTATTGGGAATAATATCAATTTTAGCTAGTTTAGTATTGGTAAGCGAAAATAACGATTTAGCGTTTACTATAAATATTAAAATAATAGCGATAATCGTTTTATGTTTAAATTTTAGTATAATAAATAAGTACACAAATTTATTTAAAGGAGAATAAGTATGAAAGAAAAAAATAAAGAGGAACAAGTTGAACATTTAATTTATTTATTAAAAAACTTTGCAAATGCAGAATATAATCCAGATAAAGAATTAAGCCAAGAAGAACAAGCGAAATTATTAGATTTAATACAAATGGAAATTGATGAAACTAAGGAGATCATAATATATGGAAAAAATTAAATTTAAAGAATTGTTAAAAATTAAAACACCTTATGAAATAATTAGATCATATTATAAAAGTGAAATTAATTTAACTAAAGAACAATTAGAAAAATTGATTAAGGTTCCAAATGACAAAAGAAAGGTGATTTTATGATAGATGAAATAAAAGAAATTGAATATATAGCATTGAGAAATTTAATTTTAGATTTTATTAATGAACAAAACGATATAAATCTTAAAACTTTGGTTCAATTTGCAGATTTTAAAAAATGCAGCAACTGTGAACAATGGGAATTAATAGAAAATTTAGAAAGTCCAGAAGCTAATTCTGAAATAGGTGATTGGTGTGAAAATTGCAGAAATGATAAATAAAATTTTAAAAAGAGGTGAAAAGATGGAACAAAAATTATTTAAAGAACAAAATGTTAGTATGTATAAACTTCAAAAAGACTTAAAATTAGGTCACAGTACCTTGAGAAGATATGCTAATGGAGAAAGACAAATTGAAAAAATGAAATTTGATATGCTTCAAAAAATAGCTGAATATTTTAATATTGATCCGATAATTTTATATAATAAAATAAAAAAACATTTAAATAAAAAATAAAGAAAGAGAGTGAATAGTATGAGTGATTTTGTAAAAATATTTAAGTTTTTATTTTTAACAATTATTATTTTGTTAGTTATCAATATAATATTCTATAGTTTTAAGACAAAAACAATTTATAATTATGTTGATTGGAATGATAATGAAGGAATTGCGAAAGAGTGTTCTTATGATAGTCGTGGTGGTCAAGGTGCTATGGTATGTGTTTTAGAAGATAATACAGTTATTCAAGTTAAAGAATATAAAAAAGAAATAATTTTGAAGGAGGAATAGTATGGAATTAAAAATAGGCGATTATATTCGTACAAATGATGGAATAATTACAAAAGTAAGTATGAAAATTGAAGATATGATTTATTTTGATGATGTAGTAAAAACATATTTTAATGATAGTTATAGACATTTATACGAAAGTGAATTAAATGATTATATTTTTAAATCATCACCAAACATAATTGATTTGATCGAGTGTGATGATTATGTGAATGGTTATATGGTAACTAAAGTAAATAAATTAAATGGTTATGGTACAAAAGAAACTGTTGAAGTGATAAATGGCGAAGTTTATTTAACTGCTAGAACTATTGAAAAAGAACAAATAAAATCAATATGCACAAAAGAGAATTTTGAAAGGGTTAGTTATAATGTGGGGGTGTAAATATCCAAATTTAGTGCAATTTTGCAAAGACAATGATATAGAAATAAATAATGATATTACTAATACAAAATATATATTTTTTTATAAAAATGGATGTGGTTGCAGAATAAAGCAAGAGGAAATAGATATAAGAAATGATTATGAAATAGAACTTCTAGTAAAGATGGAACAAGCAAGGGAGTTATTTTTACTAAAATTTGTAAAAGAATTTTTAATCCAAGCTGGAATTGTAGAGAAGATATTATGAATAAAGAACTAATTATTACTGATGAAGAAAGAAAATTAATTATAGAATCGTTAGTGTTACTGAAAAAAATAAGCATAGATGATGTAAGTTATTTATATGATTGTTGGAAATTTAAACCACAAACTCAATTATCAAGGCATAGAAATGAATATGAAAAAGATTATAAAACTAAAGTTGAAAAAATAGAAAAAACGATTACTCTACTAAAAAAATTAAAAATAAAATAATGACTTATTTAGAAAAAAACGAATAAAATTAAAACGAAAATAATTCGTGTATTGTAAAAACACAAGAAAAAAATTCAATAATGTTCGAGTGTTAGAAAGGAACAATTAGGGTAATGAATTTTATAGAAATAGAAACAAACAAAGGTAAATATGAATTAGTTAATTTAAATAATGTTACTAATATTTTTCAATATGATAATTATATTAATATATGTTTTATTGGAGGAGAAG
>CAYJGB010000026.1:0-26584 GCA_964369405.1 uncultured Eubacteriales bacterium
GCCATCAAATTACCAAATCCACTTAATGGAACTGTAGCTCCTGCACCTGCAAACTCTATTAATGGGTCATATATATCTATAGCACCTAGTATTACACCAATTACTACAAAAGATACTAATATCCTAGCTGGTGTTAAATTTGTTTTATCTATCAATATTTGTGCTACTACACATAGCAAACCTCCTACCCAAAATGCATTAAAAAATATCATACATTTTACCTCCGTTTCAACAAAATATAACTTTTATTTTCTTTTCTATCTTGCATTAAATATCTTATAATGTTACAATATACATTGGATATTTGTGATTATTTTTGTAGTTTTTAAGATGCTCTCTACTACTTTACTAATCTTTATTATATACATATTATAGTTGTTTATTACTTCTTATATTATCATTTTGTTATTTCGGAGGAGATTTTAATGAAAAATTTTAATATTGTTTTTCCTAAAAAACCTTTTAAAACTTTAGGAGGAGCAAAAGCCCCACATAGAAAAAACACATCAGATATGGAAAGTATAGTTATGCCATGTCCCAAACAAGTAACTATTGCTATGCAACAACATATCGGAGCACCTTGTAAGCCTACTGTTAAAATGGGAGATACTGTATATGTTGGTAGCTTGATTGGTAAGAGCGATGCTTTTGTATCAGCTCCAATACACTCAAGTGTATCTGGAACAGTTAAAAAAGTTATCAATATTGATATGCCAAGTGGTGCAGTTGTAGATGCAGTTGTTATCGAATCAGACGGGCTTATGACAGTCTGTCCAGATATAAAGCCACCAGTAATAAATACAAAAGAAGACTTGATTAATGCAGTAAAAGAAAGTGGATTAGTAGGATTAGGTGGAGCAGGTTTTCCAGCGTATATTAAACTAATGGTGCCAGAGGGAAAGAAGATAGACACATTACTTATCAATATGGCAGAGTGCGAACCATACATAACAGCCGACCATAGAGAAGCATTAGAAAACAGCTGGGAAGTTATGTCTGGAATATATGCAGTAAAAGAGCTACTAGAGATAGACAGAGTAATAATCGGAGTAGAAGATAACAAGCCAGATGTAATAGAAGTTTTAAGTAACATAGCAGACAACAAAACAAGCGACCCTGATGACACAGTAAGAGTGCTACCTTTAAAAGCAAGATATCCACAAGGAGCAGAAAAAGTGTTAGTAAAAGCGTGTACAAACAGAGTAATAGAAGCAGGAAAGTTACCAAGTGACGTAGGCTGTATAGTAATGAATGTAACATCAATAGCATTTATAGCAAACTATATCAAAACAGGTATGCCACTAGTTACAAAAAGGCTTACAATAGATGGAAGTGCAATAAAAGAGCCTAAAAACATAATAGTGCCAATAGGAACAGAAATTTCAGAAATAATAGAGTTTTGTGGAGGCTACAAAGAAGAAGCAAAAAAATTATTAATGGGTGGACCAATGATGGGTATCGCATTAAAAGATGATACTCTACCAATATTAAAGCAAAATAATGCAATATTAGCATTTGCAGAAAAAGAAGCAAAGCTAGATAAAATAACAGATTGTATAAGATGTGGAAAATGTGCAGATGCATGCCCTATGAATTTGTACCCACCGTTTATATCGAGAACTATGAAAGTGAAAGATTACAAAAACCTAGAAAAATACGGAGTTATGACATGTATGGAATGTGGATGTTGTGCTTTTAATTGTCCTGCAAAAAGGCCGATAGTACAAAATATGCGTCTAGGAAAAACAATCTTAAAAGAACATAAAGCTAAAGAAAGCAAGGAGGGGTAAAAGTGAGTAATAAAATGTATGTTTCAGCATCGCCACATTTAAGAAATAACGAAAATACCACTAAAATTATGAGAGATGTAATAATAGCACTTATCCCGTCAGTTATTGCCTCTATCATCTTTTTTGGATATTGGGCAGTTATTACATACGTAGTAGCAATAACATCTTGCGTGTTTTTTGAGAAAATCAGCAGAGTAGTTATGAAAAGAGAAAGCACAATAAATGACTTGAGTGCAGTTGTTACAGGTATGCTACTTGCTATGAACTTACCTTGTAATATAAATCCTTTTATCACTATGTTTGGTAGTTTAGTAGCTATTGTAGTAGTTAAGCAGATGTTTGGAGGAATAGGACAAAACTTTGTTAATCCGGCAATAACAGCTAGAATAGTACTATTAGTATCGTTCCCAGTAGCAATGACAACATGGGTAAAACCATTTTTCTATATGGATATGAACGCACCAGACGCACTAAGTAGTGCAACACCACTTACTAACAACTTAAACGGAGTAAGTACAAGTTATTTTGACTTGTTTATAGGTAACATTGGTGGTAGTATGGGCGAAACTTGTGCATTAGCATTAATTATTGGTGGAATATACTTAGTCATAAGAAAAGTTATTACACCAGTTATACCGCTATGTTTTATAGGAACAGTATTTGTTATGGCACTTTGTTTAGGTCAAGACCCAATTTTCCACATATTATCAGGTGGCGTTATGTTAGGTGCTATCTTTATGGCGACAGACTACACAACTTCACCTATGACAAAATGGGGAAAAGTTATCTTTGCAGTAGGCTGTGGAGTTATAACAGTTCTAATTAGAATGTATGCAAACTTACCAGAGGGAGTATCATATTCAATTATACTAATGAACATTTTAGTACCACATATAGAAAGAATTACAATGCCTAAACCATTTGGAGAGGGGAAAAAAGCATGAAAAAAATAACTCCAAAAGCAGTAATAGTACCAGCGATAGTGCTTACAATAATATGTATAATAATAACAGGACTATTAGCAGGCACAAACGAGCTTACAAAAGACCCAATTGCACAGCAAGTTGAGCTAAAAGCACAACTTACAAGAGAGATTGTATTACCAGAGGCAAAAACATATAAAGAGATAGATATAACTTTATTAGGAGAAAACTTAGATATAGACAATTGTTTTGCAGGTTTTGATGAGAGTGATAATTTAGTAGGATATACAATAACATCGACCGAAAACGGATACGGTGGACCAATAGAAGTTATGGTAGGAATACTTAGCACAGACGACACAGTAAACGGAGTATCAATATTATCACAAACAGAAACACCAGGGCTTGGAGCAAATGCAACACAAGCAGAGTTTACAGACCAATATAAGCAAGTTATACCAGAAGCGTTTACAGTAGTAAAAACACCAGATGTAAAACAAGGTGAAATAGAAGCGATAACAGGCTCAACAATAACATCAGATGCAGTTACAAAAGCTGTAAACAACACGTTAGAGATATACAACAGCAACTTAAAAGATAAAGAATTGTCAGATGATGATTTTTTAAACCAATAAAGGAGGAGCAATATGGCTAAAAAGACACTTACACAAGAATTTACCAAAGGTATAATAAAAGAAAATCCTGTACTATGTCTAGTGCTAGGCACTTGCCCTGCTTTAGCAGTAACAACATCAGCAATAAATGCTATTGGAATGGGAGTAGCAGCAACAATAGTTTTAGTATGTTCCAATGCCGTAATATCATCAATAAGAAGATTTATACCAGATAAAGTTAGAATACCTGCATATATTACGATAATTGCAGGATTTGTAACGCTTGTACAAATGCTAGTAAAAGCATATGCACCGTCAATAGATGAGTCCTTAGGGATATTCTTACCGCTAATCGTAGTAAACTGTATAATACTAGGTAGAGCAGAGATGTATGCTAGTAAAAACAAAGTTTTACCAAGTATAGTAGACGGTTTAGGAATGGGAGTAGGATTTACTGTAGCACTACTGTTAATGGGAATTATCAGAGAATTTTTTGGAACTGGTGGAGTTTTTGGAGTACCAATTACATCACAGTATTTTGACCCTATAATTATATTTATATTAGCACCTGGCGGATTTTTTGTATTTGGTATGCTTATAGCACTTGCAAATAAATTAAGTGGAAACAATAAAAAACCAGAAGAAATGGGTTGTGGAGCGTGTCCACTTGCAGGAAATTGCTCTAAAATTAGACAACAAGAGGAGTGTGAAACATGAATATAACTCAATTAGTTGGAGTATTCTTAGCAGCTATATTAACTGAAAACTATGTACTTAGTAAGTTTTTAGGTATTTGTCCTTTTTTAGGAGTTTCTAAAAAAGTTAATACTGCTGTTGGTATGAGTGGAGCAGTTACCTTTGTTATGGTGTTAGCAACTGCCGTTACTTTTCCTATATATGAAAATCTACTAGTGCCTAACGACTTAGCGTATCTACAAACTATTGTGTTTATCTTAGTTATTGCTGGTCTTGTTCAATTAGTAGAAATTATCCTTAAAAAATATATGCCACCTCTTTACAACTCTTTAGGAATTTTTCTACCTCTTATCACTACTAACTGTGCTGTTTTAGGTGTTACTATGCTTGTTTTAGAAAAATCAGCTGCCGACCCTACATATACATATGTAACTGCTCTAATCAACTCATTAGGTGCAGGTGTTGGGTTCTTAGTTGCTATGGTTATGTTTGCCGGCGTGCGTGAACGTTTAGAAGAATGTGACATACCTAAAACTATGCAAGGTTTACCAATTACTTTAGTATCTGCATCACTTGTAGCAGTATCGTTTTTGGGATTTGCTGGACTAGTAGACGGCCTTCTCTAGGCTTCTCTAGGCTGATTTTCCGTTATACTTCATAACTCATAGCTCGGCAGCCATGTAGGCTAGCCTTCGCTAAAGTTATTCGTCTAACAAAAAATCATCTCTAGAGATGATTGAGATATAACTATATAATAAAAACTAGAGATGATTTAAATATATATAATCATCTCTAGAGGGTAGTGTAATATAAATGTAACTATATACAAAAAATCATCTCTAGAGGGTAGTGCAATATAATTATAAAAATTATTTTGTAGGGGAGGATTCCATATCCTCCCGTATTACCCATAAACAAAAAATTATCTCCAGAGATGATTTAGATATAACTATATAAAAACAATAAAAAACAATAAAATATAACTAGTTAACAGAAACATAACCACAAAATTTAAAGTTAATTTAAAGTAATATATATATAATAGTACAGTTAAAGGAGTTATTACATATGGACATAAATGTAATTATAACATCAGTCATCATAGTAGCTAGTATAGGCTTAGTAGTAGGTTTAGTTCTAGCTATAGCATCAATTATTATGGCAGTCCCAAAAGACGAAAAAGCAGAAGCGGTTTTGGAAGTTTTACCAGGGGCAAACTGTGGTGCGTGTGGTTATTCTGGCTGTTCAGGATATGCTAAAGCATTGGCACATAATAAAGCAGAAAACGGGCTTTGCTCACCTGGTGGGGAAGAAACTATAATAGCAGTGGCGCAAGTCTTAGGACAAAGTGCAACTCAAGCTATAAAAACAACAGCAATAGTAAACTGTATGGGTAGTTTAGACAATACAAAAGTATGTATGAATTATCAAGGAATAGGCACTTGCAAAGCAGGAGTACAACTGTATGGTGGCTTAAAAGATTGTAATTTTGGTTGCTTAGGTTTTGGAGATTGTATAAAAGCGTGTGAATATAATGCAATAGAAGTTTGCAATGGAGTTGCAGTAATAAACGAAAAAAATTGTAAAAGTTGCAAAAAATGTGTAGCAGTCTGTCCAAAGAGTTTAATTTCTATTGTAGAAGTTAAACCACAAGCAGTAGTTCTTTGTAGCAACTGCGATAAAGGAGCAAAAACAAGAAAAGATTGTAAAGTAGGTTGCATAGGCTGTATGAAATGTAAAAAAGTATGTCCTAGCAATGCAGTAACTATAACAAAATTTAATGCAACAATAAACCCAGAGTTATGCACAGGTTGTTTTGAATGTGTAGAACAATGCCCACAAAAATGCATTATAAAAAAGTTTGATTAAATCAGTAAGAAGTTTAAAATCAGTTAAAGGTAAATTATTACCAAAAAAAGTGCTAAAAATTATACATAAACAATAAAAACAAGTCGTATATCAAATATTTTTTTGATGAAATTCATAATTAATTAACACTTTTTTTAAAATATAGTGTATAATTGTAAGGTGGATTATAATTTTTAATGGTAAATAAAATGACAAGGAGTGTGTTATCTATGGTAGAGGTTAAAAACCTTGTAAAAAGCTATGGCGAACAGAAAGCAGTAAAAAATATCAGCTTTAAAGTAGAAGAGGGCGAAATATTAGGATTTTTAGGCCCTAATGGTGCAGGAAAATCTACAACAATGAATATCATAACAGGATATTTATCATCAACCAGTGGAACAGTTACAATAGATGGTTGCGAAATTTTAGAAGACCCGATAGGGGCAAAATCAAAATTAGGATACTTACCAGAGTTGCCTCCACTTTATATGGATATGACAGTAACAAAGTATTTAGGTTTTATGTACGATTTAAAAGGAGTAAAGTTACCTAAAAAAGCGCATATAACAGATATTTGTAGATTAGCTAAAATTTACGATGTAAAAGATAGACTAATTAAAAACTTATCAAAAGGGTATAGACAACGTGTAGGAATAGCTCAAGCACTTTTAGGAAATCCACCAGTGCTTATTTTAGACGAGCCTACAGTAGGACTAGACCCTAAACAAATTATAGAAATTCGTTCTTTAATAAAGAGTTTAGGTAAAAAACATACAGTAATATTATCATCTCACGTGTTATCAGAAATACAAGCAACTTGCGACAGAGTAGTTATTATAAGTCAAGGTGAAGTTGTAGCAGATAGCAAAATAGATGACTTATCTACAACAGTTACAGGAAACAACAGAGTTTTACTTCATGTTTGTGGTAATGAAGTTGCGATATCATCAGCACTAAAGAACATAAATGGAGTATTAAAAGTAGATAGAATAAGAAGTGTAGGCTCTGACTGTACAGAGTTTATTATAAAAGCACAGCCAGACAAAGATATAAGAAAAAATATATTTAAAGTAATGGCAGAAAACAATTATCCAATAATTTTAATGAAGAGTGCTGAACTTAGCCTAGAAGAAGCATTCTTAAAATTAACATCTGGAGAAATTCAAGGTAACAAAGCAGGAGGTAGAAAATAATGGTAGCAATATATAAAAGAGAGATGGGAGCATATTTTCTATCAGTAATAGGATATATAGTATTAGCAGCGTTTGTGTGTTTTTCTGGAATATTCTTTTATGCAACATCACTAGGAGCAGATAGTGCAAGTTTAACACCAGTTTTTGTAAGTATGTTTTTAATCATATTATTGATAGTTCCAATACTTACTATGAAACTTTTTAGCGAAGAGAAAAAACAAAAAACAGACCAAGCATTACTTACAGCACCTGTTAGCTTATTTAAAATAACAATGGGTAAATATTTAGCAGCGTGTTCAATGCTTGCAATTTGTTTTTCTATATTTATAGTATATGGCTTAGTTATAACAGCTTATACTATGCCAGAGTGGAATATTATTTTTTGTAATATGGTTGCACTATACTTAATAGGTGCTTCATTAATAGCAATCGGGTTATTTATATCAGCATTAACAGAAAGTCAAGTAGTTGCAGCTGTATTAGGTTTTGTAGCTGGTATGTTTATCTATATGCTAGACTCTGTAGCTTCAATAATTCCAGTTGCTGCTATTTCAACAGTAGTTCAAGAGCTTTCATTTACTTATCGTTTACAAAGAATATCATTAGGACTCTTTAGTATTTCAGATATTTTATTTTTTGTTAGTATAATTACAATATTCATCTTTTTAACTATTAAAGTTATAGAGAAAAAACGCTGGAGCTAAGGAGGATTAAATAATGTTTAAAAATAATAAAAATAGTAGCGATGTTGATAAAAATCAAATTTCTTATCAAGGTAGTGCAAGTGCAGAAAATAAAAATAGAGGTAAAGCAGGTAATGTGTTTCTTTCTCGTGCTTTTAGAAAAGGTACAGCAGCAACTGTAATTACAGCTTTATTTATTGCAGGTATTATAATAATTAATATTATTGCAAGTTTACTAGTTCAAAATTTCGATTTTTTAAATTTTGACTTCTCGACTAATTCAATAAATCAACTATCAGACGATACAATAAATCTACTAGATAGCTTAGAAGAAGATATCAATATAACAATTCTAGCAGACGAAGAACAATATAAAACAGCTGGAGATATATATACTCAAGCATATACAATAATAAGTCAATATGAGCAAGAAAGTGATAAAATTCATATTGAATATGTAGATTTATATGCAAATCCTGCGTTTGTAAATGAGTATCCAGATGACCAACTAGAGCCAACAAACTACATAGTACAAAAAGGTGACGACTATAGAATATTAACTACAGATATGTTGTTTAACTTAGTATACGACGAAACAACAGGCGAACAAGTAGTTGAGTCTATAAACATAGAACCAACAGTTACAACAGCAATTATGAATGTTATAAGTGGAGAACAAACAAAAATAACATTTATAGATGGATTAGGTGACTATGATGCAAATTCATTTAAAGCAATACTAAAACAAAACAACTATGAAGTGTTAGAAACACAAATAGCTACAGAAGAATTTGATAAAGAAAGTAATGTATTAGTATTATTTGCACCAACAGTAGATTTATCAGTAGAATATTCAGATAAAATTAGTGATTTCCTAGATAACGATGGAGATTATGGAAGAACATTAATTTATATTCCATCAACACCAATGCAAACAGACGCACCAATATTAGAATCTTTATTAAAAGATTGGAACATATCTTATGAAGATGGTTTTGTAAGTGAAACAGATGCATCATATAAAGTAACAGATGAAGGAGTATCAGTGTTAGACTATGATGATGAAAACTTTACAGCAGGACTTGATAGCACTAGCGTACCACTTGTTCAAGTTTACGGTGTGCCAGTAATAATACCAGAAGATGGTAGTGTAGTGTCGCTATTTTCAACATCAGAAAATGCAGCATTAGTTCCATTTGATTATGATGAGAATTTTAACTTAGACGAAGCAGAAACAGGTAAATATTCAATAGGAGCGATAAGTACAAAAGTAGATGGAGAAACTGGCGAGAACAAATCAAGTGTAGTAACAATCACAACACCTTATATGTTTAGTGAGCAATTTTTAACAGCCACTACATTTAACAATGCAGAATATTTCATTAATTTAATTAATATTCAATCAGATAAAGAAGAAGTAGGCGTTATTATTGCACCTAAAAATACAGTTGACTTATCTTTAGGAATTATGGCAGATGAAGCAAGCACAATTTCTATAATATTCACAACAATACTACCTATATTAATTCTTGTAGTTGGTATAATCGTGTGGATTCGTAGGAGGGCTAGATAATGAAAAAAACAACTAGAAATGTTATAATAGCAGTTGTATCGGTAGTTGTTTTAGTTGGTGTATTATTTGTTGTTATGAATTTTATGCCACAAAGTACAGATGATACAACAGGCCCTACTTACCCAACAGATGAAAACGGAGAACAATACGCAACAGATGCAAAAGGTAATGTAATACCGTCAGTAAAAGATGCTGACGGAAACATAATAAGTGCTGGTGAAGTTGTACTTACAGAAAAAGGACCTTTAGCACTAGCAGAGATAGATGTTCAAAACGATTCAGGACAATATACAATTAAATCAGAAGTAGTAGAACTAGAAGCAGAGCAAGCAACAGATGCTGAGGGTAACCCAACTGGAGAAACTCAAACTAATCAATACACAATAGTAGGGTATGAGGACGCAGGAGTAAATTCTGGAGGACAAACAGCAGCGATAGCAAATAGCATTTCGAATTTGACAACACTTGATATAATTGATATTAACGGTGAGAATTTAGAAGATTACGGGCTAGACAAACCACAAGCAGTAGTAACGGGCAAATATTCAGATGGCACAGAAAACGTTATGAAAATAGGAAATGACGCTGCTGGTGGACAAGAAACATATATGCAGTACGGAGATGAAAAAGCAGTATACTTAGTATCAAGAGCAAGTATAGAACCATTTTTCTATTCACCACTTGAGTTGATAAGCTTAGAAGTAAATGCATCTGCAACATCATCAGAAGAGTTAATAGAGCCAGTTAAGGTAACACTTACAGGAACAAATTACCCAGAAAAAGTTGTTTTAGTAGTAAATGATGATATGACAACAGAGGCATACTTTAAAATGACAAGCCCAGAAGAAAGACCGGCAAACATAGTTGTTTCTTCTGAGATAATGGGAAGTGTTAAAGGATTAAATGCAACAGAGGTGTTAGCATATAATCCAACAGATGACCAAATGAAAGAATATGGGCTGGATAATCCTAAATCTAAGATAGTAGCAGATTTTGACGGAGAAACAATAACAATGTCTGCTTCAGATATAGATGAAGAAGGTCTAGTAACAGTATATTCATATGATAAAGATATAATATATGCAATTGACCAAACATTAGTAAGATGGGCGACAACATCATTTGATGAGTTAAAGTATGAATATATAGCAAAGCCAGTAGATACATATGTAGACAGCATAAAAGTCACAGTAGACGGAAAGACTTATACATATAAAGTAGGCAATGAAACAGTAACAGATGATGAGGGTAACGAAACAACACAATTAACAGCGACAGCAGATGGAGAAGAAGTTAATTCAGTGTATTTTGAAACATTCTATCAAAACTTAACAGGAGTTATGAGAGAAGAGTCATCAGATGGACTAAGCAAACAAGGCGATGCAGTATTAACAGTTGAGTATATATACAACAATGATAAAGAGTCTGACAAAATAGAGTATTATGATGCAGGTAGCAGAAAATACATTGCACA
Source organism: uncultured Eubacteriales bacterium (assembly GCA_964369405.1). Classification (GTDB taxonomy): domain Bacteria; phylum Bacillota; class Clostridia; order Oscillospirales; family Acutalibacteraceae; genus CAYJFG01. The sequence continues at coordinate 10,795 of CAYJGB010000026.1, forward strand.
AGTAAACGGACAAGCAGACGGAGTAGTATACGAAACATATATAAAACAGATAGAAGAAGATGTAAAAGCGTTAGCAAATAACGAGAGAGTAAATCCAATATAAAAGAGAAAACGGTGCTGTTTTAGTAAACAGCACCGTTATTTTTTTGTAAATTAAACTTGAAAACATTAAAAATTTCCTACGAAATCGGATTTCTACTTATATATTCCTCTAATATCTGCGCACAATCATATACTAAAAGTTCACATGGTCGCTTTTTATAGTATTCTTTTGTTCTTTCTTCTGCTATAGGTGATATTTCACTTTTTTTTGTAAGCCCTAACAGCTCCTTACAGACTATTGAACCGTTTTGCTCCTTAAACTTATTAGATACTTCTTGCACTCTTTTATAAACATCGCTTTTAGCTTTTGGGTCAGCACTACCATAAAGTATACTTATAACCATAACCATTCCACTAACAGCTCCACAAACTTCCCTCATTCTGCCCATTCCACCACCAAAGCCAGATGAGTATATCATTGCAGTATCTTTATCCATATCGAAAAGGTCACAAAATGCTCCAAATACTGCTTGCGAACAATTATATCCCTCTTTAAAATATTGTTGTGCTAAATCTGCTTTTGTCATAATATAATCTCCTTTATCAGATTATTTCTATACATTAAATCTAAACAATACTATATCTCCATCATTCACAACGTACTCTTTGCCCTCGCTTCGTACTAACCCTTTTTCTTTTGCCACTGTCATACTTTTTGTTTCCATTAAATCTTTATATGCTATTACTTCTGCTCTTATAAAACCTCTTTCAAAATCTGTGTGTATCTTTCCGGCTGCTTGTGGTGCTTTCATTCCTCTTGTTATCGTCCATGCTCTTACCTCTTGCTTACCTGCTGTTAAATATGATATTAAACCTAGTAAACTATAACACTCTGTTATTAGTCTGTCTAGCCCTGACTGCTCAAGTCCCATATCTGATAAAAACATCGCTTTTTCTTCATCATCCATATCTGTTATTTCTTCTTCTAATCCTGCACATATCGGTAAAACTCCTGCACTTTCACTTTCTGCTATATCTTTTACTTCACTATAATATTTATTACTTTCTAATCCTTGTGAAAAATCACTATCGCTCATATTTGCAGCATATATTATAGGCTTACTTGTTAGTAGTGCTACACTATTTAGTAACTCCTCTTCTTCTGGTGTGCACTCTACACATCTTGCACTTTTTCCCTCGTTTAATACTTCTTGCACTCTCTTGAAAAAGTCAAGCTCTATTTGATACTTCTTATCTGCTTTTATCATCTTTTGTGTTTTGTCTATTCTTCTTCCTATCATCTCTACATCAGACAACACTAACTCTAGACTTATCGTTTCTATATCTCTTCTAGGGTCAATGCTTCCCTCTACGTGTATTATGTCATCATTTTCAAAACATCTTACTACATGCACTATTGCATCTACTTCTCTTATGTTAGATAAAAATTTGTTCCCTAATCCCTCGCCTTTTGATGCTCCTTTTACTAAGCCTGCTATGTCTACAAACTCTATTGATGCCGGTGTTATCTTATCTGGGTCGTACATCTTTGCTAGCTCATCTAATCTTTTATCAGGCACTGCTACTACTCCCACATTTGGCTCTATTGTACAAAATGGGTAGTTTGCTGATTGCGCCCCTGCGTTTGTTATTGCGTTAAATAATGTGCTTTTTCCTACGTTTGGTAATCCTACTATACCTAATTTCATTTTTTATTTCTTCCTTTCATCTTTTAAAACTCTTACTTATTAAAAATTTAAATTTATATTTAATATATCTACTATCAACCATAAAGCAAATATTATTACTGGTTGATGTAATATGTATATGCTTAGTGAATGTCTACCTAAATATGATAAAGGTTTTATTCTGCTCTTATATAAAAATTTAGGGAACTTTCCGTTTTTTGCAAGCACTCCTATAAATCCTCCTGCTAAAAACATAAATATGTATGGTAATATCGGAAAGTAATCAGCCGACATAAAACCATTTGGTGGAAACCCTAAAGGCATAAGATAGTTGTTTTCATATAAATATGACGGCAACTCATATATTCTGTATCCAAAGAAACTTAAATATCCTTGTGGCACAGTGTAAGTTATCGCAAACAGCATAAGAGATATAATAGCACCGATAAAAGATGGTATTTTCATAACAATTGGTTTAATAAAATGGAATAATATCATAGCAACTGCAAAAAAATGTATTACTCCAAAGTATATTGCACTTTGAGGAACAAACATAATTGTTACAGCCGATATTACAACAGCGACAACTGCAAGTTTTAAACCTCTTTTTAGGTTAGACTTGCTAAGCATTGATGAAATTCCCGAAATAAATATGAACATCCACGGTCCTACTAAAGCAATAGGAGCTTCGTATTTCATAATATAATACCCAAGTTCGATATTATATAAATACCACATTGAATATCCTAGATGATAAATCACCATAGCGACTATGCATAGTCCTCGCATTTCGTCAATGGCGTATATTCTATTTTTTAAAGTGTCTGTCTTGTTTGTATTTGCCATAAAATCACCTACCACCTAGTTAATAAAAACAAACTTAAAGTTATAAATTGCGATTTAATTTAGTTTATGTTAAAATAAGCATAAATAATGTTTAATAGTATAACATTATTAGAACAATTTTTCAATTAAAATATCGATTTATTTAAAAGGAGTAATAAAAATGGAAAAAAACAAGAGTTTAACAATAGAAGATATGGTAGTATTAGAAGATTTAGCAGTAAATGTAGGCAGTGGAGATTTAGAAGTATATGCAACACCAATGGTAGTAGCGTTAATGGAAAATGTAGCAGCAACACTAGCAAAAGAGTATATTGAAGACGATTTTACAACAGTAGGAACAAAGATAAATATAGAGCATACAAGTGCAACACCGCTAAATGCAAAAGTAAGTGCGACAGCAAACTTAATTGAAGTTGATGGTAGAAAGTTCACATTTGAAGTAGTGGCTTATGATGAGGCAGGAGAAATTGCAAAAGGCGAGCATATAAGATTTGCAGTAAATAGTGAAAAGTTCCAAGCAAAAACAGATAGCAAGTTTGATAAATGAGGTTAATAAAATGAATTGTAAGTATAAAGTAGTTATGTTTGATTTAGATGGAACAATAACAGATTCAGCAAAAGGCGTAAGAAGTTGCATAGAAAAAGCGATGAATGAACTAAAAAAAGATAGTCCATCACTCGATGATGTGAGCAAATATGTAGGACCACCACTATTAACGACATTTAAGAAACTTTGCAAATTAAGTGATGAAGAAGCCCTAAAAGCAATAGATATTTACAGAAAGCATTATGAAGTAAGTGGAATAAAAGAAAATAAAATGTATAGTGGTATAGATATTTTGATAGAAAAAGTTAAAAACAGTGGAGCAGTTATTTGTATAGCTACGTCAAAATATGAAGGGTTAGTAGATGAAGTGTTAGAAATAATAGGGCTTAGTGGTAAGTTTGATATAATAGTAGGGTCAACGCTAGACGGAAAAAGAAAAGAAAAAGCAGATGTAATAAAGCACTTGATAACAAAACTAGATACAGACTATAAAATAGAAGATTTTGTTTTGATAGGCGATACTACTTTTGATGCAAACGGAGCAAACACAGTAGGCTGTGACTTTATAGGGGTGACATACGGTTGTGGCAAAGAAGAAGAAATGAAATCTATGGGCGTAAGCAGATTATGTAAAACAACTTTAGAGATAGAAAAGTATTTATTTACTTAAAAACAGTAATAAAAATCAAAAAACTTTCATATTTGTTTGTATTAGAATAAATATGGGAGGGTATTATATGTTTGTGATTAAAAAAGTGAGTAAAAAAAAGTATAGTATAATAGTAATTAGTATTTTAGTTGTAACGTTGCTAATAATTAGCTTAACTATGGGAAACAGTGTAAAAAGTTATGCAGTATGTTCAAGTATAGGTAAATATAGTTTGTCAGCACAGACAATAGAAGAACAAATTGAATTTTTAGAACAGTTTTACTGGGAAACAGGAAAAGAACCTACAGAAGTAGTAGAGCTAATAATTCCACAGGAATTTAATGAAGTTTACACAAATTATAATCAAATACAAATTGCACAAGGGTTGGATTTAAATAAATACAAAGGTAAGGATTGCATAAAAGTAAGTTATGATATACTAAACTATCCAACACAGAGCGAAAATATAGTAGCAAATATGCTTATATACGACGGAAAAGTAATAGCAGGAGATATAAGCAGTATAAAGCTAGATGGGTTTATGCATGGGTTTGAGTATAAAGAAGAATAATAACGATATAATAAAAGGAAGATAAAAAGTGAGCTTAGTAAGACTTGACAAATTATTATCAAATATAACAACTAAAGCGAGAAGCGAAGTAAAAAAAGATATAAAGCGAAAAAGAGTAAAAATAAACGGCGAAATATGCACACAATCGGATTACAAGATAGACACAAGTATAGATAAGCTATTTATAGATGATAAAGAAATAGTAATCAAAGAAAAGCTATATATAATGATGAACAAACCAGCAGGAGTAATAAGTGCAACAACAGATAAAAAAGATAAGACAGTTATAGACATAATACCACAACATTTACAAAGAAAAGACTTATTTCCAGTAGGAAGACTAGACAAAGATACAGAGGGATTACTTATAATTACGAATGATGGTAATTTTGCACATAAAATAACTTCGCCGTTAAAAAAAGTTTATAAGAAATATTTGGCAAAATTAAACGGAAATTTCACAAAAGTAATGCAAAATGAATTTGAGTGTGGTATAATACTTGATGATAAAACTGTGTGCAAACCAGCATACACGGAAATAATAGATATTGATAATAAAATAGTACAAATTCAAATATGCGAAGGAAAGTATCATCAAGTAAAAAGAATGTTTGCAAGTGTAGGGCTTAAAGTGCTATATTTAAAACGAATTGAGATAGGTTCACTAGCATTAGATGAAAAATTGACTAAAGGTGAATGTAGAGAACTGACAGAATTTGACATATCACAAATTTTTATTAGCAATATTACCTAAAAAATAGTAATATGTTATGCTCCGTGTAAAATTTATCTAAATTAAACTGTGAATGTTTAGTAAAAAAAGTACTAGAAAATTGTTATAAAATCTGGTATATTAGTAAAAGAAATTTAAAACCCGAACATTCGTCGGGTTAGGAGGTATAAGTTATGGCAAAAGTATCATTAAAGAACATCTATAAAATTTATGATGGGAATGTAACAGCAGTTTCTGACTTTAACTTAGAAATTGACGACAAAGAATTTATTATCCTTGTAGGGCCATCAGGTTGTGGTAAATCTACTACACTACGTATGATTGCTGGACTTGAAGACATCAGTAAGGGTGAGTTACGTATTGGCGATGTATTAGCTAACGACGTTGCACCTAAAGACAGAGATATTGCAATGGTTTTCCAAAACTATGCGCTTTATCCACATATGACAGTATATGATAATATGGCGTTTGGTTTAAAAATTGCTAAAACTCCAAAACCAGAAATTCGCAGACGTGTTGAAGAAGCTGCAAGAACTTTGGATATTTCTCACTTATTGGATAGAAAACCAAAAGCATTATCTGGTGGACAACGTCAACGTGTTGCTTTAGGACGTGCTATTGTTCGTGACCCTAAAGTATTCTTACTAGATGAACCACTATCAAACTTAGATGCTAAACTACGTGCACAAATGCGTACAGAAATTTCTAAATTACACCAAAGATTAGGAACAACATTTATATACGTAACACATGACCAAACAGAAGCTATGACAATGGGTACAAGAATTGTTGTAATGAAAGATGGTCTAGTACAACAAGTAGACACACCACAAAACTTATACGAGCGTCCATGTAATGAGTTCGTAGCAGGATTTATAGGTTCACCACAAATGAACGTATGGCCAGCAAAAGTTGTTAAAAACGGCAATGCTTTCGCATTAGCATTTGATAATTACAAAGTAAACTTACCAGCAAGTAAAAACCCTAACAACTGTTTAGAAAAATATGTTGGTAAAGAAGTTACATTAGGTATTCGTCCAGAGAACGTACACGACGAGCCAGACTTCATAGCACAAGTAGACAAAAGCTGTATAATTGATGTAAATGTAGACGTTACAGAATTAATGGGAGCTGAAACATATTTATATTTAAATATATCAGGAGCACCATTAACAGCTAGAGTTGAGCCTACATCAGTAGCAAAACCTGGTGATAAAATCAAGATTGCTCTTGACCCTAACAAAATTCATTTATTTGACAAAGAAACAGAGCAAACAATTACAAACTAATAATTTTATAATTAAAAAACAACAGGTAAACTTTATGTTTGCCTGTTGTTTTTGTTACTAATGATTAGATGTTTATTTTAATGTAACTGTTCTCTTTATCCACTCTACCTCTTCTTTTTTCATAGCACCTGTTAATATCATTATTATCATATATATTATTAAACTTATTAGTATGTACGCTATCGTACATATATGGTTTTGTGGTAAAATTCCGTTTCTCTCCAGTAATTCTAATACAAAACATGGTATCATTATTCCTAATAATGGCTTAAATACCCACTCTATCATTTTAAACTTAAGCTTTGTTACCTCCAACAACCTCTTTAAACTTAATGTGCAATTTAGTATCGAACTTAAAAACATTATCGCTACTAGTGCTTTTAGTCCAAATATCGGTAATAAAAAATATATCAACGTCACCTTCACTACCGAGTCCAGTATATTGTAAGTCAAATAGTGCATTTGCTCGTTTAAACCCTTCAACATTCCGTCTACTACTGCATCTAAATATATAAGTGGTACTATCGGTGCAAGCCACCTCATATATAAACCTGCATCTTCACTGCCATATAACATCATACTAATGTCGTTTGCAAAAAAGAAAAATATCATTGATAACGGCAAAGAAAATAGTAATGCAAACCTTATTATTCTTTGTGTCATATAATTTATTGAATTTTCTCTTACTGTGGCTTTCGCCTCTGACATCTCTGGTATCATCAGATTAGAAAAACACATCAAAAATGCTGCTGGAAAAGCAAGCACTGGCACTACTAACCCTGTTATCGTTCCATAGTCGGATAATGATTTCTCATAACTCGAGCCATATTTCTTAAGCCCTGATATTATTAATATGTTCTCTACTGTAAACAGTCCTGTTCTAAGGCAAGAACTAAGCGTTACTGGTATTCCTATAGATGCTATCTTTTTAAGCATACTAGGCTCGACTTTTTCACTACCACTAACTTTTATCATATCAATTCTGTACATTAAATATGAGTATCCACATGAAATAAATTCAGACACTGTCGCACCAATTGCAATAGATGCACAAGCATACTCAAGCCCTTTATCTGCCATACTACCTATTATGGCAGCAAATATTATAATCTCAATAATTTGTTCTAGCAGTTGTTCTGTTGCAGTTTTTATAGCAGTTCTCTTAGCGTAAAAATAACCTCTAAAACACGCTGATATCGATAAAAAAGGCAGGCTAGGAGCTAGTATTTTAAGAGATAATATAGTTCTACTGTCTTTTAAAATATTATCTCCAATATATTGAGCATTAAAATATAATAACGTACCAGCTATAAGACTTAAAACTAGTGCAATAAACATACAAGTACGTATAACAGTTTTAGATTTTTTATATTCCTTTAATGCAAGAGTTTCTGTAATAAGCCTAGTAACAGCTAATGTTATACCACTAGTACAAAAGGTAACAGTCAAAAGATACACACTAGACACTAGCTGATAAAGTCCAATACCCTGTGTGCCAATAGCATTAACCATATACACCCTAAAGAACATACCGATAGTTTGCGTAATTAATGCTGTACCAGTAAGGACAGTTGCATTAAAAATAAAACGTTTTTTTCTCAAAACTAATCACTCATTTCAAATTCTAAAATAATTTAAATTTCTACTTATAATTAATATGCTAAGAATAAATAAAAAAGAAATGAATTAAAAAAAGATATGAAATAAAATATAATTCTTTTAAAGCATAAACAAACACCTTATTTAGTTTAAAATTAATATATCAATTAAAAAAACATTTATTACCAATAATTAAAAGGGAGATTTTATTATGAGCGAATATGTTATATTTACAGATGCGTGTTGTGACCTTTCTCAAAACTTAATCAAAGATACTGGAGTAGAGATTTTACCTTTAAGTTATAATTTGAACGATAAAAGCACTGCTTTTTCTTTACAAAACAAAGAAAAAGAGATTAAAGACTTTTATGATTTAATTAGACAAGGCAATATGCCAACTACTACACAGTTAAACCCTGCATATGCTACAGAAGCATTTAGAACTTGTTTAGCTGAGGGTAAAGATGTATTATATCTAGCGTTTTCATCTGGGCTTAGTGGAACATACCAATCTGGAAAAATGGCTGAGGCTGAACTTAAAGATGAGTTTCCAGACAGAACAATAAAAATAGTAGATACATTAGCTGCAAGTATGGGCGAAGGACTACTAGTATGGTATGCATCTCAAAAGAAAAAATTGGGACTATCTTTAAACGAAGTAGTTGATTGGGTTGTAGCTAACCGTAATAATTTATGTCACTGGTTTACAGTTGATGATTTGCATCACTTAAAAAGAGGTGGAAGAGTATCTTCAGCAGCAGCATTAATTGGCTCAGCACTTAGCATTAAACCTATACTACACGTTGATAATAATGGACATCTAGTGCCAAAAAATAAAGTTCGTGGTAGAAAACAATCTTTAGATATGTTAGTTAATATAATGACAAAAACAGCTATTGACCCTAGCGAACAAACAGTATTCATAAGTCATGGTGACTGCTTAGACGATGCTAAATATGTAGAGAAAAGAATAAAAGAAATACACAAAACAAAGAATATATATATTAACTACATCGGACCAGTTATCGGAGCACATTCAGGACCTGGAACAGTTGCATTATTCTTCTTAGGTTCAGAAAAGTAATTTAATTTATATCATATAACATGAGGCTGTCACACTAATGTTAATATTATCAAATATTTGTAGGGGAGCATTCCATATGCTCCCGTTTTCTTGTGAATTTGAAGAATTTCGGACGAAAATGTATTTAATCCCTACAACGGGATTGTATGATATGATGAACAATTTCCATATGCGTCAGTCACATTATTAATAAAAGGAAGTCTTTTTGTGCGTATTTTATTTTCTTATCTTAAAAAATATAAGGTTCAACTAATAGTTGGCCCTATTTGCAAACTATTAGAAGCTATCTTCGAGCTAATAGTTCCTTTAGTTATGGCAAGTATTATCGATATAGGTATTGTAAATAAAGATACTGACTATATTATCCATATGGGTATTGTTATGGTTCTTTTAGGTGCTGTCGGGCTTGCTAGTGCTTTAGTATGTCAAAAATCGGCGTCTATTGCCTCACAAGGTTTTGGTACTAAACTTAGAAGTGCTTTATTTGCTCATATTAATAAACTCTCCTTTAAAGAACTTGATAAAATAGGTACTCCATCGTTAATAACAAGAATGACTAACGATGTTAATCAATTACAACTGGCTGTTGCTATGCTTATAAGACTTGTAATTCGTGCTCCGTTTCTTGTAATCGGTGCTATGATTATGGCTTTTTCTATAAACTCAACTTTATCTATCATATTTTTAATCGCTTCTATTCTCATAGCTACTATCTTGTACTTAGTTATGAGTAAGAGTGTGCCTTATTTTACACGTATTCAAAAAAAGTTAGATAAAATATCGCTTATAACTAGAGAAAATTTATCGGGCAACAGAGTTATTAGAGCATTCGACAAACAGAAAGAGGACGAGGAAAGGTTTAATGATGTAAACGAAGACTTAACTAATCAGTATATTAGAGTAGGTAGACTTTCAGCATTACTAAACCCAGCTACCTTTTTAGTAACTAATTTAGCAATTGTTTTAATAGTGTGGTTTGGAGCGTACTTTGTAAATGACGGTGCAATGCTTTCTGGCGAAATAATAGCACTTGTAAATTATATGACACAAATTTTATTAGCACTTATAGTAGTAGCAAATTTAGTAGTTATTTTTACAAAAGCATATGCTAGTGCATTAAGAGTTAGTGAAGTCCTAAACACACAACCATCAATCGTACAAGGCAATAAAAAAGATATCACAACATCAAAAAGCACTCCAAAAATAGAGTTTAAAAATGTAAGTTTTAATTATGGTGGTGACAATGTACTAACTGATATAAACTTTAAAATTATGGAAGGTGAAACAATTGGAATTATAGGAACTACAGGAAGCGGAAAGTCAACTTTAGTAAACTTAATTCCAAGATTTTATGATGTAAGCAATGGAGAAGTTTTATTTAGTGGAGAAAATATAAAGAACTTAACATTTGACTATTTAAGAGGCAATTGTGGTTTAGTACCACAAAACGCAGTGCTTTTTTCAGGAACAATAAGCAATAATATAAGATATGGTAAAAAGCAAGCAACAAAAGAGGAAATACAAAGAGCCTTAAAAACAGCACAAGCGATAGATTTTGTAAATACACTACCACTAAAAGAGGAAACTTTGCTTGTGCAAGGTGGCAAAAACTTAAGTGGAGGACAAAAGCAACGTTTAACAATAGCACGTGCAGTAGTAATGCAACCATCAATATTAATACTTGACGATAGTGCAAGTGCATTAGATTATGCAACAGACTTATCTCTTAGAACATCAATAAAAGAAGATATTAAAAACTCGACAGTAATAATAGTATCTCAAAGAGTAGCGACAATAAGAAATGCTGATAAAATTCTTGTCTTAGAAAATGGTTTTATAAGAGGTTTTGATAAACACGAAAACTTGCTCCAAAATTGTGATGCATATAAAGAAATTTGTCTTTCTCAGCTATCTAAAGAGGAGGTACAAAAATAATGCAATATAAAGAAACAATCAGGAGAATATTATCTTATACAAAAAATCAGAAAGTCGCACTAATCGGTGCTTTAGTTTGTGCTGTAGTAAGTGTAGTTTTAACTTTATTAGGTCCTGTCTTGGTCGGTGAAGCTATTGATAATATTATAGAAAAAGGTAATGTAAACTTTGATAATGTATTTTATATCTTATGTGTATTAGTTGGAACTATCGTTTTAAGTGCTTTGTTTCAGTGGCTTATGGGGTTATGCACCTACAAAATTAGCTTTAGCACTGTTCAAGCACTCAGAAAAGATATTTTCAGTAAATATAACAATGTACCACTATCATATATCGACAGAAGCATACATGGCGATTTAATAAGCCGTACTGTAAACGACATAGACGCAGTAGGAGATGGATTACTACAAGGTATAACTCAACTGTTTTCTGGCGTTATAACTGTAATAGGAACATTAGTATTTATATTTTCGATAAATTTTCAAATAGCATTAATAGTTGTAATTATGACACCTATATCATTAGTAGTAGCTACATTCATAGCTAAGTTATGTGCTAAGTTATTTAAAGAGCAACAACAAACACAAGGAGAACTAAGTGGATTTGTAGAAGAAATAGTAGGAAACCAAAAGGTTAACACAGCTTTTTTAATGGAGGATATAAACCAAGAAAAGTTTGATGAGATTAACAATAGATTATACAATTGTGGACATAAGGCACAATTTGCTTCTTCACTACCAAACCCTAGTACACGATTTTTAAATGGTATTGTATATGCATGTGTTGGAGTAGTTGGTGCAATAAGTGTAGTAAACGGTGTATTATCAGTAGGGCAATTATCATGTTTTTTAACATATGCAAACCAATACACAAAGCCATTTAACGAGATAACAGGGATAATGTCACAGCTACAAACAGCAGTAGCAGGAGCTAAGAGAGTTTTTGCAGTTCTTGATGAGGAAAATCAAACAGAAGATAAGAAGACAGCAAAAATAATAACAGAAGTCAGTGGTAAAATTGATATCGAAAATGTATATTTCTCATATACACCTGAACAAAAACTGATAGAAAATTTTAATTTAAGTATAAAATCAGGTCAAAGAGTAGCAATCGTAGGCCCTACAGGATGTGGAAAAACAACATTAATAAACTTACTGATGAGATTTTACGAAGTGAGATCTGGAACAATAAAAGTAGATGACATAGATATTAAAGATATAACACGTTCATCACTTAGAAAAATGTATGGAATGGTATTACAAGAAAGTTGGTTATATAGTGCAACGATAAAAGAGAATATAGCATACGGAAAACCAGACGCTACAATGGAAGAGATAGTAAAAGCATCAAAAAGTGCCTTTGCACATTCGTTTATAACTCAGATGGAAAACGGATACGACACCATAATATCGGAGCAAGGAAACAACTTATCACAAGGACAAAAACAGCTTTTATGTATAGCAAGAGTAATGTTATCTAACCCACCGATGTTAATATTAGACGAAGCCACAAGTAGTATAGATACGCTAACAGAAAAAAGAGTACAAGAAGCATTTACAAAAATGATGCAAAACAAGACAAGTTTTGTAGTAGCACATAGGTTATCAACAATAAAAGAGAGTGATATAATATTAGTGTTAAACAAAGGTAATATAATAGAGCAAGGAACGCACGACGAGTTGATAGAAAAAGGTGGATTTTACAGTAATTTATATAATAGTCAATTTGCAAAAACTGGTGAATAAGGTAAATTTATTTATCTACAGTTAAAAAGCGTGTTGTTCATATGCTATAGTATTGTTAATAAGTCGTTTAGTTGACAATATAATACAGATATGATAATCTAAAATAAAAAAAGGAATGGATATATTAAATGAATAAAGAAGAAATTTTTGAAGTTTATAAAACTATCAGCACACCAAACAATAAGAACAAAAGAGAATTAAATGATATGTCTTATGATATGTTGCATCAAATGGCATATTTAGCAGATAAACAAATAGATGATATGCTTAAAAAGCAAGTGGCTGGCACACTTGACACAAACCCACAAGTAGATTTTGTAATAGGAAATATAATTGATACATCAAATAAGTCAAAAAAGATATTTATAGAGAAGTTTATTAAAGAAGACAATTTGTATGCATTAGTAAGCGAAAACACAAAAACTATGTTTATGGTAGGCGATGAAATAACATTGATTTGTGGAGAAGCTGAAAAAGACAGAGTGCTAAATATGATATCAGAAAACTTAAGTGGTGTAATTAGTCAGAAGTTAAATGACGAAGATGAAGTTAAAAGATACATAAAAACAGGCATGGCAAATGGTGCTGATAAAATAATGTGTGTATATAACGAAAGCAAAGGTTTTCATATAGAGATTAATTCACTTGAAAGTATCTTTGGGAAAAACGAAGATAAAAACAGAGAATTTAGAAAATATATGATAAACTTCTTCCAAAATCTAAGAGCAGGAAAGTATATAAAAGAGCTTGATAATTTAATGCTTAACAAGCTGATGACAAGCGAATTATATATAATGAATAGCAATGAAGATAAAGAAACTGGAAAAATGGGCGTAGAGCTAGTAGAAAACGATAAAACAAAACCAATAGCAGTTTTATTTACATCGTTAGAAATCGCAAAAAGCTCAAGGAGTTTTAAATTATTTGTAGAAAACAATGGAGCAAAAGCAGGGCTTAAAAAGGTAAGTTTTGCAGGAGCATTAGGTATAATACAAAGTTTAAATATGTATGGTTTTGTAATTGATAAAAATGATGTTGCATTTTATGTAGGTGGAGAAAACTTAGAAGGCATAATAAAGATGAAAAACCAATATGATAAGTTTGTATCGGAAAAAGCAGAAAAAGCAGAAGAAGCAGAAAATGAAAATAACGAAAATTAAATTTAAACAGAAAAAAGACAAGGGCGTTATTGTTCCCTTGTCTTTTTACAATTTTCTTAAATGAAATCTATTTAATTATTCTAGTATATACACAGTCATTGTTCTTCTACCAAATGTTACACATTCATCATAAGTTGGATAGTAACAGTCAACTAGTGCAGAACCGTCCATCAATGCTCCACCTGTGTCTACAGCTGTTGCATATCCATATACAAAACCGTCATCACTTGCTATAAACATTTTTGTACCATATGGTATGATGTTAGGGTTAACGGCAACTCCTCCATAGTACGCTGGCACACCTGTTGCTGTAAGTGCTCCTGCTGGTGCGTAATATGCTGTACTTGAGCCTGTAAGTGTAGTTGAATATGGCACTACATTACCACTTGAATCATATAATACACCGTTACTAACACTTACTGGTATACCATAGTCGCCTGAGTAACTTGCTGATACTGCTGTATTACTACTTGTTTGTGGTTGTTCTTTTGTTCCTACTAACACTTCTTGTGTTACTGATTTTGTAATTGACTTTTCAGACAATACAACTTCATCTGCTAATTCTCCATTAACATAAGTTTGTTTTACTTCGACTTCCTTTTTACCATCTTTACCCTCTTTTACAACTTCTGTTTCTCCTTGGTAAAGTTCGTCTGTCTCAGTTTCTTTAACTTTATATTCAACAGTTTCCTCTTTAGTAGTTGTTTTATATTCTATTCTGTCTACTTCAAGAACTGTATCCTCGTTTACTAGTGCGTCTAAAGTTAAACTTGTAGTATCATTTTCACCTAACTCTATGTTATACATATCAAGTATTTCACGTACTTTTACTTGTGGTACTTCTTCTGTTATAGTTTCTCCATCAGCTTTTATTGTGATGTTAACTAAAGGTACTACTCTCACTTTTGAATTATCAGTAAGCATAGTATCTAAAGAAGGATACACAGTATAATTCTCTGGGATTTCCACATTTGCTTGCTCTAATACATCAGCAACAGTACAATCTGTAGTTGATACGCTATATGCTTTGCTATCTATTGTTACTGAAACATCAAACGCTCTATCAATAGTAATAATTTTATTTTGAATATCAAAGTCAACGCTGTCAGCATCAGTTACAGTAATATTAGCGTTTTGTAAAATTTGCTCTGGGTCAGAGTTGAAAGAAGAAGCATAATAAGTTTCGTCATCAACTAATATAGTATAGCTATCGTTTAAAGCAGCAACAGAGAAAATAGAAGTTGCAATAACAACAGTGCCTATAGAAACGGCGATAGCAGATTTAATAATCATAGATTTTTTTATTTTTCCGATTTTATTGGAAATTGACATAATAAAGTACTCCTTATAAAATGACTTAACGAAAAACAAAGTAAGTCAAGTTAATAAAATAGCAAGGTTACAACTTGCAATACCTATTATAAGGGTGTTTGTTGTGTATGTCAAACATAAAAACAGGGTCAAATTTGTTGATAATGACAGTAATATATTGAATAATAGACAAAAAAGAACGATATGTGCAGTTATAAAATTCTTTAATAGAAATATAATAGCGAAATACTATGCATAGTGCTGATTTGACAAGTTACAAAATTTTAATCAAAAGTTACAATTTTGTTTCTTTTTAATGTTATAATGGAATTATATGACTAAAAATATTTTTATAATTTTTTCAAAAAAAGTATTGACAAATCATATCCAATAAGATATAATAATACTTGCTCAAGTTGAGCGAGTATTATTTGGCGGAATAGCTCAGCTGGCTAGAGCATTCGGTTCATACCCGAAGTGTCGTAGGTTCAAGTCCTATTTCCGCTACCATATTCGGCCCGTTGGTCAAGCGGTTAAGACACCGCCCTTTCACGGCGGTATCACGAGTTCGATTCTCGTACGGGTCACCAA